>NZ_CP041146.1:2448888-2755000 GCF_006494775.1 Nocardioides humi | reverse complement strand
CTGTGGCAGTGAATCCCGGCGTGGGCGCGGTCTTCTGCAGTGCGAACATGATCGAGTCAGCTCCTGGTCTGGTCGTCGAGCGTCGCCGCCCTGGCGAAGGCTTCGATCGCCGTGTCGATGTGGTCGTCGGTGTGTGCTGCCGAGATCTGGACTCGAATGCGCGCCGTTCCGCGGGGCACGACCGGGAAGCTGAAGGCAGCGGTGAAGATCCCGAGGTCGCGCAACGTGGCCGCGACGCGGAGCGCGCGGTCGTCGTCGTGGAGCATCACCGGGACGATCGGTCCCGGACTGTCGAGAAGGTCCCAGCCGGTGTCCTTCATGCCTCCGCGGAAGCGGGCGACATTGGCGGCGAGGCGCTCGAGCCGGCTGCCGTCGTCGCGGATGAGGCGGATCGCGGCGAGCGCCGCCCCGGCCGTCGCGGCGGGCATGGGGCTGGTGAAGATGAAGAACCGGCCGCGCGCGCCGACATCGTCCACCACGTCCTTCGGTCCGGCGAGGAACCCGCCCAGCCCCGCGCCGAGCGCCTTGGAGAACGTCCCGGTCCGGATCGTCGACGGGCGGGAGCGGTGGTGCTCCACCGACCCGCGCCCGGTCGGACCGATGACGCCGATCGCGTGTGACTCGTCCACCACCAGGTGGGCGCCGACACGGTCCGCCAGCGGCTGCAGCCGGTCGAGGCGTGCCACCGACCCCTCCATGCTGAACACGCCGTCGGTGACGAGCAGGGTCCGCGCGTCGTTCGCGAGCCCGTCGGTGAGGCCCTCCAGCGAGGCGAGGTCGTCGTGCCGGTAGACGCTCGTCCTGCCGCGGGCCAGTCGGCATCCGTCGACGATGCTGGCGTGGTTGTACTCGTCACTGACGATCGTCGACTGCGGGGTGTCGGCAAGGGTCTGGAGGGTGGCGCAGTTGGCGGATGCGCACGAGTTGAACAACAGCACGGCCTCGGTTCCCAGGTACGCCGCGAGCTCGTCCGCGAGCTCCCGGTGGACCCGCGTCAGCGCGATGCTGGGGTTCAGGCCGATGCCGGCGCCGTAGGTGTCCAGGGCGCGGTGGGCGCCGTCGATCACGCGCTGGTCGCCCGCCAGGCCGAGGTAGTCGTTGGACGACAGCATGATCATGTCGCGGCCGTCCAGGTTCACCTGGCCCGAGAGGCGGCCCTCGGCTGTCGGCCAGTGGAGAGGGGTGGTCATGATCGCTCCTCCGTCATCCCATGACGTTGAGCGGACTGCTCCGATCGACCGTCCGCCGTCGGCTGTAGTGGGACAGGTCGATCGTGTGCCCGGTGCATGGCAGCACCATCCGGACCGGGTCGGAGTCGTGGTCGACGCCGTTGTCGGCGGCGGTGATGATGGCGGCGAGGAGGTCGCCGATGAGGGGGGCGTTCTTGAACTGGTTCCCGCTGGTGCCGATCGCCACGTAGTAGCCGGCAAGCGACGTCTTGTCGTAGATCGGGATCCAGTCGTCGGATACGTCGTACACACCGGCGATGCCGCGAGGGACGTTCGGGGCCGTGAGGTCGGGCACCCGCCTCGCCGCGCGGAAGACCTGAGCGTCGAAGACCCGCTTGGTCGGGCGGTGGTCGTACTCGTCGGGGTCCTCGAGCCATTCCATCGGGTCGCAGGCGGGCTCGGTGCCGCCGATGAGCAGCTCACCGCTCGGCGTGCCCCGGAAGTACGTGCCGAGGTCGAGATCGCCGACGAGCGGGACCGGTCGGTCCCCGGAGAACCCGGGCGGGGACGGAACCTGGTGGACCTCCTGGCGCATCGGACGGGTGCCCACGTTGAAGTCGTCGAGCACTCCGGCGAGCGCGTTGACGGTCGCCGAGTGCGGTCCGGCCGCGTTGATCACCATCCGGACCGGCAGGTGCGGGCCGCCGGCGACCTCCAGCCCCGTGACGGCCCCTCCGGCACGGCGGATCGCCGTCACCGAGGTGTGGAAGCAGAAGTCGGCGCCGTGTCTCCGCGCCGCGCTCATCAGGTTGTGAGCGGCCAGTGCGGGGTCGTCGACGAAGCCCTGATCCGGAACCCAGTACCCGCCGACCTCGCCGTGGGGCTCCTCCCAGAAGGCGGGGTCGGTGATCTGCTTGGGCGGGTGGTGCCGGCTGGGATCGAGCATCGGCAGCCGCGAGCGGAGGGTGGAGGAGTCCCACCGCTCGTAGGGGATCCCGGCTCGCTCGAACAAGGCGAGGACGCGCTCGGTGTCCTGGTCGGGGGAGTCCAGGACCACGCCACCGGTCCTGATGAACCGGGCCATGCCGTCGTCGTCGGCTCCGCCGAGGTGTGCCTCCCAGTCCTCCCACATCGCGTGGGACTCCCACGACGTCGCGACGCCCTCCCACGTGGAGTAGTTGAAGCGGATGTTGGCCGAGGAGGCACTGGTGGATCCGCTTCCCGCGGTTCCCCCGCGGTCGAGGACACGGACGCGGTAGCCGTTGCGCGCGAGCGCATAGGCGATCGAGCAGCCGACGACCCCGGCCCCGATGATGGCGGCGTCGTACTCGGTGTGGTTCATGGAGAGGTCCCAGGGGTCGAGTCGGAGCCGGCAGAGAGACTGCCGACGAGCTGGTCGGGAAGTACGCGGCGGGAGCTACGGGGTGGCCGGACCTGCCAGGGCCGGATCCATCCCCTGCGCCTCCAGTGCGGCCGCGACCGTCCCGTCGCCGATCAGCACGGCGATGTCCTCGTTGAGTGCCTGGGTCAGGGCCGTCGCGCTCTTGGGCAGCGCGAGGACGACTCCGTTCTCACTCGTCGACGCGGCGATCTCGGGTGTCGGCTGGAAGCTCGTCGCTGTCAGCTTCGAGTCCTCCTTCGCACGGAAGCCCACTTCCGCGCTGGTGAGCACGGCCGCATCGAGGCGGCCGTTCTTCACGTCGGTGATCAAGCCCGCCGTGTCCTGGTAGAGCTTGACGTTGTCGGCGCCGAGGGCGGCCTGGAAGTCCTCGTTCCACAGGTAGCCCTGCACCACCCCGATCGTCTTGCCCTCCAGGCCGGCCAGGGTGCCGTCGACCGCACCGGTGGACACGAGTGCCATGCCGTCGCGGTACATCGGGTCGCTGAGGCTCAGGGTCTCCGTCCGCTCCTCGGTGTAGTAGATGCCCCCGATCGCGATGTCGGCGCGCTCGGCCTGGATGCTGGCGAGCCCGGCGGCGGCTGCCACGGACTGCGTCTTGAGATCCAGGCACTCGAGCTCGGCCAGCCTCTTCACGATCGTGGCGTCCACGCCGCCGAAGCCGTTCCCCTCCTGGGTGGTGTACGGCGGCGTGACGTACACCAGGACCGTCAGATCCCCCGTGGCCAGGGTCGGTACGTCGGGGTGGGACGGCGTGCAGTCCGACCGGGACGACGACCCGGAGTCGTCGGAGCCGCCGCAGCCGCTCAGTACTGCTGCCGTCAGGATGGTGCCGGCGACGCCGACGAGGCCACGGCTCAGATTCATCGTTCGATCCGTTCTGTGAGGGTCTGATCTGTGAGGGTCTGACGGGGAGAGAGGTCGGCGCTGTTCAGGCCGGCTCGGCGATCGCGGGCTTGGCCGCGCGTCGCGGCCACCGGGCGCGCATGAGCGCCACGGCAGCGAGCGAGATGGCGGCGTACACCAGTCCGGCAAGGGTCAGGGCGGCCGTGAACTGGTAGGTGATGGACGCCGCGTTGTAGGCACGACTGAGCAGCTCTGGAACCGAGACCGCGAACGCGAGTGACGTGCCCTGGTACAGCAGGATGCAGAATCCGATGAGCGGTGGGATCACGACGCGAACGGCCTGGGGCAGGATCACCAGCCGCAGCTCGCTCCCGTGGGACAGCCCCAGCGCCTGGCAGGCTTCCCGCTGTCCGGCCGGGATGGAGTCGATCCCGGCTCGGAAGATGTCTGCGGTGTAGGCGGCTGTCGTGAACCCGAGCGCGATCGTGGCGCAGGTGAAGCTGCTCCAGGTCAGGCTCAGCTGTGGCAGCCCGTAGTAGACGAAGTACAGGACCACGAGGGCCGGCGCCCCCCGCCCGAGCTCGACGAGCACCATGACGGGCCAGCGGAGGGCAGCCCGCGGCGTCGTCATGGCCAATGCCAGCATCAGTCCGAGGGGCAGGCCGACGAGCAGGCTGGCCCCGGTCAGCTGCAGGGTCACCCCGAGCCCGTCCAGGAAGTCGGGCAGGTACTCGCGCCACTCCTCGACCATCGACATCGTCACGCTCCCGCCAGTCGTCGGGACAGGACCCGGTCCGATCCCCTGGCCAGCAGGGCGAACGGCACGCCGAGAAGGATGTACAGCAGGCCTGCGACGGTGAAGTTGGCCAGCCCGTTCAGGTCCTGCTGGGTGAGCTGGACCGCGTGGAAGGTGATGTCGTTGGCGCCGATCACGGAGGCGATGGCGCTGTCCTTCAGCAGGGCGATGGCGAAGGTCGCCATGGGCGGCACGACGACGACGAGAGCCTGCGGCAGGATGACGCGCCCGTACGTCTGGAGACGGGGGAGCGCCAGAGCTCGGGTCGCCTCCCACTGGCCGACGGGCACCGCGTTCAGGCCGGCACGGTAGACCTCGGAGAGGTGGGCCGCGTAGATGAGGCCCAGGCCGACGACGGCGGCCTGGAAGGTCGTGAGCCGCACCTGGTCGCTGCTGAACAACGAGTAGTAGATGAGGAAGAGCCAGACGATCGGCGGGACGGCCCGCAGCACCTCCACGATCACCACTGCCGGCATCCGGACCAGCCAGAACGGAGAGCGACGCAGGATCGCCAGCGGCAGCCCCAGGACGGCCGCGATGGCGAAGGAGGCAAGGGTGATCTCGATGGTCTGGGGGATGCCCGCCGCCAGCTCTCGAAGGATCGTGTCCACGCCTAGCGGTTCCTGACCGCGTTGAGGAAGCGCTGGGTCCGTGGGTGCTGCGGATCCCGCATGAGCTTGCCGGCGGTGTTCTGCTCGACGACGCGGCCGTCGGCCATGAAGACGACGCGATCCGCCACGTCCTCGGCGAAGTGCATCTCGTGGGTGACGACCAGCATCGTCATGCCTTCGGCAGCGAGGGTGCGCATCGTGGTCAGGACCTCGGCGCCGAGCTCCGGGTCGAGGGCCGAGGTCGGCTCGTCGAACAGCATCACCTTCGGGTCCATCGCCAGGGCGCGCGCGATGGCGATCCGCTGCTGCTGACCGCCGGAGCACTTGCCGGGCTTGACGTGCGCGTGCTCGGCGAGGCCGACATGGGTCAGCTGCGCCAGGGCGCGCTCGCGCGCCTGCTCCTTCGGGATCCCCAAGGTGTGGACGGGGGCGAGCATCACGTTCTGCAGGGCCGTCAGGTGGGGGAAGAGGTTGAACGACTGGAACACCATCCCCACCTCCCTCCGGAGCAGGTCGAGCGTTCGACGGGAGCCGCCGACCTCGACGCCGTCCAGCAGGATCCGGCCCTTGCTCGCCGGTTCGAGGAAGTTGATGGCGCGCAGCAGGCTGCTCTTCCCGGCGCCGCTCGGGCCGATCAGCGCGACGACCTCGCCGGCGGCGACGTCGAGCGAGACGTCGTGGACGACCTCGTGGTGCCGGTAGGCGACGCACACTCCGTCGAGCGTCAGCAGCGGGCCGGACGCGAGGCTCCTGGCCGTCTGGTGCTGCGAGTGACTCATGAAGCTCCGCCTTCCCGACGTGATCTGGTCACCAAGTATGGGAGGGCGTGACAGCCGTTGCTATCGGCAAAAGTCAGCTACTTCGGCGGGGGTTGTCGACGATTGTCGATCCACCGCGATCAGCCGTCGGAACCCCTCCGGTCAGCCGTGCGAGCTTCAGACCGAGGTGCAGCGTGAGGCGATCCCCGCCGTCGTCGAGGTCGAGCCCGGTCACCTCCTCGATCCGCGCCAGCCGCTGGTACAGGGTGGCCCGATGGATGTGGAGGGCTTCGGCGGAGCGTCGCATGCTGCCCGCCAGATCGAGGAAGGTCTCCGCGGTGGCGAGGAGGACGTCACCGTTCCTGCTGGCTGCCAACCGGGCGAGGGGCATCGCAGGTGCGCCCAGGGCGAGCTCCTGCGGGTCCAGGCGGGCGAGCAGGCCGTACACGCCCAGCGAGTCCCAGGTCACCACGTCGTCCGTGCGGGACAGGAACCGCGCCGCGCGGACCGCGACCACGGCCTCCTGGTAGGACCGATGCGCATCCGTCAGTCGCGATCGTCGGTCGCCGACGCCCACCATGGCGCTCGTGCGCGTTCGCTCGGCTGCGTTGGCCATCAGGCGGTGCATGACCTTGTCCGGCTCCTGCGCAGCGCCTTCGGACGGATGGGCGACGAGGACGACGAGCTCGTGGGATCTCGGCAGGCACAGGATGGCGGGGGTCGTGCTCATGCTCGTGCCGTGCTGCGCCGTCTGGAGGAGTGCGTCGGACAGGCCTTCGCCGGTCGGATCCCTGGGCGCGATGATCCCGATGGTGACCTCCGTGTCCGGTGGCACCAGCTCCTCGTCGAGGGCCTCGTGCGCGGCCGCGGCACGCGTCGGCTCGTCCGCGGAGATCAGGTCGCGGAGCAGCGAGCTCGCCCGAGCCTGTCGGCGCTGCAGGAACAGCTCCCGCCGGTAGAGGATCATCCCGGTCTGATCGGCGACGAGCGCTGTGTCCCTCAGGTCCTCCGCGGTGATGCACTCGTCGTCGATGAGCCACAGATATCCGAGCAGCACGCCGGCGCAGCGCACGGGCGCGCAGATGCGCGGCTTCGCTCCCAGCCCGACGGGCGGCTCGATGCGTCGAGGGCCGTCGAGGTCCGCGATTCCCAGGGCGAGGACCTGGGCCTGGAGCTCCGGATCGACGCCCCTGCCGAGGATGGACTGCACCCGGACGGTGTCCTCGTCGCCGAAGTGTCGACTGGCGGCGATCAGGTTCAAGGCGACGTCGTCGAGGGCGACCGATCGCTGCAGGCGCTCAGCCAGCAGGTCGATGAGCTCTTGGAGGCTCTCCGACTTCTGCAGTGACTCCGCGCCCATCGACATCGGCCCGAGCCTACCGAGATGGAGGGGCCACCTCGTCCGCTCGAACCTCCTCGGGGAGTCAGGAGGGTTGGAGGGCCCAGACCTTGAGCCGTGAGTACCCCTTCACCGAGACCCGTCGCAGCCTCCGGAACCGGTACGACGCCCCGCGGGTCTCGTCGTCGTCGTGCTCCACGGTGCGGCCGGTGAGCGCCTCGTAGGTGCCGAGGTCGACGAGCACCGAGCTGGGCCGGGCGACGGAGGTGAGCCGGGCGGCGATGTTGACGACGGGACCGAACACGTCGCCCAGGCGGGTGACCACCTCGCCGTACGCGATGCCGGCGCGGACGGCCGGGAACGGGTCGTCGGGGTCGGCGCCGCGGCGGGTGAGCTCGAGGGCGATGTCGGCCATCGCCTCGGGGGAGTCGGCGACGATGAGCAGCTCGTCGCCGATGTTCTTGATGATCCGGCCGCCGCGGTCGACGGTGAGGCCGAGCACGGCGGACTCGAAGGACTCCAGCCAGGTCACCAGCTCGCGGTCGGTGAGGGTGCGCGAGCGGGAGGTGTAGCCGACGATGTCGACGAAGCAGACGGCGAGCGTCGCGGTCGGGCCGGAGGAGCGCTCGGCGAGGAGGCGCGCGCCGGCGCTGAGCAGGTGGCGGCGCCAGACGTAGCTCTGCAGCTCCTCGACCCGCGGCAGGGTCTCGTCGGAGATCGCGAGCAGCCCCTCCGTCAGGTCGGCGCCGGCCTCGGCGGCGACGGACGCGAGGAGCGCGACCTGCCAGTCGGCGAGCCGCGCGAAGCTGCGGCCCCAGGTGCGGACCAGGCCGTCCTGCCGCTCCTGGCTGAGGATGCCGAGCCGGATCAGGTCGCTGGTGAGCTGCAGCGCGCGGACGTCGGCGCTGGTGAAGGCCGCCTCGTCGTCGGGGACGTGGGCGAAGCCGAGCAGGTGCCACAGCTCGTCGGCGGTCTCCAGGGGTACGCCGGCGCGCTCGGCCACCTCCTGCTGGGTGAGCCACGGCGCCTCGCCGAGCAGGTGCTCCTCGAGCGCGTCGACGACCCCGCCGTCACCGGCAGGGTCGTCGGCAGCGGTCACGACGGTGCGGGCCCGGGCTCAGGCCGGGTCGCCGAGGCGCGACTGCGCGACCTCGACGAGCGCGTCGTGGAACGCCGGCCACTCGGCGTCCAGTTCGCGCAGGGTCTCGTCGGTGAGGTGGATCGTGTCGAGCGGCGTGAGCGCGACGATGGTGGCGTTGCGCAGCTTGTGGCCGACGATCGCGGCCTCGCCGACGATGTCGCCGGGACCGAGCTGCGCGATCTCGGCGCCGTCGCGCCGGACCGAGACGTTGCCGGCGAGGATGATGTACGCCTTGTCGGCGGGGGTGTCCTCCCAGATCGGCGACCAGCCCTCGGGGAGCTTCACCCGCCGCCCCGTCGCGCTGATCCGCGCGATCTCCTGAGGCGAGAAGTGCTCGAAGAACGTTGCCATGCTGACCCTTTCGCTGTGCCCGGCGCAGGCCGCCCGGCTCACCTTCTCTCTCCCCGACCTTCGTCGCCGACCCTAGTAGGCGCGGAGCCGAAGCGGGAGACACCTGTCACAACGTGTCAGGGATAGCCGGGTTATCCGGCGGCGCCGAGCGGGTCGCGGAGCACGGGGCAGCTCAGGCACCGGGGCCCGCCGCGACCGGACCCGAGCTCGGAGCCGGCGATGCGCAGCACCTCGATGCCGGCCTCCTCGAGCCGTGCGTTCGTGGCGTCGTTGCGCTCGTACGCCACCGCCACGCCGGGCTCCAGCGCGAGCGTGTTGTTGCCGTCGTCCCACTGCTCGCGCTCGGCGGTCACCGGGTCCAGGCCGGTGTCGATGCGGTGCAGCCGCTCGATCCCCATCGCCTTCGCCGCGGCGGCCAGGAACGGCTCGGGCGGGGCGACGACGAGCTCCGGCGAGCCCGGCTCGCGCGCCGTCACGGCGTACGCCGTCAGGGTGTCCGCGACGCCCGGGTACATCACGACCCGGTCGACGTCGACCATCGTGCAGACGGTGTCGAGGTGCATCGTCGCCCGCTCCTGGGCGATCGGCACTGCCAGGACGGTCGTCGCGAG
Source organism: Nocardioides humi (assembly GCF_006494775.1). Lineage (NCBI taxonomy): Bacteria > Bacillati > Actinomycetota > Actinomycetes > Propionibacteriales > Nocardioidaceae > Nocardioides > Nocardioides humi. The sequence goes on along the minus strand of NZ_CP041146.1, from coordinate 2,745,979 downwards.
CCCGGCCGTCAGGAGCTGCCGGGCGAGCCGCTCGGCGCCGGCGGGCGTGGTCCGCTCCCCGACGCCGAGCGCGACGACCCCGGGGGCGAGGAGCAGGACGTCGCCGCCCTCGACGTGCTCGTGGGCGTGGCCCTCGATCCGGCGGCCGCCGGCGAAGCGGGGGTGGAAGCGGTAGACGAGGCCGGTGAGCTGGGACTCCCGCCGCCGGGCGCGCATCGCCAGCGTGGTGACCAGCACGCGATCGGGCAGCCACACCGAGGAGTCGCGGGTGAAGAGCAGGTTGGGGAGCGGGTCGACGAGGAAGGCCTGCGGCGGGAGGAGCGAGGTGACCAGGCTGTGCACCGCCCGCCCGCCGCGCAGCTCGTCGTTGCGGATGCCGGCGACCAGCAGCCGGGTCAGCTCCTCGGGCGCCGCCTCGCCGAGGACACCGCGCAGGTGGTCGCGTACGGCGTCGCCGAGTGCCGGGCCCGCGGAGCCGTCGGTGGTCGTCTCGATCACGTGGTCGCGGGCGTCCGGATCGGCGAGGGTCTCGGCCAGCAGGTCGATCAGGTGCAGCACCTCGACGCCCCGCCCCGCAGCACCTCCGCGAAGGCGTCGTGCTCCTCCTGCGCGCGGGCGACCCACGGGATGCCGTCGAACAGCAGCCGGTCGTTGTTGCCCGGCGTGAGCCGCTCGAGCTCGGGGCCGGGCCGGTGCAGGATCACCGTCCGCAGCCGGCCGACCTCGCTGTCGGCGCCGTACTCCCGAGACTGCGACATGGTGGGTGCCATGGTGGGTGCCCTCAGCCGCGGAACGGGTCCGCGGGGTAGACGCCGAGCACCTTGATGTCGGTGGTGAAGAAGGTCAGCTCCTCCAGCGCCCGCTTGAGGCCGGGGTCGTCGGGGTGCCCGTCGACCTCGGCGAGGAACTGGGTCGCGGCGAACTCCCCGCCGACCATGTAGCTCTCCAGCTTGGTCATGTTGATGCCGTTGGTCGCGAACCCGCCGAGCGCCTTGTAGAGCGCGGCGGGCAGGTTGCGCACGTTGAAGACGAAGCTGGTGACGACCGGGCCGTTGCCCTGGGGGGCGGCCACGAAGTCCGGTGAGAGGACGACGAACCGCGTGGTGTTGTGGTCCTCGTCCTCGACGTCCTCGCGCAGGATCTCCAGCCCGTAGATCTCGGCGGCGAGCGGCGGCGCGATGGCGGCCTGGGTCGGGTCGGCCGCCTCGGCGATCTCGCGGGCGGCGCCCGCGGTGTCGCCGGAGATGACCGGCGTGAGCCCCAGCTCGCGGATGACCTTGCGGCACTGGCCGAGCGCGTGGACGTGGCTGTGCACGGTGCGGATCGTGTCGGCGGACGCCCCCGGCATCACCATCAGGTGGAACTGGATGCGCAGGAAGTGCTCGGCGACGATGTGCAGCCCCGAGTCGGGGAGGAAGTGGTGGATGTCGGCCACCCGGCCGGCGATCGAGTTGTCGATCGGGAGCAGCGCCAGGTCGCAGTCGCCGCTGGCGACGGCGGCGAAGACGTCCTCGAACGAGGCGCACGCCACGGCCTCCGCCTCCGGGTAGTGCTGCTTGCACACGATGTGCGAGTTGGCGCCGGGTTCCCCTGGTACGCGATGCGGGCCATGGGCCAAGGGTAGGGCGTGGGCGCGGCGGCCCGGCGTCCCGGATCCGGACGGGACGAGACACTAAGGGAAGCCTTCCCTTAGGGTGGCCCCTCGTGACCGCCGCCCTCACCGACCCCGGCCCGCCCGATGTGCGGGTCGGGCTGTCCCGTCGCCTCACCGCGACGGTGGTCGCCCTCGCCGGCGTCGCGGTCGCCTGCCTGGTCAGCCTGATGATCGGCAACCAGGCGCTCAGCCCGGGCACCGTGCTGCGGGCGCTGTGGAGCGACGAGAGCTCCGGCGCCCGCGACATCGTCCGCGGCCTGCGGATGGACCGCACGATCATCGGGGTGGCCGTCGGGCTCGCCCTCGGCGCCGCCGGCGCGCTGATGCAGGCGCTCGCCCGCAACCCGCTGGCCGACCCCGGCCTGCTCGGCGTCAACGCCGGGGCGGCGGCCGCGATCGTCACCGGCATCGCGGTCCTCCACGTGGAGAGCCCGCACGTGCAGATCTGGTTCGCCTTCGCCGGGGCCGCCGCGGCGTCGCTCGCCGTGTACGTCCTCGGCTCGGGCGGCCGGTCGTCGACGACGCCCCTGCGCCTGGCGCTCGCGGGCGCCGCGCTCAGCGCCGTGCTGGCGGCGTACGTCAACGGGATCGCGCTCTCCAGCCAGCCGGCGTTCGACAAGATGCGCTTCTGGCTGGTCGGCTCCCTGGTCGGGCAGGACCTCTCCGTCCTGGTCGACGCGCTGCCCTTCCTCGCCCTCGGGCTGGTCGCCGCGCTGGTCATCACCCCGCCCTCAACGCGATGGCGCTCGGCGAGGACTCCGGCCGCGCGCTCGGCGTCAACATCGGGCGGCTGCGGCTGGTCACCGCCGCCGCGATCACCCTGCTCTGCGGGACGGCCACCGCCATCGCCGGGCCGATCGTGTTCCTCGGGCTCGTCGTCCCCCACATCGCACGGTTCGTCGTGGGGCCGGACCAGCGGTGGGTCGTACCGCTGTCGATGCTCTACTCCGCGATCCTGCTGCTCCTCGCCGACACCGTCGGTCGCGTCGTCACCCGCGACGAGGTGGAGGCCGGGATCATGACCGCCTTCCTCGGGGCCCCGGTCTTCATCGCCCTGGTCCGCCGTCGTCGGCTGGCCCACCTATGACCGCCCAGGCGGGCCCCGCCCGCTGCCGCTGCGTGCCTATCGGGCGCGCGGGGTGTCGGTCGTGGTCACCCCGCGCTACCTGCTCGTCTGCCTCACCCTCGTCGTGCTCGCGCTCGTCGCCGGCGTCGCGGCGGTGCTCGTCGGCGAGGTCCAGATGTCCATGTCGCGGCTGTGGGTGACGATCCACGGCGACGGCAACACGCTCGAGCAGTACCTCGTCTTCGACTCCCGGCTGCCGCGGGTGGTCGGCGCCGTGGTCGTCGGCGCCGCGCTCGGGCTGTCCGGCTCGATCTTCCAGACCGTCTCGCGCAACCCGCTCGGCAGCCCGGACGTGATCGGCTTCGAGACCGGCGCCTCGACCGGCGGCCTGATCGCGCTGCTGGTCCTCGGCACCGGCTTCGCGGGGCCTCGGTCGGCGCCGTCACCGGCGGGGTGGCGACCGCGATCGTCGTCTACTGCCTCGCCCTGACCAACGGCGTCGACGGGCTGCGGCTGGTCCTCATCGGCGTCGGCACCGGCATGCTGCTGCTCTCGGTCAACTCGATGCTGATCGTCAAGGCCAACATCTACGACGCCCAGTCCGCTGGTGGCTGGCTGGTCGGCACCCTCGCCGGCGCGGGGTGGGACGAGCTGAAGTGGCTGGCGCTCGGCATCGCCGTCCTGGGCGCGGCCGCCCTGGGCCTCTCCCGTGCGCTGCTGCTCTCCGAGCTCTCCGACGAGAGCGCCGCCGGCCTCGGGCAGCGGACCGGGCGGGTGCGCCTGGCGGCGATCGTCGTCGGCGTCCTGCTGAGCAGCCTCGCCGTGGCGGCTGCGGGACCGATCGTGTTCGTCGCGCTCACCGCGCCGCAGATCGCGCGCCGGCTCACCGGGGCGAGCGGACCCAACCTGCTCGCCTCCGCGCTGACCGGGTCGCTGCTGCTGGTGCTGTCCGACCACGCCGCCCGCGAGCTGTTCCAGCCCCGCCAGGTGCCGGTCGGGGTCGTCACCGGCTTCCTCGGCGGCATCTTCCTCGCGTGGCTGCTGACCCGCGAATGGCGAAAGGGACGTGCATGAGCACTCACGAGCAGCGGCTCTGGACCGAGGGGGTGACCCTCGGCTACGACCGCCGGATCATCAGCGAGGACCTCACCGTCGTCATCCCCGACGGCTCCTTCACCGTCATCGTCGGCGCCAACGGCTGCGGGAAGTCGACGCTGCTGCGCGGCCTGGCCCGCCTCCTCAAGCCGGCCCACGGCGTCGTCCACCTCGACGGGCGATCCATCGCCGGCTACCACTCCAAGGAGGTGGCCCGCCGCCTCGGCCTGCTGCCCCAGGCGCAGGTGGCACCGGACGGCATCACCGTGGTCGACCTGGTCTCGCGCGGCCGCTACCCGCACCAGAGCATGCTCCGGCAGTGGAGCCGCGAGGACGAGGACGCCGTCCGGGAGGCGCTCGCCGTCACCCACACCACCGACCTCGCCGGGCGGCTGGTCGACGAGCTCTCCGGCGGCCAGCGGCAGCGGGTCTGGCTGGCGATGGCGCTGGCCCAGCGGACCGAGATCCTGCTCCTGGACGAGCCCACGACGTACCTCGACATCGCCCACCAGGTCGAGGTCCTCGACCTGTGCGAGGAGCTCACGAGCGAGCGCGGCTACACGCTGGTCGCGGTGCTGCACGACCTCAACCTCGCCTGCCGCTACGCCTCGCACCTGATCGCGATGAAGGACGGCTCGGTCGTCGCCGAGGGACCTCCCGCGGAGATCGTCACCGCCGACCTCGTCGAGGAGGTCTACGGCCTCCCCTGCGTGGTCACCACCGACCCCGAGACGGGCACCCCGCTCGTCATCCCCAGGAAGCTCCGGCTCGGCAGCACGCGCGCCGGTGATGCGTCGACATCCCCGTCGACCGGACAACAGGAGGAAATCCGATGAACCGACGGCTCGCCACCCGGCGCATGCCCCTCGCGGCCGCGACCGCGGTCGCCCTGATCGCCACCCTCACCGCCTGCGGCGAGGGCGACACCAACACGGCCGACGCCAAGAAGGACGAGGTGGGGAGTGCCAGGCGCCCGAGCCCGCCGGCACCTTCGAGTACACCGACGCGCGCGACAAGACCGTCACGCTGGACACGGTGCCCACCAATGTCGTCGCCCAGAGCAGCGTCGCGGCGGGCCTGTGGGACGCCGGCTACCAGGTCGACGGCGTGTACGGCGAGCTCGGCGACGACCCCGGCTCGGTCTTCCAGCGCGGCAACGTCGACCTGTCCAAGGTGGAGAAGATCGGCAGCACGTACGGCGAGTTCGACGTCGACGCCTACGCCAAGCTGCAGCCCGACCTGCTGATCGACTACTCCTTCGGCGGCGTGCTCTGGTACGTCCCGAGCAAGCAGGAGAAGCAGATCGAGAAGCTGGCCCCGATCATCGGCGTCAACGGCCAGCCCAAGGACATCGACGAGGCCATCGGCCTGTTCACCGACCTCGCCGCCAAGCTCGGCGCCGACACCACGTGCAACGAGGAGCTCAACGCGGCGAAGGAGACCTACCAGGAGGGCCTGAAGAAGGTCGGCGAGAGCGCCGGCGACCTCAAGGTGCTCATCGCCTCCGCGGCCGAGGACTCCCTCTACATCGTCAACCCCACCGACCTCCCGGAGACCCAGACCTTCGAGCAGGCCGGCGTGGACCTCATCGAGGCACCCGACCCCGACACCGGCAACGTCTTCACCCAGCTCAGCTGGGAGAAGGCCAGCGAGTTCGCCGACGCCGACGTGATCCTGCTCGACGGCCGCAACACCGAGGACGTCAAGAAGAAGCTCGAGACGATCGACACCTGGGCCAACCTGCCCGCCGTCCAGGCCGGCCAGGTCTACACCTGGTACGCCGGCGCGCCGTACTCGTACCAGTCCTACACCAAGATCCTCGACGAGCTCGCCGACGACCTGGCGAAGTCGCAGGACCTCGGCTGATCCGCAGCACCCTCCCGACGGATCGGCCCGGCCCGGCGCGTGCGAGCGCGCCGGGCCGTCGGCCTGTCGGCGATCATCTAGCGTTGCGGGCATGGCCGTAGCGCTCGCGATCCTCGCCCTCCTCGTGGCCCTCGCCGCCCTCGGCCTCGCCCTGCGGAGCGGCCGCCCGGCGCCGGGCGCGACCGCCGACGACCTCCCCGCGGACGCCGCCGGCCTGCGCCGCGAGGTCGCCGCGCTCCGCGCCGAGGCTGCCGGCGCCCTGCGCCATCTCGCCGTCGTCCGGTACGACGCCTTCGACGAGATGGGCGGCCTCCTGTCCTGGTCGCTCGCCCTGCTCGACGACGCCGGCGACGGCGTCGTGCTCACCTCGATCCGCGGCCGCAACGAGGCGCGCACCTACGCCAAGTCGGTCGCCGGCTGGAGCAGCGACCAGGAGCTGTCGCCCGAGGAGTCCGAGGCGGTCGCCCACGCCCGCCTCGCCCGCTCCTGAACCGCGCCCCATGCGTATTCGTCGTCGATCACGGCATTCAGCGACAAATACGCATGGGGCGCGGTGCCTACACCGTCCGCGGCACCCGCACCAGCACCCGGCCGTGGATGCACTCCATCCGCAGCTCCGAGCCGAGCCCGATCGTGTCGCCGTCGAGCTGGCGCGGCACCTCGCCCGACGCGCGTACGACGACCTTCCGGCCGGTCATCCGGGCCACCGACTCGCCGGCGTTGCGCTCGCGCCGGGTCACGACGCGCAGCACCAGCGGGATCCAGCTCAGGAACCGGCGCGGGTACAGCAGCACCACGTCGAGCTGGCCGTCGTCGATGGTGGCGTCGGGGAGCAGGTTCATGCCGCCCTGCAGGCTGCCGACGTTGCCGATGACGCAGGTGCGGGCGCGGTGCTTGGTGAACGGGCTGTCGTCGACGGAGACCTCCAGCCTCATCGCCGGGAACATCAGCCCCTTGAGGGCGGCGAGCACGTAGGCCAGCCAGCCGACCTTCTTCTTGAGCTCCTCGTTGACGCCCTCCATGATCGCGGCGTCGAAGCCCATCCCGGCCATGACCATGAAGTGCGTGGGCTCGATCCCGTCGCCGTCGACCTCGACCATGTCGATGGCCCGGTCCTGGCCGGTGAGCGCGATGTCGATCGCGGCCCGGATGAACAGCGGGATCTCCAGGTTGCGGGCCAGCAGGTTGCCGGTGCCCGCGGGTACGACGCCCACCGGGATGCCGGTCCCGGCCAGCTCCGCGCACACCTCGCGCACGGTGCCGTCGCCGCCGCACACGATGACCAGGTCGGCGCCGTCGACGGCGGCCTGCTCGGCCTGGCCGGTGCCGGAGTCCTCGACGGTGGTGAGATACCAGCGCGGCTCGTGCCAGCCGGACTCCGCCGCCAGCTGGGTCACCAGCGCCTGGAACTGCTCGACGGACTCCACCTTGATCGGGTTCAGTACGACGGCCAGGTTGCGCGCCGACGGGAACGGCTCGGGCAGCGGCTCGGCCTTCAGCGCGTGGCTGCGCGGCAGCGGGTTGTAGAGCGCCACCCCGAGCAGCAGCACGCCGACGCCCAGCAGGGTGCCGCCCACGACGTCGCTGGGGAAGTGGCGGCCGAGCAGGATCCGGTCCGCGGCGACGAGGGCCCACATCAGCACCGCGAGCGTCGAGAGGAGCCGGCGGATCGCCGGTCGTCGTACCAGCATGACGGCGAGCAGCACCACCAGACCGCTCATCGCGGCCGCGGCGGAGGTGTGGCCGGAGGGGAAGGCGTTGGAGTGCAGGAAGTACTCCGGGTCCTGCCAGATCGGCCGGCCGCGCCCGACCAGCACCTTGGTGCCGTAGGTGAGCAGCGCGGTCGCCGCCATCACCGCCGCGACCAGGATCCCGGCGCGGCGGTGGCCCCGTACGAGCAGCACGACGGCCAGCACGACGGTGATCCCGGTCATCGCGGGGGTGCCGAAGGCGATCTCGATCGCGCGCAGCGGATGCTCCAGCCAGGCCTGGCCGGCGGCCCACTCGCGGGCGGACTCGCCGTGGGCGTCGAGGTCCAGCAGCCACGACCACCCGGCGGAGACGGCGCCGGCCACGCCCGCGAACAGCGCGAGCAGGATCAACGAGGCCAGGAGCGGGGTCCGCCGGGGTCGGTCGAGCACTCCCGGAGGATAGGTCAACCGCTGTCGGGACCGCGCAGCGGCGGCGCGGCGAGCGCGGAGCGTCTCAGGCGCCGATCGTCCCCGGCGCCGGCTCGTACGGCGTGAAGAACGGGTTGGCCGGAGCGCCCTCGACGGTGAGCACCAGCGCCGGGACGGCGACCCCGTCGAGCTGCTCGCGGATGATGTCGGCGTGGCCCGCGTGGCGGGCGAACTCCTCCACCTGGTGCAGCAGGTAGAAGCGCAGGTGGATCGGCTGCGGCTCGAACCGGCCGTGCCAGGGCTCGGCCGGCGCCAGCACCTCGGCGCCGGGATCGGCGTCGGCCAGCGCGGCGAGCAGGTTGGCGCGGGCCGCATCCCAGGCGGCGAGGACCTCGACCGTCGTCTCGTCCTCGGCGAGCCGGAACTGCGCCAGGTAGTCCGCCACGCCGGCCTCGCTGGTGTCGTGCGCCGCCGCCTCGCCGCGCAGGCGCCCCAGCGCCCCTCGCATCCCGTGGAGGGTGTGCTTGAGCAGGCCGCCGATCGACAGCTCGCTGCGACACGGCGTGGCCCGGGCCTGCTCCTCGGTCAGGCCGTACGCCGCGGCCCGGATCGCGTCGAGCTGCTGGTCGATGTAGCGGGTCAGGCTGGTGATCTCGTCGTCGAGGGCGGGTGCGTACATGGGATCGCTCCTGTTCGTCGGGTGGTCCCGAACCTACGGCCGGGCACCGACACCGACGCGCCACGCGCCCCGGCTACCGTCGGGGTCATGACCTCCCCCTCATCCGAGCCCTCCTCTGAGCCCTCCTCTGAGCCCTCCTCTGAGCCCTCCTCCCCGCCTTCCTCGGCGACCCTCGGCCGCTCCGGCCTCGTCGTCTCCCGCGTGGGCCTCGGCTGCAACAACCTCGGCCGCCCGGGCGCCGCCACCGAGTCGCAGGAGGGCAGCGACCGGGTCGTCGGCGCCGCGCTGGACGCCGGGATCACCTTCTTCGACGTCGCCGACACCTACGGCGCCACACCCGGCCTCGCCGAGGAGCGGCTCGGGGCGGCGCTGGGCTCGCGCCGCTCCGAGGTGGTGGTGGCGACCAAGTTCGGCATGGACATGCGCGGCCACAACGGCCCGGACTTCGGCGCCCGCGGCTCCCGGCGCTACCTCCGCACCGCCGTCGAGGCCTCGCTGCGGCGGCTCGGCACCGACTGGATCGACCTCTACCAGTTCCACACCCCCGACCCGCGCACCCGATCGAGGAGACCCTGTCGGCCCTCGACGACCTCGTCCGGTCTGGGAAGGTGCGCTACCTCGGGCACTCCAACCGGGCCGGGTGGCAGATCGCGCAGGCCGAGTACGTCGCCCGCGAGCTCGGCGTCGAGAGGTTCGTCTCCGCGCAGAACCACTACAACCTCACCGACCGCCGCGCCGAGCTCGAGGTCCTCCCGGCCTGCCGCGCGTTCGAGATCGGCGTGCTGCCGTACTTCCCGCTCGCCAACGGCCTGCTCACCGGCAAGTACTCCTCCGGCTCCGCCCCCTCCGGGTCGCGGCTCTCGCGCACCCGCCAGCACCTGCTGGAGGATGCCGTCTCGCCGACGCTCAAGGCCTACTCGGCGTTCGCCGCCGCGCGCGGGGTCTCCGAGGTCACCGTGGCCATCGGCTGGCTGCTCGCCCAGTCGCCCGTCGCCTCCGTCATCGCCGGCGCCACCTCGCCCGAGCAGGTCGCCGCCAACGCCGCCGCCGACGCCTGGGTCCCCACCCCCGACGACCTCGCCGAGCTGGACGCGCTCTTCCCCGCTCCGGACCCGATCGCGCTGTTCTGAGGATGCAGGAATCACCGCTTAAGAGGTGCTTCCTGCACTTCTTGCCCGTTGCAACGGGCAAGAAGTGACAGTTTCGCCACTGAAGCGGCGATTCCTGCAGCACCGCCAGACCCAAACCGGGGCGCGGCGACGCGGACCCGGCGGATAGCCTGAGCGGCATGATCGACCCGCGCATCCTCCGCGACGAGCCCGACCGCGTCCGTGCCTCGCAGGCGAAGCGGGGCGCGTCCCCGGACGTGGTCGACCGTGCGCTGGAGGCCGACGCGGCCCGTCGTACGGCGATCGCCGCCTTCGAGGAGAAGCGCGCCGCCCAGAAGAGCTTCGGCAAGCAGGTCGCCCAGGCGCAGGGCGAGGAGAAGCAGGCGCTGCTCGCGCAGGTCAAGCAGCTCGCCGCCGAGGTCAAGGATCTCGAAGCAGCACAGACAAGCGCCGACGAGGCCTGGACCGACGCCCTCAAGGCGATCCCCAATGTCGTCGCCGACGAGACCCCGACCGGCGGCGAGGACGACTTCGTGGTCCTGGAGACCGTGGGCACCCCAGAGACTTCGCGAAAGAGGGCTTCGAGCCGCGCGACCACATCGAGCTCGGCCGCATCCTCGGCGCCATCGACCTGGAGAGAGGCGCCAAGGTCAGCGGCAGCCGGTTCTACTTCCTCACCGGCGTCGGCGCCCAGCTCGAGCTGGCGCTGGTCAACCTCGCCATGGAGCAGGCCCGCGACGCCGGCTTCACCCAGGTGATCGCCCCTCCCTCGTCAGAAGGGAGGCGATGGAGGGCACTGGCTACCTCGACCAGGGCGGCGGCGAGGACATCTACCGGATCGAGGGCGAGGAGATGTACCTCGTCGGCACGTCCGAGGTGCCGATGGCGGCGTACCACTCCAAGGAGATCCTCGACGGTACGACGCTCCCGAGGAGGTACGCCAGCTTCAGCCCCTGCTTCCGCAAGGAGGCCGGCTCGCACGGCAAGGACACCAAGGGGATCATCCGGGTCCACTGGTTCGACAAGGTCGAGATGTTCGTCTACGCCACCCTTGAGGACGCCGCCGCCGAGCACCAGCGGCTGCTCGCGTGGGAGAGGGAGTTCCTCGACAAGCTCGAGCTCGCCTACCGCATCGTCGACATCGCCGCCGGCGACCTCGGGTCGAGCGCGATCCGCAAGTTCGACTGCGAGGCGTGGATCCCGACCCAGGGCAAGTACCGCGAGCTCACCTCGACCTCCAACTGCACCGACTTCCAGACCCGCCGCCTCGACACCCGCGGCCGGTACGGCGACCGGACCGGCCCGGTCGCCACGCTCAACGGCACCCTCACCGCGATCACCCGCGCGATCGTCGCCGTCCTCGAGACCCATCAGCAGGCCGACGGCTCGGTCCGGGTCCCGAAGGCGCTGCGGCCCTTCCTGGGCGGGCTCGAGGTCCTGGAGCCCGTCACCCGATGAGCGCTCCGATGATCGCTCCGGCGAGCGACTGGCAGCCCCGCCTCGTCGCGCTCGACATCGACGGCACCCTGCTCAAGTGGGTCGCCGGCCTCGGCATGAGCCACGAGGAGGTCACCCCGGCCGTCCACGACGCCGTCCAGCGGGTCCTCGACTCCGGTGCGCACGTCGTCCTCGCCTCCGGCCGCGCGCCCCACAACATGACCGTGGTCGCCGACATGCTCGACCTCCACGGCCACGGCGAGCAGCTGTGGATCGTCGCCGCCAACGGCGCGGTCGTGCTGCGGTACCCGCCCGCCGAGGTCGTCCACGAGGTCACCTTCGACGCTCGCCCGGCCGTCGCGGCCGTCCTCGAGCAGCACCCGGACGCGCTGGTCGCGGTCGAGGAGCGGGGGATCGGCTACCGCGTGTCCGGCCCGTTCCCCGACGGCGAGCTCGGCGGTACGACGATCGTGGCCGCGGTCGAGGACATGGTCGCCGAGCCGGTCAGCCGCGTGATCATCCGCGACCCGAAGGCCACCGCGGAGGACTTCGTGCAGCTCGCCGCCAACCTCGGCCTCCACGGCACCGACTACGTCGTCGGCTGGACCGCCTGGCTCGACCTCGCGCCCGTCGGCGTCTCCAAGGCGTCCGGCCTGGAGTACGTCGCCCAGCAGCTCGGCGTCGACCGCGCCGACGTGCTCGCCATCGGCGACGGCCGCAACGACATCGAGATGCTGCAGTGGGCCGGCCGGGGCGTGGCCATGGGCCAGGCCGTCGACGAGGTGAAGGCGGTCGCCGACGCGGTCACCGACTCCGTCGACGTCGACGGCGCCGCGGTCGAGATCGGCCGCTGGTTCCCCGTCGCCGGATCTGGTGGGATGGACGGGTGAGACGCCTGCTTCCCGCCGCCCTGCTGGCGGCGTCCGCGCTGCTCGCCCTCCCCGGTGCCGCCGCCGGCACGGCGAGCGGCCTGCCCGCCGACTGCGCCGGCCTCGACCTCACCGACGAGGTGGCGGTCGACCAGCGGGCCGCGGCGTCCGACGACGTGTTCGTGGCCCGGGTCGACGCGGCCGCGCCGGTGAGCGGCTCCGGCCGGGTCGGGTACGGCGTGACGGTGGAGCGGTCCTACCTGGGCGACATCGCCAAGGGCCAGCAGGCCGCGGTGACCATCGACTGGCCGGTCGGCGCCCAGCCGGGCGTGCAGCAGGGGTCGTCGTACGTCTTCTTCACCGAGGACACCGTCGACGGCATCGTCGCCGACGCCTGCGGCGGGACGGTGCTGCTGCCGAAGGGCCTCACGCCGAAGATCGCGGACTCGCTGGAGCAGTTCCTCGCCTCCGTCGAGCCGCCGCCCGCGCCGACCCCGACCCCTGAGCCGGTGCGCTTCCACGAGCCCGCCGACCCGCTGGGCGACCCGCCGCAGATCGGACGGGTGCTCGCGTCGGGCGCCGCGATCAGCCTGATCGGCCTCCTCGGCCTGCTGCTGGTCTCGCGGCTCGGCCGACGTCGCTGAGCTCCGGCCGGCGTTACAGGTACATGCCGCCGGAGGACGACTGCTCGCCGCCCTCCTGCTCGGCCGTGGCCTGCGGGGCGCCGGGGGCGCCGGGCCCGCCCGGGGTGCCGGGCCCGCCGAGGCTCATGCCGGGCGGCAGCGCGCGGCGGATCTGCTCGAACTGGGCGCGGGCGGCCATCTGCTGGGCGTAGATCGCGGTCTGGATGCCGTGGAACAGCCCCTCCAGCCAGCCGACCAGCTGGGCCTGCGCGATCCGCAGCTCCGACTCCGAGGGGGTGGAGTCCTCCGTGAACGGCAGCGACAGCCGCTCCAGCTCCTCCACGAGCTCGGGGGCCAGGCCCTGCTCGAGCTCGGCGATCGAGGAGCGGTGGATGGCCGCGAGGCGGCTGCGGCTGGCCTCGTCGAGGGGCGCCGCCTTCACCTCCTCGAGGAGCTGGCGGATCATGCTGCCGATGCGCATGACCTTGGCCGGCTGCTCGACCAGGTCGGTCAGCGCCCGCTCCCCGTCGTCGTCGCCGTGGTCGGCGGACCCGGCCTGCTCGACGGCCGAGGCCGGCACGGTGCCGATCGGCTGCCCGTCGGGCCCGACCACGACGATCTGCTCTTCGCTCCCGGAGGCGTTCTCGGTCATGCGCCCCAACCTACCGTTCGGGGGTCAGCAGCACCTTGCCGACCGCCTCGCCCGACTCGATCATCCGGTGGGCGTCGGCGACGTCGTCCAGGGACAGGACGGCGGACACGACCGGCCGGATCGTGCCGTCGGCCACGAGCGGCCACACGTTCTCGACGACCGACGCGCAGATCCGGGCCTTGCCCTCGACCGGCCGGGAGCGGAGGGCGGTGGCGATCACCGCGCCGCGCTTGGACAGCAGCTGGCCGATGTTCAGCTCCGCCTTCGCCCCGCCCTGCATGCCGATGATGACGAGCTTGCCCTCGTCGGCGAGCACGTCGACGTTGCGACTGAGGTACTTGGCCCCCATGTTGTCGAGGACGACGTCCGCGCCCGCGCCGCCGGTCGCCGTACGCACGACCTCGACGAAGTCCTCGTCGCGGTAGTTGATGGCGACCTCGGCGCCGAGCTCGCGGCAGCGGGCGAGCTTCTCCTCGCTACCCGCGGTCGTGAAGACCCGCGCGCCGGACGCGGCGGCGAGCTGGATCGCGAAGGTGCCGATGCCGCCGCCCCCGCCGTGCACCAGGAAGGCGTCGCCGGGACGCAGCCCGGCGACCATGAACACGTTCGACCACACCGTGCACGCCACCTCGGGCAGCGCCGCGGCGGTGACCAGGTCGACGCCGTCGGGGACCGGCATCACCTGCCCCGCCGGTACGACGACCCGGCTCGCGTAGCCGCCACCGGCCAGCAGCGCGCACACCTCGTCGCCCACCGCCCAGCCGTCGACGCCCTCGCCGAGCGCCGCGACCGTGCCGCTGCACTCCAGGCCGATCACGTCCGACGCGCCGGGCGGCGGCGGGTAGTAGCCCTGGCGCTGCAGCAGGTCGGCCCGGTTCACGGCCGTGGCGGCGACGTCCAGGAGGATCTCGCCCGGCCCGGGGGCTGGGTCGGGCAGCTCGGTGACGACGAGGGTCTCGGGCCCGCCGGGGGCGGTCTGGGTGACGGCGCGCATGCCCCTAGTCTGGCCGGTCCGCGCGCCCCATGCGTTCTCGTCCCGAATTAGGGCGTTCCGCGACGAATACGCATGGGGCGCGGGGATCAGACCAGGGAGTCCTCGTCGTCGTACTCCGCGGCGGCGAGCTCGTCGACCTCGACGTCCTCGACCTCGACGTCCACTGCGCCCGCGGGCCGGTCCCAGGACTCCGCGAGCGTCTGCGCCTTCGCGGCGAGCAGCTCGACGGCGTCGGGGTCGGCGCCCTGCTCGCCGGCGGCGAAGCCCAGCAGGAAGGCGGTCACGGGACCCGCGGCCGGGTGGACGTTCTCGTGCGTGATCCCGGCGAGGTCGCCCAGCAGGCCCTCGTCAGCCTCGGCCTCGATGTCCAGGGCGTCGCACAACTCGTCGATCCAGTCGTGGAGGTTCACCCGACCAGAGTGATACGACCGCCGGTCTCTGACAAGGCCTGGCGGTAGTCCGGGATCACTCCAGAGACGGTCCCTCGGAGGCGACGTCGCGCAGGTCGCTCCAGGTGTCGATGTCGCGGGCCTCGCCGCCGGCCGGCGCGACCTCGACGAGGTCGAGCGGCTCCAGCAGCGCGCGGACCGACAGGCCGTGCTGCCCCTCGTGGTCCGGACGTACGGCGTCCAACCGCGCCGTCTCCACCACGAACGCCAGCTGCCGGCGACCGGCGCCGTCCGCCAGCACCGCGCCCTCGTGCCCGACCGCCGCCTCGTGCAGCCGCCGGAAGGTGCCGGGCGTGAGCCGCGGCATGTCCACCGCGAGCACCGCGATGGTCGGGAACGTCCGCAGCAGCACGTCGCGCCCGGTCAGCAGGCCCGCCGCGGGGCCGCCGTACCGGGGCTCCTCGACGACGAAGGTCACCGGCCGCTCGGTCGGCACCTGGTGCCCGACGACCACCACCTCCCCGGCGTCGACGACCGCGTCGAGCGCGTGCTCGAGCAGGGTCCGGCCGTCGACCTCGATCGAGGCCTTGTCGAAGCCGCCCAGCCGGCTGCCCCGGCCGCCGGCCAGCACGACGGCGGCGAATCCGGACAGTCCGAGCTCGATGACCACCCCAGAAGTCTCCCAAACCGGGGCCTACGCTGGCACCGTGACGACCCCCACGCTCCGCCTCGCCCTGGTGCAGGCCGCGTCGGCGCTCGACCCCGCGGCCAATCGCGACGCGCTCGCCCGGCTGGCCGCGGAGCACGCCGGCGACGCCGACCTCGTGGTGTTCCCCGAGGCCTTCGCCCGCGACTTCGGGGAGGCCGGCTCCGACATCAGCGCGTACGCCGAGCCGCTCGACGGCCCGTTCGGCGCCACCCTCGCCGATGCCGCGGCCGCGCAGGGCACCACGGTCGTGGCCGGCATGTTCGAGCGCGGGCCGGACGCCGAGCGGCCCTACAACACGCTCCTGGTGCGGGGGGAGGCGACGGCGTCGTACCGGAAGGTGCACCTGTACGACTCCTTCGGCTACCGCGAGTCCGACCGCCTCACCGCCGGCCCGCTCGAGCCGGTCGTCGTCGACCTGCACGGCTGGCGGGTCGGGCTGATGACCTGCTACGACCTCCGCTTCCCCGAGCTCGCCCGGGCGCTGGTCGACCGCGGCGCCGAGGTGCTCGTCGTACCTGCTGCGTGGGTGGCCGGCTCGCGCAAGGTGCACCACTGGCGCACCCTGCTGACCGCGCGCGCGATCGAGAACACCGTGTACGTCGCCGCCGCCGGCCAGCCCGCCCGGCGCTACTGCGGGCACTCGCTGGTGGTCGACCCCTTCGGCGAGGTGCTCGCCGAGGCCGGCCCGGGGAGCCCCGACGAGCCCGAGGTGGTCCGGGCCGTCGCGGAGCGGTCGGTGCTCGAGGAGGCCCGTCGGGTCAACCCCTCTTTGGAAAACCGTCGTCTGTGCTGATTGCCCGAGCGCGTCTCCGGCGACGCGAAAGCCAACAAGTTCCCGGAGGTCGCCTCCCGCCGCGCTGCCGGGCGACGAGTAGGCTGCTCCTCCGTGTCCCGTGCCCCCTCCCGTGTCCCGCTCGAGCAGCGCATCGGTGAGTTCGGGGCCTCGCGGGCGCCGCTGGTGACGTGGTTCACGCTGGTCGTCCTCGCCACCGCCGCGCTGGTCTGCGCGATGGTGCCGGTCGGCCCCGAGTGGCTCGGCACCGCCGGCGCGGTCACCGTCGCCACGACGTTCACCTGGGGCCTCGCCGCGCGCACCGGCGGCCGGTCGCTCGTGTTCGCCCCGCTCGCCCTGGGCTGCGGCCTGGTCGCCGTCGCGAGTGACAACGACCTGCTGCTGACCGGGGCCGCGGTCGGCACCTCGGCCGTCGCCGCCGTCCTCGGCGTGATGATCACCGTCCCGGCGGCCGGCATCGCCACCGCCGCCAGGGAGTGCGTCGTCGGCCTGCTCGTCGCCGGCGTCGGCGCGATGGCGACCGTCGGCTTCGAGCCGGCGATCCAGAAGGAGCGCTTCGAGTACGTCGGGCTCGGGCTCGCCTTCGTCGGCGCGAGCGTCCTCGTCCACCGCCTCGGCGCCGGCTTCCACGGCCTGGGCCGCCGGGGCCTGGTCATCGTGGGGATCGGCGCCGTCGTGCTCGCCATGACCCTGCTCTACGCCGAGCTGCTGCGCCGCTACGGCTCCACCGGGCTGGTCGACCAGCTGCTGGACTGGGTGTCGTGGAGCCGGGAGAACCTCGGCGCGTTCCCGCGCCCGATCGCCACCGTGCTCGGCGTACCCGCCCTCGCCTACGGCTGCCACATGCGGGCCCGCCGCCGCCAGGGGTGGTGGGTGTGCGCCTTCGGCGTCGCCGCCACCTCGCCCACCGCGACCGCCCTCGCCAACCCGGCCGTCTCGGTCGAGGAGGCCACCCTGTCGGTGGTCTACGGGCTGGTCGTGGGCCTGGTCCTCGGCTGGCTCCTCATCCGCCTCGACCTCGCGCTGACCGGCAACCGGGGCCGGCGCAGCCGGGTCGCCGAGCAGGCGGCCGCCGTGCGACCGGAGCCCGGGCGGTTCGCGCCGCTGTTGTGAGGCGGTCCCGTCGCGGCTGGCGGAGAGGGCGGGATTCGAACCCGCGGTAGGTCTCCCTACGGCCGCTTTCAAGGCGGCTCCGATCGGCCACTCCGGCACCTCTCCCAGGCCCGGTACGACGCATCCGCCGGCCGGGCACCCGCCCGAGTCTAGTGGGGGCGCACCCCGCCGCTTTGCCCCGTCCTCACCCGGCGTTGAACAATGCGGCCCATGAGCAGCGCCCAGCCGAACCGGGTCACCGACTACCGTCTCGCGCCGCCGGTGACGGCGCGGTTCGTCGGCGCCTACCTGGTCCTGCTCGCCGTGCTCCTGCTCGTCGTCACCGCGGTCGTGGTCGCGGCCGACCTCAACGCCGACCTGCTGGTCCTGGTCCTCGGCGCCGGCCTCCTGGGCCTGATCGCGCTGGCCTGGTGGCTGCGGTCCCGGCTGGTCGTCGTCCGGCTCACCGACGCCGGCTACCGGGTGCGGGCGATCCGCGCGGCCGGGGCGACCGAGGCCCGCTGGAGCGAGGTGGAGGACGCCGTCGCCGCCGCGCCGTCCGGGATCGACTGCCTGGTGCTGCGGCTGCGCGACGGGCGCAGCACGACCATCCCGGTGCAGCTGGTCGCCGGCGACAAGGACGACCTCGCGCGCGACGTACGGGATCACCTGGAGCGTGCCGCCCGCTGACCCGCGGGCCGATTGGGACGCATCCCGGCGGTCCTTGTAGCCTTGCCTCGCTGGCCGGTCCGCGACCGGTGCGGTGGAGGAGGCGTCGCCTAGTCTGGTCTATGGCGCCCGCCTGCTAAGCGGGTTTGGGGCTACAACCCCATCGAGGGTTCAAATCCCTCCGCCTCCGCCAAATGAATCAGGTTGGAACCCTCGGTGAGCGAAAGCTCGCCGGGGGTTCTTTCGCTTCCGGTCCCGGCGGTCTCGGCGCCGCTTAGGGCCGCGTGGGCGCCGTCGGGGGCTTGGGTGGCGAGGACGGCCCCGATGAGGGGGTTCAGGGGCCCGTGGGCCGTGACCGGGCCCGTGGCGGCGTCGTCGGGGCGGCTGTCGACCTCGAATGGCCCGAACACGGCGGTGTTGAGGAGTTGGCGGGCCTGGTCGCCCACGCTGGCGTAGAGCCGTTCGGCGTGGCGGAGTAGGTCGATGACTTGTTCGAGCCGGTTGTTGACTTCGTCGGTGGTGGTCTGGGTGGTGTCGATGAGGCGTTTGGCGTCGGTGATCTCGGCCGCGATCTGGGCCTGGCGCTCCTTGAGGACCTCGACGGGCAGCGCGTCGGCCATGTAGGCATCGAGCAGCTTCTGGCGGTGGCGTTCGAGTTCGGCCAGGCGTCGTCGTTGATCGGCCAGGAGTCGTGCTCCGGATTCGGCACTGCGGTGTAGGTCGTCTCGTGCGCGGGTGCTGAACTCGGTGATCTGGTTCTCGGTGAACCGGACGGCTCTCCAGGCGCGGGTGATGGCGTCCTCGACCTCGGCCACTGCTAGGTACGGCAGGTCGCAGTCGGTGCGTCCCGTGTGCCGGCCGAGGCAGAAGAAGTAGTCGTAGTCCCCGCCCGGCCTTTGGCGGTGCCGTAGCCCATGCGTCCGCCACAGCGGGCGCATTGCAGGCTGCCTTTGAGGTAGTGCTGGTGGCGCCAGGACCGGTCGCCGGCGATGCGCCGGTTGGCAAGGATGTCCTGGACCTGCTGCCAGGTGGCTTCGTCGATCAGTGGTTGGTGGGCGCCTTCGTAGAGCACGCCTTTGAACAGCAGCATGCCCTTGTAGTAGGACTTGGTCAGGAGCCGATGCACCTGGCTGCTGTTGAGAGGCTTGCCCACGAGCTTGGCGGTGGTGCGGGACTTGAACCCGCGTTCTTCGAGCGCGTCACGCAGGCTGGAGATGGACCAGTCGCCGGTGGCGTACTGCTCGTAGGCCCACACCACGTGCGGGGCGCGTTCGGGGTCGATCTCGACGGTGCGGACCTCAATGCCGTTGACCCGTTGGGTGACATTGAGATAGCCGAGGGGTGCGACGCCGTTGGTGCCACCGCGGCGGACCTTCTCGGCCATCCCCTTCTTCGCCTCGTGGGAGAGGTTCTTGGAGTAGTGCTCGGCGATGGTGGCCATGATGCCGTGCAGCAGCGACCCGGACGGTGAGTCGTCGATCTGTTCGCTGGCCGACACCAGCGTGGTGCCGGCCACGGCGAAGATGGTCGCGATCTCGGCGTCGTCGATGCGGGACCTGGCGAGTCGGTCGAGCTTGTGGACGATGACGTAGGAGATGTCGCCCTCCCGGACGCGGGCGAGCATGCGTTGCAGGCTCGCCCGGTCGGCGGAACGGGCGGATGCCCCGGCGTCGACGTACTCTTCGATGGCCTCGGCCCCGAGCTCGCGGGCCTTGCGCAGGCAGGCCTCGCGTTGGGCGGGGATGGAGTAGCCCTCGGCTTCCCCGTTCTTGGTGGCCTGTCTGGCGGTGGAGACCCGCAGGTAGATCAGTGCCTTGACCGACGCAGTCGCGTGGGCGGTCGTGGAACCGAAGTACTCGGTCAGGGCGTCGCTGGGATCGCCGTTCACTACTACTGGGCTCCTACTCGCTCGTCCGGGTGTTCTTGGTGCTGCGGCGTGGACGCGGTGTTCCCGTCGCCTTGGCCACCTTGGCGGCCTGGGTGTTCGCCGCCGGCGTGGTCTCGCTCGTAGCGGTGGTGATCGCGACGGCTTGGGTTCCCATGAACCCGGCGATGGCTGCTGCTCGTGCGGCGGCTTCGCGTTCGATCTCCTCGCGTGCTGCGTGAGCGCGTGCGAGAAGCTCCGGGTCGTCTTGGGCGTTGGTGATCCGGTGCTCGATGGCGGTGCGGATCTCCTCGGCGATGCTGGTCTCGTTGAGCTGGGCGATGAACCGCAGCTGGGCGTGGACGCCCTCTTCGAGCCGAACGGCAAGCGTCTTGTGACGCTGCTCGTGTCCTCGTTCTCGTTCTGCTTGTTCTGCCGAGATGTTGGTCTCGGGTGTTCGGGTGGTTGGTAGTTGTTCGTTCATAGGCGTATGCCTCCTTTCGTTACTTTGTTGTTGGCGACGCGCCTGCGTCGCGTGGGCTGCCCGGCCCTGGATGGCCCGGGTCGGGCGGCGGCAGCGCCCTTGGACAGTGACGCTCCGATCGCGCCCGAAGTCCAGTCCGAAACAGGCCCTTGACCTGCGAAAACGTCGGATCGCCGGGGGGTCGGCATCTGACGTAGTTTTCGCATCAGATGCACCGGCTGCCGTGGGTGTCTCCGGCAGGTCTTCTGGTGGGGCGCCGGGGTGTCAGCGCATGTAGACGTAGAGCCCCTGATCGGTGCGGATGACCTCGTAGTGGTCACTGGCGAAGCCGTAGATGGCGTCGCGGTCGAAGACCAGGAACTGCTGGAGCTCCAGGTGGCCGCGCAGCAGCCAGCTGGCTTCAGCGCCCCAGTCGAACGAGGCGATGGTGTCCTCGACCAGGGCATCCTTGTCGGGGAAGAAGTCGTAGTACGCCTCGGTGAAGTCGCGCTCGAGTCCCGCGATGTCGGTTGTACGTGGACCTTCCCCGTTGTCCCGTATGTAGTTGTCGACGCCGCCGAGGGCCAGGTAGATGGCGAACGCGGTGCCGTGGCGCTCGTACAGCTGCGCGACGAGCGCACCTGCTGCCGGGCTCGGTGCGTGCTCGATGACGTGACGGACGTACTGGTCACTGTCCGGCTCCGTATGGAGGTCGGTGGCGTTGGCAGCGAGTCGCTGTTCGGCACGGTGCCGCGGCTCGTAGCGTCGCTGCGAGACGCCTCCAGGTTGGTTCTGTTCGTGGTTCATGGTGTTCCTCCTTTCTGCCCACCCGTTGGGTTGTCGACGGTCGCTCCCGCGTCCGCGCCAGTGCCTGCGCCCGTGCTCGCATCAACGCCTGCATCAGTGCGTGCTCCGGTGCTGGGGGTTTGCCGGATCGATGCCAGGTACTCCTCGGGGCTGGTGACGCGGAAGACCTCGGCAGGCCGGTCCAGGCCGGGGGTGGTGGCGACAGCGGCCGATAGCGCCGCTCTACGGGCTGGGCTGGGGCTGAGCCACACCACAGCCGGGAACAAGCCGTGTTCGGCCTGGTAGGCGCCGGTGGCGGCGTAGTCGGCGTAGACCCGGCACTTGGCCTGGATCCGTGGCAGGTGCTCGGTGCCCAGATCGATCTCCAAGAAGGCGTGTTCTTCGTACTCGCCCTCCTCGTCAGCCATGATCGCCACGGCCGTGAGGTCGGGCTTGAGCCATCGGGTTTCGCCGCCGGGGCCGAGGAAGCTGCGCCAGTTCCTCGGCTCAGGAACCAGCTCTTCGACAGCGAAGCTCGCCACGTCCCTGCTCGCTTCGAGGAGACCGACAGCGACGTCGTTGACAGCGAGGGTGTGGTTGACGAACGTGACACCGGGCTCCATGTAGCGCCGCCGCCTTCGACTACCCCACTGCCCGCTCTGCTGATCGGCGTGCCGGTGGAGGGTGCGCAGGTAGCGTTCGCCGGTGGCGGCGAGCTGCCAGATGTAGCTGGCTGAGCCTCTGCGTACCCCACCGATGCGCCGCTCCAGGGCCGCCACCAGCCCGAGTCCTTCCAGCCGCTGCATGGCCCTCGCCGTGGCGCGTGCCGCCGCGAGAGGCGTGGCGTGATCGGCGAAGTGAAGCCGCTGGAGCTGGCGGGTGTCGAGCAGCCGGAACTCCTCAAGGCTGCCCAGGACTCTCTGGTCACGTTCGCTGAGCTGCTCGGCAAGCTCCAGCAACTTCGGCCCCGTCATGCCTGCCCTCCCTGACCTGCCGTGGGAGCTGTTGGCGGCGCTTGTCGACCCCGCGGTGCGGGGTCGGTCCCATCCCGGAAACGGGATGGGACGCGGGGTGACCGGCCAGAACGCAGCGTGTTCAGGGTCGCGAAGCGTCGGGCGAACCGTCGCTTGCCTTCCGCGAGATTCCTCGCCCCTGCGGACGTTCCTGGGTGAACAAGGAAGTTGTTCAACCCGCGATCCATGCTGTGGTTCGCCTGATGCACGACGTGATTCATGACGCTCATGACGCGGGCCTCCGGCGCTTGCGGCCCACGACCGCCGGACCGTTCTCGGCGGTACTCGGTCGATCGCTTCCACCACTCGCGCCATCGCCAGCATCGGCCGGAGCGTTGTTGGCGGTGCCGCCTGCCGCGGAGTCTGGGACAAGCTGGCTGCCGTAGCGCTGTCGTGCTGCTTCGCGGATCCGGTCCCCGAGCCCGGTCGGCTCTGGGGGTGGAAGGGTCTTGAGGGAGCACCACTGCTGTTGCTCCCCGCCGGCGACGACGGTGGCGTAGGCCTCGTGCTTGCCAAGCGCGAGGAAGTCCAGAGCATCCAGCTCAGGCGCCATCCGAGCGTAGGCAGCCGCGTCCTTCGGATCCCCGGGCCGAAACACCAGCTTGGTGCGGGCGTTGGAGTCGACAGCGGCGAGCATCCCGGCAGGCATCTGCGCCCGGAACTGGTGCGCCAAGTTCCACGAGACACCCATCGACCGCGACGCGTTCAACGCGTCGTCGAGCGAGGTCGGCAGATGCAGGTAGTTCTGCACCTCGTCGACCCAGACTGACGCCGGATGCTTCTCCGGATGCGGCTCAGCAGCACGTTCCAGGGTCGCGGCCCACATCTCGGCCACGATCAGGCCACCGAGCAGCTGCGCGGTGATCGGCCCGATGAGACCTTCGTTGAGTGCGACCAGCAGGATCTTCTTCTCCTTGAACACGTCCCGGAGCCGGAACGCCGGTCGGGGTTGCCCGAGGATCCGCCTGACGGCGGGGCGCATCAGGTACTGGCGCCACTTGTTCGACGGTGCCGCCAACGCCGCCGACTGTGCCTGTGGTGACAGGGCTTCCCAGGCTGCCCAGAACGGCCCGAGTGCCGGATCCGTGGTGACGTGCCCGACGACCGTGCGCCGGAAGCTCGAGTCGGTGAACAGCCGAGGGAGGTCGAGCAGCGTGTACGGGTCACGTCCCTTGGCGCCCTGGCGGACACCGGCTCGTGCCAAGGTCAGTAGCCCGGCATGGGTGATGTCCTGAGTCCTCGGCCCCCAGCCCTCAGCGAACACCGCAGCGAACACCGCCAGCAGCCCGTCCACGACCACATCTGGGTCGCGGCCATCTGTCCCGGCGCCGATGTCGAGAGGATTGAACCCAGGCACCTGCTCTTCGCGGGGGTCGAGGACCACGACATCTCCAAGCCGGTGCTCTGGAACGGTCCGTTCGGTGACGTCGCGGACCAGCTGCCACTTCGGATCGATCACCACCACCGCACGACCCGCATGCACGTCGTCGCCGATCAGGTGGAGTAGCGCGGTCGACTTCCCCGCCCCGGTCGGTCCGGTCGCGATCAAATGGAACAGCCCATCGGCAGCGGTGAGGGGGATCGGCTTGGCGTCGCCGGGCACGTTGCTGACCCCAAGAGATCGACTTGAGCCGTCGGCCGTTCGCAGCCTGCTGGAGACCGGCAGGAGCTTCGGGTGCAACGACGGTAGCCCGGGCAGCTCCCCGTCGCCGAGGGGCCAGGCCATGAGCCCGACCAGCTCGGCAGCGGCCGGGGCGAAGTCCCAGCTCCGTGGCGGCTGTGCCTGGTCCAGCCGCTGGTTCGAGTCCCGCACCAGCGACAGGTAGGTGTTCGGGGCCTTGGCAACCGAGATCCCCGCCAGCAGCCCGACCAGCAGACGGTGCCTCCTACTGCTCTGCGGCCCGTCGTGTTGCTCGGTGTGCTGCCCGTCTTGTTGTTCTGGGTACTGGCTGTTGTCGGTGGTGCTGGTGATAGCCCCAGCCGGATACAGGTCGCCATACCGGCCTGTAGTGCACGCTGGGAGTGCTGCCTCACCACCGCTGCCGGCGCATCACGCACTCCCGTGGTCGGCAGCGTCCACCACGGCTGGCCGGGATCGGCCAGCTTCCCGCGGACATGCCTGGGCGCCCGCCGTGGGCCGAACACCAGCTGCAGCACCAGTTCCTCACCGGCGTACAGCTGCTGGTTCAGCGCCGAGAGGATCGCCGTCGAGATCGCCTCCGGCCGCTCCACCGCCAGCGCCAGACCCCGCGGCCGGACCTTGACCCGCGCCGCTGTCGTGACCGGCCGACGTGCTTCGAGGGGCTCAGCGTCGACCAGCAGCCCCGGCAGCAGATCGTGCAGGGTGCGACGCAGCCACCGCAGGTGAGGCGGCGTGGTGCCGATCCAGTACGAGACCTGGGACGAGCCGTGCGCGTCTGCTCGGCTACGAACCTCGAACACCACCGGGGCGCTCGTGGCGTCCGACGCCAGCCGGACCAACACCTGCTCCAAGGCCGCTGGCGGCAAGGGACGCGGTGGGTAGATCCGCGCGAACACCACCTTCCCGCCTCCGCGCGGCAGGCTCTGCGGGTCGCTACGGCCGGCCATCACGTCCCTCCCGTCCTCGCTCCGGCCCCGCTCTTGCCCATGGCTTGGGTCTGGGTGGTTTTGGTCCTGTAGTCGGGCGGCCCGTTCGGCCTCTACCTTCGCGAGCTCACGCTGCGCCACCAGAAGCGCTCGCGACACTCGAGCGGTGTCAGGCGCAGGCAGCCGCTGGCTGCGCACCACGACCTTCCGTTCGCCGCGTCGCTGCCGGTCGCGCTTGGAACGCTTGCGTGACGGACGCTCGGCCGGCCACCGCTCCTGCACCTCGTCGTAGTACGCCTCTCGCTCGTCATCCGCGATACCCCCGGTGACGGCTTGCGTGAGGGCTCGGACGACAGCTCGGACGATGGCTCGGGTGCCTGCGGTGGGAGTGGCGCGGCTACCACGACTGCCTCCGCCGCCAGACCAGCAGCCGCACCAGCACGCCGACGCCCGCGGCGATCGCCGCCAGCACGAGAAGCCAGACCCACACGGTCTGCAGGAGATGCACCGCGATCGTCAGAGCGGCCGCGGCGGCAAGGATCGTGAAGCAGACGGACACGAACCAGCCCAGTGGATCGAAGCGTCTCGGCTCAGTCATGACGCCCCTCCCGCAGAGGCACGACCGCTGCTCCCTCGGCTGGGTCGGGTCTTGCGGTCGCTCGGGACCGGGTAGCCGGGGATGGCGATGTCGCTGTTGATCTGGTTGCCCCACGCATCCCACCCGGGCTGAGGTCGCCGGGCGAACAGCTCCAGATACGGGCCAGGGGAGACGCGCTCGATGAGCGCATACTGCTCTTCCGGCTTATGGCTGTGGTCCTGGACCGGGGCGTTGATCCACGTCGGCTGCGCCCGGTACTGCACCGGCGCCTTCCCGCGAGTGGCGAACAGCAGATGCTCGGTCGAGTTCCGCAGGTAGTTGCCCAACCCGAGACGGAACTTCACCCACGTCAACGGCGAGCGGACCGTGAAGCCCCACGCTTCAGCCACCTCATAGCCACGGGGCAGCGTCGCGTTGGTGACCCACAGCCACAGATGCGCGTCGTCCTCAGCCATGTCACCGACCGGCATCGCCATGATCCGATCCAGAGTCATCAGGTCGTAGTGCTGCTCGGCTCCACGGGCACCCTTCTGCTCGATGTCCCACGGCGGGTCCGCCAAGATTGTCCGATACCGACGCCCCGAACCAGCCAGATCCCGATCGGTCAGGTGGGCGGCGCGAGAATCGGCACCACCCTTGCTATTGCTATTGGTCATGAAAGACCTCCTTTCATGCCCTGCTCTTTCACTGGCAGCGCTCGCGATGGCATGACGAACAGAACGCACGACATGAATCGCCGCACGAACAGATAGGTCGGCCAGCACCCCGGGCCGCTATCGGAAGACTCCGACGCCCGGCTGCTACCTCTCAGGGCTCAACCGCTACTAAGCGGGATTGCTTGCCAAAGTGCAAGAGATATGTTCTGCGATACGACACCCGACGCGACGTAAGCAGAATCGGCAGCCACCAGATAACAGAGGTAGCCGACCACATTCCGCGGTGACGTCGAGTTGGTCATTGTGGAATAGACAACGCTCCTCGCGAGAGAGCGCTCTCCATTCCCCAACTCACGGGGCTACTCGACCAGTCCTACTCGGTCAGGCAGAGGTCCGAAACGGCGCCCCAGCTCATGCACAGCGCCGGGCTGCTCGGCGCCATTGCCTCGGCGTGCTGGTCATCGACGGCGTCCATGACTCAGCCCGCCAGATTCCGCCACGACTGCCCAGCCGCGTCGTTCATCGCCCGACGTGCCCGCTGGTACTCGCCGGCCAGACGACGGTCAGCCGCGATCAGCTCCCGACGCACCTGCTCCGCTGCCTCATGGCGGTCGCGGTGGTTGGCGATCACTGTCCCGATGCCCGCGACAGCCAGAAGCCCCAGCGCCACGAACTCCATCACCGACCACCGCCCTGGTCCGAGTCGCTGTCCGAGACCGCGTTCGAGTCCGTGCTCTTGTTCCCGCGGTCGGCTCTGCTCTGCTCGATGACAGCAAGTAGACCCCGCAGCGTGGTGTCCGAGCCGGCCAACTGGTCGGCGTAGTCTGACACCTGCCGGTTGACAGCCGTGACGTGCTGCGCGAACTCTGCCGCCACCGCCTCCCGGTCGGCATCCGTCAGGGCGTGAGCTTCCGGTTCTGGGCACACCCGCTGACGGAGCGCAAGGTAGGTCAGTCCCGCACCCGTCAGGCCAGCCAGGACAAGGTCGTGGCCGATCACAGCGGGAACTCGCTGCCGAACTGGCGCTGGATGCGCACCGCCTTGTCGACGTACCCGATCTCGATGCGCGTCAGGACCGCATCCAGCACCGGATCCCCGTTGGCAAGCTGCTGGCGGTACTGGTCCAGATCGACCGCCCGCTCCATGATCCGGCCCGTCAACGCCGCCTCCGCGTCGACCTTCAAGCCCGCGAGCTTGGTCTCGCGGACCAGCCCCGCCACGGCCTTGTTGTGCTGCCGCTCCTCGCGGCTGACGATGATGGACTGCTGGGGCTTCGCCCAACGCTCCAGTTCACTGCTCATGTGTGACCTCCTGGGTCCGATCCCGATTGGCCTCTCCAAACGGGCATGGCACAAGCCTGATCTGCGAGGCTGCTGGTCAGATAGGCGATCGGAGGGCCAGAAGTTGGACACCGCAGTGGACACCGACCCGGTGCTGGACGAGCTGAAGAAGCTGCGCGAAGGCCGCGGACTCAACGCTGGTCGCCTATCCCGATGCCCCAACCTGGTGGCTGCCCTTGGCGCCCAAGACTCTGGCACTGCCTACGACGCGCTCCTGGCGATCCTGAGACAGATGGGCGACGGTGAACGCGTTCGGTCCCTTCGCGTCGACTTCGGGGTTGACCTCGAGGAACTGCTGAAGCGACCGCCCAGCACCAAGGAATACGACTTCCTCGGAGACCGTCGCAGCGGTTACGGCACCGTGATCGGCAGAGGTGTCAAGACGCTCAGCCGGTGGTCAGACAAGACCATCGGCGAGTTGCGCGGCCGTCTCATCACTGACCGGTTCAACGGCCGTGTCGTCGTCACTGCCGGGGTGCAGGATCGCCGGGTCACTGGCATCGAGGTGCTGTGCTACGAACGCGACGACACCAACATGAGCAACGGGCGGGCGATCGGGCACCCCAATCCGGAAGCGTCGTCCCTACCGTTGGTGATGTGCGGCATCCCCAGCCACTGGCAGCCACTCAGCATCCAGTTCGTCGTCGCCTTCCTCGGTGACGACTGCCCAACAAAGGTGTGGGCCCTGGCCTCGGAGAGCGTCATGAACGTCTGCTTTGGTCACCAACGCTTCGAACTGGAGATCTCGGAAGGGATGGCTCGATGTCGCATCGATGGTCCCGACCACGACCACGTGTACGGGGTGTGGTGGGAGTGGTGATCGACATGCGCCTGGCGAGCCCAACGCGGTGCGGATTCTGCGACAGATCGAAGACGAAACCCTCGTGCGGCAGTTATTCACATTTGTCCACAGCAGTCCCGTGCCTGTGAGTAACGCGCTCGCGCAGTCCAGTGGTGACCTGCGGGGACTGTGGATTACAAGCCGTCCTATGCGCTGTCGGAGCCCGGCACTACAGTCGTAGACACGCCGGAGTGCATCCCCACGCTCCGCCACGGGTCACCACAGACTGGTTCCGCGAGACCAGAGTGACCTAACAGACCCTCCAGATAGGACCAGCGCGCGTTCGCTCGCGGGCTGGCCACGCTTGGCAGATCACACCACCTGTGCCATAATCGAACATACGTTCGACTACAATCCAGTGGTCCGGCGGGAAGGAAGGTGATGTGGAACAGCGATCAAATAGACGTGAATGGACAGAGAGTGAGATTCGAATGACGGCGACCCAAGAGGCCTCGCTCGAGGATCGACTTGTCGAGTACATCAAACAAGGTGAGGATTCGTCGAGAGAACTCCCTGAACTAGCAGTCGGCGCAGCTGACCAGTTGCGGGTTAGCCCGACAGAAATCGAAGATGCACTGTATTCGGCCTTAGATGGCGGACGTGTTCGTTTCAGCAAGTTGGGTAGCGCGATTTCTATAGTCGAGGAATGGAGCCGTGCCCGCTAGCGCTAGTGGTAGAGGGGAAGTCGGAGGCCTGGCCCTGTTGCCCGATGACACCGTTGCGTTGCGTGACACAAGGATAAAGCCGTCGGAAATCGATCCTGACGACCGCAGGACCCCCAGTCAAAAAGACGTCGACCGCCTCTTCTACAGCACTTCCTTTATGCGCCTCAATGCGGTTACGCAAATTGTTCCTCCGGATCCTTTGCGACCGTTAGTGCACAACCGCATGACTCACTCGTTGAAGGTCTCTCAGATAGCCCGCACGATTGCGGCGCAAAAGGTTGTTGAAGCCCAAGAAGAGACCGATGCGGGGCGCGCGCTTCGAAGGCGTATCCTTCATCTCGGCGGATTGGATGCGTCTGTCGCAGAGGCTGCTGGCTTGGCCCACGATCTTGGGCACCCCCCATTTGGGCATGCCGGGGAGAAGGCATTGGATCTGTTTGTGCAGAGAGACCAGTTGGATATGCCTGACCAGCCCTCGCTTACCGTGGAAGACGGTTTCGAGGGAAATGCACAGGCGTTTCGGATCGCGACTCAGATCGATCCGATGTTTGGCGCAGGCGTTGGCTTGAATCTTACGGCGGCGACGCGCGCCGCAATTCTCAAATATCCTTGGGCGCGAGTTGACCATCGGCACCCGGCCCACGACGGAATGCTCCCTCGGGTGGCGGAACTACGCAATGAAAAATTCGGATACTATCGGATCGATTCGGTTCAATTTGATTACGCCCGAGCGTGGCTACCCGCTGAATTGCGAAGCGTGGATTCACCTCGGCAATCGCTCGAAGCGTCGATAATGGATGTCGCGGATGACATAACGTACGCCGTGCACGACTACGAGGACTACCTTCACATGGGCGTTATACCCGTAGATGAGGTGGCCGAAGATCTCAGCCTATTTCTTGCCACTAAGGGACCGAAAGGCCCGCTCGTAAGCTTAGCGGAGCGCCTTAACGGGAAATACGAGCGGTTCTCTGCCGAGTCGTTGTTGTCAGCTGCCCTTATCCACTCGAAGTCCCAAACCAAACGTAAATACGACAGATTTCAGCGGAGTGGAATTATACGCGACCTGCTAAACTCGGTGCGGGTGACGGAAGACCCGGTGGGAGATGTTGGCGCACACGTCAGCCTCGGAGACCTAGAGTGGCACAGGGTTGAGTTGCTCAAACATTTTGTGAGGCAGTATGTCATTGGGCGCCCTGAACTGGCTTTGATGCAAGCTGGGCAATCTCAAGTCTTGCGCAATGGACTTAGAGGCCTGGCTCACTGGGGAAATCTGGACCCAACTAGATTGCCGGTTGTGTTGCGAAAGCTTCTAGAGGAGGTTTCGGAATTGGGGCAGCACGACGCCCGAGCCTATGTCGATTTTACCTGCACGCTAGGGGACACTCAGTTCGAGCACTTTGTTTCGGTGCTCACCGGGGGAGTTGGACCGAGGTTTTCGACATCAAACTTCGCATAACCGTGGCTGTTACTGTCAGAGGCTCTTTCGCCTGTTCCAGGGGCGGAATGCGAGAGTGTCATTATCGTAGGATCGGTTCTCGGAGACGTCTTCGGCGGCCCACTCTGGCTTGCTGATTGCCGCCACCCCGAGCGCACTTGGCAACTCTATCTCCGCTATTACTAATCCTTCGTTGTCGAAGTGGAAGACGTCTATGTCCCAAGCGAGACCGTCTGATGCAAGGTAGCTAGTGCGGGTCTTGACCACGATGTGTCCTCCGGACGCCCTGAATAGGTCGTCGGTGGCGTTCTTGACTTCTGAGACACTGGGCATCCCTTTGGCCTGCGCCAGAAAGAACTCAAACTCGGCGCGTTGGAACCCGGACCGGGGTCCCTTAATGGCAACTTCGGTTCCTGCCGTGTTGTCGTCCTCTCCCGTGCGACGGACTCGTAGAATCCAACCGTCGCCGAGCGTCCAGTAGGCCTGTCGGATCAGTTCGCTGGGACCGCTCATTCCTTCTGGCACCCGGTCGAGGCGGAATCTGCGTTCGTACTCCACGAGAGCGTTCCTATTTCCGGCTCTGGTTCTCAGGCCAAGTCGTCCAGGGGTTGGTGGCGAGATTCTCGTTGTTGTATCGCTGGTCGCTGGTGATCTCTTCGCTACACCATTGTGGCCGGCGCAGCAGCGCAACGTCCTTCTTGGAGCCTTCGAATTCGGCGATCATAAGCCCGGCGTTGGCGCCGCTGAACTCGTCGATCTCGAAGGTGTTTCCTTCAGACACGATCAAGTAGCGGTGCTTCGTGATCACATTGGGAAAGGCGCTGATGACCTGACGTGCCACGTATCCGTCGATCTGACGCTCCTCCTCGACCCGGGAGCCCTGGTCGTCCTTCGGTCCCTTCCAGGTGTCAACGAAAGGCCCGTCGTGGATTGTGCCGTCATTATCGCGGAGCTGTGTCCACCTCACCCGATAGGCCCAGCCATTGGCCTGCGCGACGTAGGCCTGGATGATCTCCACGCCTTCGTGACCATTGACGATGCTCGGGTCCGAGACTAGGAAGCGGCGCTCATGCTCGATCTTCGGCTGTTCGCTCATCTGTTGTCCGCTCCTTCTCTAGGCTGATCGAGGTGTTCCAGCCCCGCGTCTCGGAGCTCATTCGCGGTCCACGAGGCGATCGGGTGCCGCGCGAGTTGGTCGTTCCTAAACCGCGGGTCATCGGTGACCTCCTGAGCCCAATCAGGAGGGATTAGCCGCTGCACTGCTGGTCGTTCCCCTTCGTACTCGGCCAGGACGAGACCGGCGTTGTCGCCCTGGAATACATCTATCTCGAACTCGGAGTGCTCACCTGCGTCGAGTATGTAGCGTTCCTTGACGATCACGCTGCCCTCGGCGGAGGCGATGACTGCTTCGGCGTCGTGATGCGGGATCTCGGTGTTGACCTCTACCCGCCTGCCTCCCACGGCGGGTCCCTTGAACGTCAGGGTCGCGGGTGGCTCGATTGGTCTGCCGTCCGAGGTAAACCCCCGAGTCTGGCGCACGCGGATGGAGTAGCCGGCGTCTGCTGGGTCGACCCAGAGGTACGCCTGGGTGATGGTGAAGTGTGTCGTGCACTGGTCGAGAGGCAGATCGTCGGTGACGATGAACTTCCGCTCGTGCTCGTAGGAGGCCCGGCGGAACTGCTGGCCGAGGATGCGTTCACGCAGGATCTCCATGCGCGCACGCTGGGCCTGTCGACCTCGCCCGGACTTCTCGGTCCCCCAGCGCGCTCGTGCGGCCTGGGGCGTGATCTGAACCGCGTCGGCCAACTGCCGCCAGGATGCTCCATGGGTCTCGCGGGCGAGGTAGCCAAGGGCGAGCACGCTCTGATCCGCCTCCTGGGCTTCCAGCTCCTGTGCTGTCATCTCGCGAAGGACATCGGAAAGCTTCCGGAGGTGCAGAAACTCATCGAAGTGGAGGCTGTCGCGATCGACCATGTCTCAACTGTACTGATTGCCAAGGACAACGTAGTGGATCCGAGCGGTCGCGCCGCTGCATGCAGTAGCAACCGTTGACAGCACCATGTAGCTACTGCATCCTTGTCATGGAAACAGTCGGAGTGTTGGTTCGTCGCGAGGCGCAAGGAGCCGAAGATGAAGCTACGTCGCAGGAATCGGCAGGCGGGCGGGTCCACGTCGGCGGCTGGCGGAGGCGCCCCTGCTGCTGGCGAGGTTTGCTGGTGGGATCTTGAGGCGTCGTCCAAGTACGAGCCCCTGCTCGCCGCTAGCTTCAAGGCAGGTCGGCAGATGGCTGAGCCGGACAGACCGGGCACCCCGGCGCCCGCCTGCTTCACGGAGGCGGTCGCCTGGGTGACTGAGCTAGGCGCTTCGCGGGTCCAGGCCTTCCATTGGGATCACCGTGCTGATGTCGAATTCGTGGTGGCCAATAACAACCTTGTCCACTACTACGGTGAGCTGGACTCCCGCCTGATCAGCCCGGACGCCTCCCGTGAGTTCCAGCAGCGACTCGCGGCATCGAACGCTGAAACTGCTCGCCAGGTCAGAGGTCGGATTGCGAGGTACAAGTCCGAAGAGCAGGCTTTGGACTATGAGCTGAGCCGCCTCGCGGAGGCCGCGCGGCGGCTGCTTTCGGCGATGCGTGGCGAGTTCATCCGAGGTTGGTTCCATCGCGATGACATAGACATGGTGACCTTCCCGGCGATCGACCCGGACGCCTGGAAGTACTCAGGTCACAGCGGCATCGATCTTGGTGATGCCTTCGATCCGCTGGGTGACCTTCGCCGGCCGAGCCCGGACGCCTTGCTGTCACCGGAGCCACGGGATCATCACCCACTCGGCTTGGCGGCCGGTGCAGCATCCGCGTCGGAGTCAGATCGATGAGGATCGTGCACATGCCGTGGCGGCTCGGAGTTGGCGCCCTCCTGAGCCTCGGGTTGATGTCTGCGTGCGGGGGGCCGACCGACGGAGATCACACCGTTGTCAACTTTGATGTGTCCCGTTCGGCGAACAATGCCAAGGCCAATCTCGTCAACGAGGCCAAGAAGGTCTTGGCAGCTCAGGTATCGGCGATGAAGGCCGGCGACCGCGTCACCGCCGTCGGCTTCAACTTCGCGCCTGGCACGTCGTGCAAGCCTTTGGTGTTCACGATCGCTGAGGACGCGAACAGCGAAGAGGAACGCGTGCAACGCGCGGCCAACACTGGTGGTCTGCCCGCAGCTTTCGACGGCTACATCGAGTGCCTGACGGGCGAGTCTGGTTTCGCAGGCAAGGGCTCGGCGATCTTCGGCTCGATCCCCACTGCACTCGACAAGGCTCAGGCCGACCGGTACCCGATCGACGCAATCATCACGGTGACCGAGGGGTGCAGCTACGGAGAAGGCGTGCCGGTGTGCAATCCGAACTGGCTCGCCCGTGACGACCTGGCAACGGCGGTTGTCGAGAAGCTGCCCGCCGAACTCAAGCCCGACCTCACCGGCATCAGCCTTGCCTGGGTCGGCCTTGGCCAGGGCACCAAGTTGCAGGCTCCTGATATCGCGCGCTTAGCAGGCGTCTACGCGGCGTACGCCGGTGCAACCAATGCGGAGGACAAGGAAGTAGAACGATGAACCGAAACAAGCACTCGAAGCTGGCTAGTGGCGCCGTGCCAACAGATCAGGATGCGGCGCGCGGCCCACAGACCCCGAAGGCAGCGTTGGCAGTCCTGGCTGGCTGGGTGTCGACGATGGTCGGCCCTTCGGAACTCCGGGTGATGCCCCAGCTCGTCAACATCGCGGAGGCGACCGACGCCTCCAACAATGCTGGCGTGGCGGACGCTCGAAGCAAGCCCTTCGACATCTACTCCGAAGCCCCCCGGCTATCGCTTGAGCAGGCAATCCTCCCGACTCTCCTCGGCGTGCTAGACCTGATTGGCATCCGTGCCCGCGACATCTTGGCTGCGTGCCGAAACGGCAAGCTGACGCCGCTCCCGCAACCGACACTGCCGGCGGTTTGGTACCGGGCGATCTCGCCACTGACCTGGATTCTGCTGGTCATCGGCGGGCTGATCGAGATGTGGCTCGGCGCCCAGTTGTGGGAGCGCCTGATTAGCGCTGATGACTCGTGGTCCTGGGTCGTTGGGTTGGCGTGGGGGTCGGTCATCGCCGCGGGCATGGTCGTGATCGCCCGCATGGTGTGGGAACAGCGCCCAGGGCTGTTGCAAGAAAGGGGCTTGGTGATTGCCTTCGCTTTGGCCGCCGTCTTCGGCTTCGGCTTGGCCATCTATGCCTACGCCCTGGCGGGCGGCGCCGAGCCTGAGCAGTCTGGCGGCATCGAAGGCGGCACGACGACCGGAGCAGACGTCGCAAGTAGTGGCGTAGGCGTCAACTGGATATTCGCGCTGGTCTACTTCGGAGCGATGGCCTTTATCGCAGCCATGCTGGTGTTCGCACACCTTCGTGACATGAGCCAAGAAGCCAAGGAGCGTCGACGGGCGAAGCGGGACGCCTGGAGCCAGGTCCTAAGCCCTGAAGATCAGATCCGACTGGCGATCGAGCTCCTTGAGGCTTGCCTGGCCCTCGTGCACCAAGCAACAACGGTCATCCAAGCTCTCGCGTCAGCGTACGTTGGTGGTGCCCGCATGACACTCGCGCCAGAGCTGAACAGCATGTGGAACACGGACAGGCTGGAGCGTCTCGAAATCGCGCCTCCCGCGTGGATGGGCGACATCCGGCAGGAGATCCGCGTCCTAAAGCAGCGGCTTGAGTTGCCTCACGACGAACCTCCGGCGCTCAGCGGGGCCGCGTCCTGAAGACAGGACTGTTGCGCGGATAGGTGACAACCTAACCCCGCGCTGGCTCCCTCTGCGTGGGTGGTTTCGAAAAGCCATGCGGCGAAGTCTGGCATCTCGAGTTCGGTGAAAAACTGGCGGCACTGACGAAAAAGTGGATGGCTTCCCCTGGATCAGAGGCCAACCGCGCGCGAATCGCGACGCGAAGCCGCGGATCACAGATGCTGAGCGTGTCGATATCGTAGTCAAGGTCTTCGGGTACGCGCGTCACACCTTGTCGGACGAGTGATCGGATTCGTTCAACAAACAAGCCCGCAAGCCTGTCCATTTCCTTCGGTGAACGCTCACCGAACTTTCTATTTGGTTCCTCAGTCATTCGCTTTCCATTTTAACGAACCTTTGTATTGACGGCCAGTGTGGCGGCACAGTGCGGTATTGGCAAATAGGCGATGTTCCGTCATAATCACAAGCAGAAATGAACAACCGCTCTACCCTCCTCTCCCGCATTTACGCCCTCAAGATGACAATCGTGGCATTGCTGGTCTTTGGAGTCGGTGTTGCTCTTCTCACTCTGGCCCGCGCCGTTGGCAACGACCCGTCGTGGGACTGGCTGAGCTTCTGGCCACTCGGTGAGCTCGGCGAGATCCTGGTCGCCGCTGGCCTCCTCGGCACCTGGGTCGATCTACTCATCAGCCGTGACCGGGACCGAGCGATGACGGAGAACAACCGTGCCGTCCAACTTGCGCTGATGCCGGACACCGTCGACACCGTGCTCCGTGCCTTCGCCGCCAAGCCCAACGACATGAAGCGCGTGGCGACACCGGAGTTTCTCGACCAGTTGGCAACCAGTGCCCTGACGCTCCGTCTCGGCGACGAGCAGTTCGCCC
Source organism: Nocardioides humi (assembly GCF_006494775.1). Classification (NCBI taxonomy): domain Bacteria; kingdom Bacillati; phylum Actinomycetota; class Actinomycetes; order Propionibacteriales; family Nocardioidaceae; genus Nocardioides; species Nocardioides humi. The sequence continues at coordinate 2,710,282 of NZ_CP041146.1, read as the reverse complement.
GCGAGATCTACGAAGAGGTTCGTGACCAGGCCATCCGCGCGCCAGAGCGCTGGCACAACGACAGAGCCCCGCGGGGTGGTGGGCTTTGAGGTGATCCTCGGTGCCTACGAGTCGCTGCCCTCGATGGCGGCGACGGGGTCAGTATCGCTGGTCTCGTAGAGCTTCGCCATCGAGCCTTCAGACAGGTAGCGGCGATCGGCGGCGATCCACTCGTCGTGCATGTCGATCAGCACGGCTCCGACCAGCCTGATGACCGCAGCGGGGTTGGGGAAGATCCCCACGACGCGGGAGCGGCGCTTGATCTCCTTGTTGACCCGCTCGAGCGGGTTGGTCGACCAGATCTTGCGCCAGTGCTCGCGCGGGAACGCGGTGAAGGCGAGGACCTCGGTCTTCGCGTCGTCCATGTAGGGACCGATCTTGGGCCACCTGAGGGCGAACTCCTCACGGGTGCGGTCCCAGGCCGCGTCGATGTCGGCTGGCTTGGCTTGGGCGAAGATCATCCGGAACGCTGCGGCGACGTAGTCGGCCTGACCCTTGGGGACGTGGGCGAGGAGGTTGCGGGCGAAGTGGACACGACACCGTTGGTGCGCGACGCCCTGGAACGCTCGGGACAGGGCTGCGACTAGCCCGGAGTGCTGGTCGCTGATCACCAGTTGTACCCCGCCCAGACCTCGCTGCTTGAGGCTGAGCAGGAACGCTCGCCAGAACGTCTCGTCCTCGCTGTCGCCGACGTCCAGTCCGAGGATCTCCCTGTCCCCACGGGCGGTAACGCCGGTCGCGACGACCACGGCCATGGACACGACTTGGCCACCCTTGCCGGGCTTGTTGCGGACGTGGAGGTAGGTCGCGTCGAGGTAGATGTAGGGGAACTCGACGTGGTCCAGGGTGCGGGTGCGGAACGCGCCGACGGTCTCGTCGAGGTTGGCGCAGATCCTGGAGACCTCGGACTTGGAGATCCCGGAGCCGCCCATCGCTTCGACCAGGTCGTCGACGCTGCGCGTGGAGATGCCGTGGACGTAGCACTCCATCACCACCGCGTAGAGCGCCTGGTCGATGCGGCGGCGGGGTTCGAGGATGATCGGGAAGAACGATCCCTTGCGGAGCTTGGGGATCCGCAGCTCGACGTCGCCGGCCTTGGTGGTCAACGGCCGCGTCCGGTGGCCGTTGCGCTCGTTGGTGCGGTCCTCGGTGCGCTCGTAGGGCGCGGCGCCGATCCGTTCGGTCGCTTCGAGTTCGATCAGCTCCTGGAGCGCGACACGGACCGATTCACGGATCAGGTCGACACCATCACCGGCACGAAACGCGTCGAGGATCTCGGACAGGGCAGACTGGGGCAAGGCCATCGGAGGGACTCCTTCTTCAGTGTGTTCTTGGTCGTTCACACCGAAGATCCCGCCGATGGCCGCCTACGTGCTGACGCCTCGCCGCTGGTCCCTCAAACCCCACCACTCCCGGGGACTCTTACGGCACAACCTGGACATCAAGATCAGGCTCTCATCTATAGATGAGAGCAGCACCAGAGGTGCTGCTCGTCCTTCGCCACTACGCGGAGTGAAGCACGAGGATCTCTTCGACATCTTCGTGGAGTGGGAGTACACCACCGTCCCGAGCCACGCTGTGCGCAAGTTCGCCTGTGTCTCCGACCGGGACGAGTTCTACGAACTCATGACCGACATCCCGGCTACTTGGGCATGGTTCATGCCCGAACGCACTGGTGTCTCCGCCGCGGAGGCGGCGTCCTTCGAACTGCTCGAGTTCAGCGTCGACGGCGAATCACGACCAATCCGCCGCTCCCAGCGCAAGACCGGCCAGACCTACACCGTCTCGGTTGGCGACGATATCGTCCACGCTGGACGGTCTGTCCGCATTCGTCACGTCTGCCGCACCGTCGGGGCCAAGAGCGCCCACCGGCTGTTCACTGAGCTTCCCGCGCCGACGCGCGGGCTATCGCTCGAACTCGACTACACCCAAACCGACATCGCGCACCTGTCCGTCACCGACGCCGTCACCAGTCTCTCGAAGCCGAGGATCACCCGGATCCCTGAGCAGTTCGCCGGCCGCGAAGTCCAAGTCGACCTCGACGGCTGGCTCATGCCCAGGTCCGGGTTCACCTTCGTCTGGACGCTCAGCTCCGAAGCGCCCGCGCCCACGAAGCAAGCCGGCTCCAAAGCCGCGTAAGACCGGTCTCCCGGTCCACCGGCGGCACCCACGTTCCACCCATGTTGGTCCTCTCCTCCTCGTCGTCCCCGGCCGATCCGGGAATCGCGACGATAGGATGGATAGTATTGGGATTCAAGGTCTCTGGATGGAAAGTCTTGAGACCGATGGGCTTGGAATGTGCCCCGTCCCGCTGGCAAGCCCCCGCTGTCCTCGGCAACCGCCGAGTTCGGCGCGCGCGTACGCCGGCGACGGGCCCAGCTCGGCCTGAGCCAAGAAGCGCTGGCCGACACCTGCGAGCTCCACTGGACCTACATCGGCCAGGTCGAGCGCGGCCAGCGCAACATCTCGCTCCACAACATCATCCGCATCGCCGAAGCGCTCCAGATCGATCCTGGCCGCCTGGTCCAGGGCCTGGCTTCCACGACGTGACGAAGCCGCCGGTTTCCCTGCGCCGCCGGTGGTCAGAGGCTTGCCAGCTGTGCAGTCATCGCGCGGACCAACCGCCGAGCGCTTCCGATGCTCAACTCAAGTCCGACCGATGCGTTCTCGGCCTCAACGACCGTAAGCCACGGTTCCGGCGACTCCACAGGCTGCGCTACGCCGACGATCAGTTCGGCGGCGGTCATATCCAACGCCCACTGGCTGGCCGTTCGTACCCGTCGTAGGAGAGTGACCGGCACCCAGAGCCCTCGACGCTGTGTGGCTCGGGATCGCCGGGTACGTCTTCACGGTGGTCCTGGCTGCACCACGGCGGACAATCAGTTCGACCAGCGTCTTCTTCTGTCATAGGAGGACTCCCTTCCCTGCTCGCCATATGTGAGGCGGGACGAGAAGCTAGATCGACAGTCCGGCGAAGTCGAGCACGACCGGGAAGAATCTCAGAAAGATCGCCGCCGGTTCAGAAATGCGAGTCGGAGCCGCGCGGAAAGCGAATCCGCGAACTGCGTGGCCGCTCTTCCGTTTGGCCCAACCGCTACCCCTGGTCATAAGATGGCGTCAGAAATCTGATGGTCCTCCACTCGAAAGGTGTCTCGGCATGGCGCAGCGTGTAGTAACTCAACTCATCAGCGATCTCTCTGGTGAGGAGATCAAATCCGGCAAGGGCGAGAGCATCGAATTCGCTTACCGCGGCGTCTCCTACCGCATCGATCTCACCAACAAGGAAGCGGCTGGCTTCGACAAGGTGATCGCCACTTACCTGGAGCACGCCACCAAGACCAGCGGACGCCGGAAGACCTCCGCCGCCTCCTCGAAGAGTGGCTATGTGGCCAAGGATGTCCGGGCGTGGGCTGCTGAGCAGGGCATCGACGTGCCGGCGCGCGGTCGCATCGCTGCCGATGTGGTGGAGAAGTATCAGGCCGCAACCTGACGACAATTCGACGACGGGTACGTCGCCGGTGTAGCGCCGGTCCCAGTCGGCTACTCCGGCGGTCAGCCGCCGACCGCCACCAACGGTCGATCGATGTCGAGTTGCTCCTTGCGGTCAATGGCCTGGCTGAGTGATCGGGCGCGGTCGAGTCGCTCGCCGTTCAGGTACATGTATGACTGAGGCGGTCGCAGGGCTTCATCAAGGTCCGTCAGACGAAACGCGCGGGTGAACCGCCGAGGCTTTCGAACACGGATCACAAAGGCGGCGTCAGTGTCGAGGTAATAGCGCTCGAAGTCGTGCTTCTTGATGCCGCCCACGCGCTGGTACGTCGTCCACGCGCGTCGGGGCGTCAGTCTCTCGACTCCAGCAACCTCGAACATGCCCACGACCTGTTGGATCGGAGCGGTCGCATAGATGACAACGTGGGTGACATCCTCGGGCAGCCCTTGCCGGCGGAACTCCACCTTCTTGGTGCCGTTGAGGATTGCCTGTGCGTAGTCAGGGTGGATAGAAAACAGCGCTACGCGTCCAGTCGCCGTGCGAGCCATTCTGTTCCCTTCGCATTGGTCTGTGTCAATGATTGTGGCCAAGATGTGAGGGCACCGTTGCCGAGCAGTTCATCGAGGTGGATCGGGGCTGACCGAAGAACGCGGTCCTGGCGGAACATGATCGCGAGAACGTCGCGTTTGCGGGTCAGCTGCGTGATCTCGTCGAGCGAGTAGACGGTGCGGCGGCCTACCGCCGCGACGATCTCGGCTGGGTCGCGGCTGACAATGGTACTTTCGCAGACTCCCACCACATGCACCGCCTTCTCGTCACCGCTCCGATAAAACAGCAACGGGTCGCCTGAACGTAGGAGGCGACTCGGCGCGTTGCACAGATACGCCTTCCGCAGCGCGTTTCCGAACGGCTGGGTGGTCAACCCGAGTGTCGCTGGGAAGAGCGCGTCTTCGTCGGCCGGCTCAGCATCCGGGAACAGCAGCCGGTGCCAACGAGGCTCGATCGGGATCACGAAGGGGCGCCTGCCGGTGATGCGTAGAGCCGGGGGCCCGTATCTGACGTGGTACTCCAGCGGGTCCAGGACACTCGCGTCGTCTCCGCCATGCGGCTTGGCGAACACCAGCTCGCCGACCGACGTTCTTACGCCGTCCAAGGCCCGGAACCCGAAGTCCTCGAGGAGGGCTATCAGGACCTCGTGCTTCGCCAGGACGGTCACGTATAGGCCGGTGTAGCGCTCGGTGTGGGTCTGCTCGAAGATCGCCTTGAGCAGCAGCTCGCCGTACTTCTGGCCGCTGTACCCGTCCGCGACCTTGAACGTGCACACCTTCAACTGGGGACCGGGAAGCCCGAACTCTCCGGTTGGCTCTCGCTTCAAGATCGCAAGAGCGGCATGTTCTGCTTCCCCTTCGATGAGGAGAGCGTCCCGCTGTCCTCTTGCGACCTTCTCGAACCAGGCCACGAACCCCCGGTAGTCGGACTTGAGTCCGTCGAAGATCGGATCGTTGATGTTCAACTGGTGAGCCTTGATGCGGCGAACCGATGGCGGTGGACGAGGCAAGTCGGCGTGTAGTGCCCGGAGCATCGCAATTGCATCTGACAGCGTCAGTACGCGGTCCGCCACGCTCATGCGACGGGCCTTGCGGTGCAGGCCGGCGTCCTCGGTGACGAGGTACTCGGCAGCGTTCCCGACCACCGCAGCCAGCAACAGCTGGTCGACCTCATCATTCGAGCCCGCTGCTGGCCTGCCCAGTACGGCTTCCTGGTCGACGGAGATCTGTGGTGGGGACACAAGAGGCGTGTAGCGCCCGAAGAGAGTCAGGCGAGCTTGTCGCTTCGCAGTGTCGCGGATGCGCGCAAAGTCCACTCGTGAGCCGTCATGAGTGCGGACATCGTGATGATGCGTCGTCGCGAGCCTCATGAACTCCATGGCGAACTCAGCGCCCGCCTCCAACTCATGGGTCAGCGGGTCGCTGGTGATCGCGACATTGCTGTCGATGAGGAACAGCACGAGATATACCCTGCCCTGAAATCGCCGTTCGGTTGCGCGGATCCGCCGTATCGGAGACGACCGACCCCGCAGCGGCCGGGTCGCAAACCTGTTGCTGCTGTCGCGGGGGCGCCGGTCGTCGCGATTTGCAGACCGGAGCATCGGCTCACAGGGGCGTGTGCAAGTGGTGACCGGCCTTGCACGCATGCCATGCATCGCACAGGTGTTCGATCGATTGATAGAGTGCGGGCGGCCCCACGAGGCCAAATTGTCTGCACGCCCAACGTCGGAAGCCGAGTGAGCGACCAATGACCGCAACGCCCGAGGATCGCAACCACCCCAGGCAGTCGATGATCAAGATCGTCTATTGCGACGAGGAGTCCGTATCGGACTACCTCGACATCTCTGCTGGCGGCAAAGAGTCGTCCACCAGCGAGCAAGTCAAAGAGCGTTCCAGGGAAACGCATAGCGAGGTCGAAACCAAGATGATCGCGAAATTCAGTTGGCTGCCGTTCCTCGGCGCGTCGGCTGAGACCGGGGCCGGGGCCGCGCTGTCCGCTGCGGGCCGCAGCATCCTGAATAAGACGCTCTCGAACACGATCCTTACCGACTACCTCGACAAGACGGATGGCGATGAACGGATCCGGCAGCTGCGTGGCCTACGCGTCAAGGCGCTGGACGGCTCGATGGCGTATGCGAAGATGTACACGCCGTACATGGTCATCGCAAAGACTGAGGACCAGGGCGTCGACCTTTCTCGCCTCGATGAAGCCCTTGAGCGAGCTAAGGGTTACTACGAACTTGTCGGGGAAGACGAGGACGGCACGAAGTGCGTGCTCCGCTTCAACATCAAAGCGTTCCGTAACAACTACGGCCTGACCGACCTGGGCAGGATGCGGCTCGTGTTCCACGGCGTTCTCGTCGGCAAGACCAAGGAACGTGAACTCCTGATGGAGTCGGAGATGGAACCCACCGACGGGGCAGAGGTGCTGAGCGCTCGGGATCTACTCGATCGCAGGACGACAAGCTCTGAACTCGAACTCGACGTTTACGACGTACTTCTAGCCGGGGTGGAGCATGTCGAGTGATCCAAAGATCACGATCTACTACGGCCCACTTGCGTGGTTCAAAGAGAAGTCGGAGCCCAAGCGGCCCGTAGCTCTTATGGATCTAGTTCGAGAACGCGATGAGGCAACGCGGGTCATCACGCACCGAGTCACTCAGCACGGTGCCGAATCCGACGAAATGGTGGAACTGCCAAAGCCGAAGCGCCCCGGCCATGTCGCCGCCCAGTCGGGTGATTATGCGAGTCTCAACGATCACGTGATCACGAACTTCGCCGGGTGGATACGTGAACTCAACCCGAAGCATCTCTACCTTCACAACCCGCCGTTTCACGTTCACAAGCAACTTGAGCGAAGTTTTTCGGTGAAAACCGAGCGCTACAACTATCCCGTGGTCACCCGCGAGACGCTCGTCAAGTTCCGCGACCACTACGCCGAGCACCTGGTCGGACAGGTTTCGGCGAAGGAGGCACTCCTGGCGGCGCTCTACCCGCTCACTCGTCAGGGTCGTAGCAAGCCCGTTGTTGTAATGCTCTACGGTCCCTCCGGTGTGGGCAAGACCGAGTCAGCGGAGTTCATAAACAAACTGCTCATCGGCACTCTCATGCGCAAGCAGTTCTCGATGTTTCACAACGATCAGTTCGCTTCGTACGTGTTCGGAGGCAAGCTTTCAGAGTCGTCCTTCGCTCACGATCTCCTGGATCGTGAATCCGGCGTCATCCTGATCGACGAGTTCGACAAGGCTAATCCGGTGTTCCACAGTGCCTTCTACCAACTCTTCGACAGCGGCGTCTTCGAGGACAAGAACTACAGTGTCACCCTCGGTCCGGAGCTAATCATTTGCACGTCGAACTATGACTCTGAGCAGGACGTCCAGCGCGCCCTCGGGGACGCGCTCTATTCGCGGTTCGACGCTCTCATTCGGTTCGAGCCTCTGTCGGCGGATGAGATCAAGGAGATCATTGACCGGCTCGTCAACGCTCGCTTCGAGAGTCTCGATGCCGAGGAGAAGAGCCACGTTGACCTCGACGTTGTGCGTGACCTACTGCACTCGGCGGCCGGGCGGATGGGTAACGTCCGGAAGCTGAGCAAGGTCGTTGAGGAGCTCATCTCGTTGATGCTCGTTCGCGCCGTGCTGGACGGGCAGACCCGCAGCCCAACCGAGACTGAGAAGGGTATAGAAGGAGCCTCGCTGCGTGGCGGGCTTCGAGATTGATTCTTGGTACCTATGCGCCTGCTTGATCACTACGGGCGACGACCCCCGTGGGCTGCATAGTCGCCGCTATCCGCTCACGGCCATCGCGGCCTTGAGGAACGATTCCCTCTGCTCGGGCAACACCGGCCGTCCGAGATACTGGCCGAGTGCATCCAAAAGGAGCATCGTCCCGATCAACACTCCGGGGCTGTGGTGGACGGTGAGCCAGCCCGGCGTGGTGGGTGTACCGCTGTCAACGAACATGTCGAGCCAGGAAAGGACATCGGCGGAGTGCTCGGCGTGGTTCACCGACGATCCCTTGGTCCACGAGTACTTGCCAGCGATGCCCTCGTCGCCGGGGATCTCCTTGAGCAGTCCGTCAACCGACAGGCGCGTTCCCACAGACGGAGCGAGATTTCCGTTGATCACCTCCCACTGCCGGGCTCGTGCGTGCTCAAGGATGGATTGAATAGCGGTCGCCGCGTCCTCCTCGCCTGGCTCTCCCGTGGTCACTCGTTTGAACAACTGGTTCTGCTGCTCCAGTACCCGCACCGTTGCAGAGAGCCTGGCCAAGCGTCTCGTCAGACCGCGTTGTGCACGGACGGTGGAATCCCGGCCACTGCCCAGGAGGCCGACAACCCAGATGCACGCCTCGAAGTAGCCCCGGCCAACTGTCACTCCGCCGACGAAGGATGACTGCGCGCCAACGATGGTGCCGAAGCCGCGGAGTTGATCGGCGGCTGATCTGAGGTGGACTCCGACCTCGTACTTGATCAGGTCCGCGACTGACTCATCCACGCCGGTGATGGTGATAGGAGTGGCCTGGACGTCATCCCACCGAGCGGTTCCCTCCCTCGCGGGCCATTCTGCAGCCGCGAGTAGGCGAAGTCCTTCAGCAAACAGATCGCACTGGCTGACGAAGGTGGCCCGAAGTTGCGCCATCCGTTTGCCGGAGCGATCCAGCTCCGCGAGCAGGTTTGCGGCCCACTCTTCAGTGATCTCCTCCGAATCGCCTTCCATCCGACGACCCTAATGTGTTGCTTCTCGCAGGATGTGTACCTGAGGCATGATCCAACCGGTGCTGGTTCCTGATCAGCGTGTCGGTGGACTGTGACAGCGTCGGGCTGTAGGGCGTAGATGGCCCGCCGGCTGAAGCGGTTGTTCCACGTGGAGGTCCTTGATCGTGCAGTCGCCGTGTGGGTGGTCGGGTGCGATTACTGCGCTACTCATCCTCGCTCAGGTTCAGCACTGCCTTTCGCGCCGCAGTGTGACTACACCCGTACCGCTCACCCAACCTCTTCCAGGTCCAGCCTGCCTCGCGAAGTGCCCGCGCCTCGACCAACTTGCCGCACGGCATCCCTGCCGGCGCTGGCCGGACCGCTACGCCATTGACCGCGAGCCACCGCGACACCGTCTCGTGCCGCACGTTGTACTTCACCGTCAGTGCTTTGATCGTCATACCCCCCTGATAGTCGGCTACCAAGGAGGCCACCTGGTCCTGGTTCAAGCGACGCTGCCGCTTGAACCTCGCCGCTGGGCGAAGCCGATCGAGTGACGGGGCGGCCGGCACTCCGGCGCTGACAATCTTCGCCGTCTGATCCCAGAGCGATTTGTTCCAACCTTGCGTCAGTTGGGCCGCCGACAGCACGAGACCCCCGGTCGTGACGACCGGGGGTCTCGCCGATTCGGAGAAATCTCTGCATGATGGGGTTTGGAGCTGCGGTTCGGGGGAATGTCCACTCGACTCTCGGGCCGAGTCGCGGGTCCTCGGACCCCACACTGGAGGGAACCACCATGAAGAACCTCACCCGGAAGACGGCCTTCGGGATCATCGCCCTCATCGCCGCCGCCGGCGTCGTCGCGATCCCGGTGTCGGCCGAGGCCGACACCGGCTGGGGATGGCGCGTCATCCCCAGTCACCACCAGGCCAAGTAGTCACGTAGGCACCACGAGATCGCGGCACCGCCCCGGCTACCGGGGCGGTGCCGCCTCGTCGTCCTTGCCGGCGATGCCGAGCTTGCCCATGGTGTAGCCGAGCTGGAAGCGCGTCTCCGCGTCGTACTCCTCCTTGAGCTCCGCGACATAGCCGGCGTACGTCCGCGGGCTGACGCCGAGCCGCTTCGCGCTCACCGCGTCGGCGTGCCCCTCGATCAGCATCCGGATCGTCATCGAGCGCTGCTCCGACGCGATCTCCTTGGTGACGCTCTGGCCGGCGCTCGCGAACGGGCGCCCGCGGGCGAAGGCCCGCTCGAAGACGTCGACGAGATAGGCCACGATCGCCGGCTCCCGTACGACGACCGCCGTCGCCAGGCTGTCGGCCGCCGGGATCAGCGCGACCCGGCGGTCGACCACGATCATCCGGTTGAAGAACTCGTCGAGCGTGCGGACCTCGGCTCCGTGCTCGGTCACGGTCGCGACGTATTTGTGCGTCGCCGGGTGCCGCCGCGCGCTGTGCTGGTAGAGCGTCCGCATCGCCAGGCCGCGCTTGAGCGCCGCCACGTCCCGCACCGCCGCCTCCGCCACCGTCTTCGCGCTGCGCGTCGCCTGCGGCTGGGCGGTCAGCAGCTCCTCCTGGGCCTCGCTGACCAGGGTCGTGAGGTAGGGGTTGATCGCCTCGCCGTGCAGGTACAGGAACGGACCCGACTCGCTCGCCGCGGGCGAGCGCCGCCAGCTCTGCGCCAGGTGCGAGAACGCCGACGCCCACCGCGCCGACTCCTGCAGCAGCCGGGCCCCCTCGTTCCCCAGCGGCGTCACCACCCGGGACTGCGCGTTGCTCGGCTCCAGCGGCCGCCAGGTCTTCCGCGACGCGTCCAGCTGCAGCAGGCCGAGCTCGACCAGCAGGTCGAACGCCCGTCGTACCGACGACGCCTCGACCAGCCGCGGGTCGTCGGCCGCCAGCCCGCCCTCCGCCAGGATCTGCTCGTACAGCCCGGTCGCCTCCTCCTCGAAGAGCGCCCGGTCCTCGGGCTCGTAGGAGGTCATGGCGTCATGCTTCCACACCCCCGGCCGCCGTGATTCGGCATCTGCGCGCCGCCTCGGCTATTCTCGTGCGGTCGCCTCGGCGGCGAGCGCCTGTAGCTCAACGGATAGAGCATCTGACTACGGATCAGAAGGTTTGGGGTTCGAATCCCTACAGGCGCGCAGATCGGCCCCTGATTCACCTAGGAATCAGGGGCCTTCGCTCATTTCGCGGTACACGTCGGACATGCAATCCGGCAGCCGCTCCTCGCGCCGTGCTTAGCGGGGCGTTCGAACGTCCCCATCGATGGTAGCCTGTCGACAGGCGACCAAACTAAGAGGTCGATCGACGAGTCTGGCGGAGGAGCGATGAGCGAAGCGTCGTCGGGACTGGTGGGCGCGTGGACGCTCATCGACTACACGACCACCGACCTTGCCGGTGGTCGCGTTCGACACCCCTTGGGTGCCGGTGCTCGCGGTGTCCTCGTCTACACGGCCGATGGGTACATGTCGGTCCAGATCGCTGCTGACGACCGTTCGCACTACGCCACCGACGAGCTGCATGGCGGGACCGGGGCCGAGCGCGCTTCGGCGGCGGCGGGCTACCTTGCCTACGCGGGTCGGTTCGAGGTCAGTCCGGAGGGGATCGTGACCCACCTGATAGACATCTCGCTCTTCCCCAACTGGTCGAAGCGCCAGATCCGGCGCAGGGCCACCCTCCGCGGCGACCTGCTCACCCTGGGGATCGTCGAGCCGATCACCGTCGACGGGGTATCGCGAACCGGCATCTTGACCTGGCAGCGCTTCGCCCCGTCGCCGGTGTCGGCATCGGTGTGATCGCCAGCGGGATGTTCCGGCCGCGGTTGGCGGTGGCATCCGTCGTGTGCCTCCCGGTCCTTGCTCTGCCTGCGATCCTGCCGAGGCCCATCGTGCTGTCGGCATGGCTGGGAACCGCGGCCATCGCGCTCCACTGGCCTGATCGCTACCGGGAGGACCGTCGCCGGATCGCGGCGGCCTATGCCCACGGCTTCGCTGTCATGACGGCAGTAGCACTTCTCGGTCCTCTGCTCGGAGCGCCCGGATGGTCGATGGCGGCTGTCGGCCTGATGGCGCTCATCACCTCGCCGGCCGCGAGCTGGCACCCGCCCGTCGCCTGCCTGCCGTTGTCGGTCGGGATGACCACGCCGTCGGCCACCCTCGGCGACTGGGCGCTCCTTGCCGTGCTCACCTCGGCGCACCTGTGGTGCCTCAGTGGCGCCGCAGGCGTGCTGTCGCCGCGGCGTCGGACGCGCTGTGAGGGAGGGGCTGACCCAGAATGACGCACTGCTGTCGGCGGGACGTCCTGCGACAATCGCAGCCGGGGTGCCGGGACTCCTGAGAGGAGATCGCCGAGCGCCTCGGCAGTACGAGCAGGGATACTGTTCGGAATCTCGTGCCTCCGACGGTCGGTGGGCAGTGTGCAATTCGGGAGAGGGTCTGATCTCATGGTTCGTGATTCCCCACGCTGGGGATCGATCTCCGTCGAGGAGAACGCCCCGCAGCGGGCGCCCTCCCTGGCAGAGCAGACCTACCAGACGCTCAAGCGCTGGATCGTCGAGGGAGACCTCGAGCCCGGCGTCGCGCTCAGCGAGAACGACCTCTCGCGTCGGTTCTCGATCAGCCGTTCGCCGCTGCGTGAAGCGATCCGCCGACTTCAGGAGGACGGTCTGCTCAATGCGTCGGGACCGCGGGGATTCACCGTGCCCGACCTCAGTGTCGACCTCATCCGTCAGGTCTACGGCGTGCGACTGGCCCTGGAGTCCGCAGCGGCCGCATCCGCTTCGATCCCCGACTCCGAAGTCAAGGCGGCGGGCGCCGAACTGCGTGCGCTCGGCAAGGAGGTCAAAGCCGGCAAGTTCGAGAACTTCACGCGCTCGGACTTCGAGTTCCACGACCTCTTCGTGCAGAACTGTGGCAACCCGATGCTGGTCGACCACGTCGACCGGATCCGAGGACACGTCCGGCGGATCGCGAACTTCGCCGGACAGCTGGCGGAGCACTCGCGGGCCTCCTATGCCGAGCATGTCGTGATCCACGAAGCGATGCAGTCCGGGGACAATCTGGCGCTCCGCGACGCCGTCGAAGGACACATCAGAGGCGTGACCGACCGTCTCGTCCTGCAACTCGAGGCGCGCGCTAGTTAGTACGCCGGCTTCTCGAGGTTCGACATCGCCGTCCGAGACTCCGCGACCAGCGCCCGTGAGGCGCGCATCAACAGGCTCGAGTCGGAATCGAGCGCGATCATCGTGAAGCCGAGGCGTCTCCACGTGGCCGCGGCAGACGGGCCGCCCGCGAAGACGCCGGCGACGATGCCGGCATCGTCGCAGGCGCGTGCCACCTCTGCCCCGATCCGGAGCATGGCGTCGTCGGACGTCCGCGCTGGGTCACCCCACAGCGAGAGCCCGAGATCCGCCGGCCCGAGGAAGATCCCGGAGACTCCCGGGGTGGCGGCGATGGGGTGGAGGTTCTCGAGGCCGGACCGGTCTTCGATCATCACATAGCAACGCGGGAGCGGCTCGTCCTCCCCGGCTGCGGTCGGGGCTCCCAGCTTGGCGCGCAAGGGTCCGAAACTGCGAACGCCGTCGGGAGGGTAGTGGCAACGGGAGACTGCCTCGTGTGCACGGCTCGCCGTTCCCACCATCGGCACGATCACGCCGCAGGCGCCGGCGTCGAGCGCGTGGCAGATGGCTGCGTCGGAGGGCTCGGGTACCCGCACCACCGTCGGACACCCTCGCAGATCCAGTGCCTGGACCATCGGCAGCAGGGCGGTGCGGTCGGGAAGGCCGTGCTGCATGTCGATGCAGCACCAGTCGAATCCAGCGCTGCCCATCACCTCGGCCACATAGGGGCTGTCGACATGGCACCAGCCACCGAGCCCGTTCATCCCGCGACGTTCCAGCCCCGCGCGTTGTCGCCGAATGCGCGGTAGCCGCCGTCTGTCACGGCCACAGTGTCCTCGAGTTTGATGAATCCGCGCCGGGAGTGGCAGAGCGTCGTCTCGATCGACAGGACCATGCCTTCCTCGAGCGGACGTCCGCCGTCGGCGTTGGGGTACGGGACCGGACCGGTGTCCGTCAACCGCGGGGCCTCGTGGCTGATCAGGCCCATCCCGTGCGCCAGGAAGGTCGTCTCTGCTCGGAGGGGCGAGCTCGTCAAGGCCTCGTCGGCCGCCACGTAGATCTCCTGGCCGAGCGCTCCCGCCCGGATGGGCACGCGTGCGGCGAGTTGGATCCGGTCGATCTCCGCAAGCAGATCCTCGAGCTCCGCATCAGGCTCGCCCAACACCGCCATCCGTGCCACGTCGCCGATGTAGCCTCCGAAGTTGCCGCCCGAGTCGAGGCATACGGGGTCGCCGATCGTCCAACGGTCCTCCGACGCTCCGCGGTTGAGGCTCTTGCCCATGTTGACGAGGCAGTACTCGAAGGTCAGCCCACGATCCGTCTGCTCCCGCCGGAGTGCCTCCACGAGCTCACGCTTGGTGGTGCCCTCGCCGTGCTTGCTGAAGACGGCGCGCATCGCGTCGACCACCTTCGCGGACGCCTGCTCCACGAGGCGGAGCTCAGTCTCCGACTTGCGGGCGCGTAGGCGCTCCAGCACGTACAGGCAGTCCTCGATCCGGTATCTGCCGGCCAAGGCCAGTCGGGTGAACGCGTCGGCCGGCATGAAGGAGGACTCGATCCCGATCGCCGCGCCGGTGGGGAGCACTCGCTCGAGGTGACCGAGCGCCTCCTCGATCGGATCGACCGAGCCCCAGCTCGTCAGCGACACCTCCGGCACCCACACCGGGTCGTTGTCGAGTTGCCAGGCTTCGTTGGAGTTCGCGATGTACCGGGTGAGGTCCAGCCGGCCGCGAACGTAGATGACGACGGGCAGGTACCGGCTGACACCGATCGCGTCCATGTAGTCGAAGAAGAAGAAGCGATGGCCGCCGAGGAGGTACTGCGCATTGTGCTTCGACGTCACGAGCACGGCATCGAGGCCGGCCGTGTCCATCAGCTCGTCGAGACGTCGATGGTCGAAGGGGGGCTCCATGGCACGCTCCTCTGTCATTGGCGACGGTCGCCTGTCGACAGAAAGGTAAGTCTGGGGCCACACTGTGTCAACGTCGGACGGCGTCGCCGTCTCGAGCGAGGAGGAACCGTGCGCCTGATCCCGCGTGCTGCCCGCTGTGGGTGTCCCAGAGTCGAACACTCGGTGCCGGCCCGGGTCGTCCTAGGTTCGCCGTCATGAAGCCCGCACCGTTCGCCTACCACCGGGCCACGTCCGCGGAGCACGCTGCAGCGTTGCTTGACGGGCTCGGCCCCGAAGCCCGCGTGCTCGCCGGGGGTCAGAGCCTCGTTCCGTCCATGAACCTGCGCCTGATGACTCCGCCGCACGTGATCGACATCGGGGGCGTGGGCACCCTCGCCTTCATCCGACGCGAGGGGGCGCGGCTCGTCATCGGCGCGATGACCCGCCAGTCGACGGTAGAGGAGTCGCCGCTCGTCTCGGAGGCCGTTCCGCTCCTTGCCGAGGCGGTGCGCCACGTCGCCCATCCGCCGATCCGGCACCGCGGCACTGTCGTGGGCAGCATCGCGCACGCCTCGGCGGTCGCAGAGCTCCCGGCGGTTGCCCTGGCTCTCGATGCCGACATCGTCGTCCAGGGTGTGGCGGGGTGCCGAACGGTGGCCGCCTCCGAGTTCTTCATCGGACCGTTCGCAACCTCCCGCGGCGCCGACGAGCTGGTCGTCGAGGTGCGCTTCCCGGTGGCGGGGCCCGGGCACGGGTGGGCGTGGCGTGAGCTGAGCCCCCGCAACGGCAACTTCCCCTTTGCCGGTGCGGGGGTGGCGCTCGCCTTCGCCGATGGGGTGATCGAGCGCGCCGCCGTCGCGTTGTGCGGGATCAGCGACCGCCCGGTCCGGGCCACGGCCGCCGAACAGGCGCTCGTGGGCGAACGCTGGACGCCGGACCTCCTGACCGATGCTGCCGCCCTCGTGGTCGAGGGCATCGCTCCGCGGCCGGACAACGACGTGGCCGCGCACATCGTGCCGGTCCGGGCCAATTCGGTCGCCTCGTGGTCCTACCGGACGAAGGTCGCCCGCACCCAAGCCCGCCTGGCCATGGCAGCAGCCGTGGACCGGGCGTTCCGAACCGAAGGAGACCCCCGATGACCGAACTCGTGGACCCCCTGACGCCTGTCGGTGCGGGGATGAGCACGCCAGACACGCAGTATCCCGTCACCCTCACGGTCAACGGTCAGCGGCGGCACGTGGCGGTCGAGGGCCGGCGGATGCTGGTCGACGTCCTGCGCCAGGATCTGCGGCTCACCGGCACGCACGCCGCCTGCGATCAAGGCGTCTGCGGCGCGTGCACAGTGCGGGTCGACGGCCAGACGCTCCGCTCGTGCATCACCCTGGCCGTCCAGGTCGACGGAGCCGAGATCCGCACCATCGAAGGGATGGCCACCTCGCCGGAGGAGCTCGGGCCGGTCCAGCAGGCGTTCTGGGAGAAGCAGGGCCTGCAGTGCGGGTTCTGCACCCCCGGCATGATGCTCAGGGTCGAGGAGATCCTCGACGAGAATCCGGCTCCGACCCGCGAAGAGGTGCGGGAGGGCATCTCCAGCAACCTCTGTCGTTGCACGGGCTACCAGTTCATCGTCGATGCCGCCATGCGTGCAGCGGAGATCCGCGCCGAGCGTGGGAGCGAGGCATGAGCGCCGCGAGAGTGTCGCCCGACGACCTCAAGGGCACTGCGGTCCCGCCCGACCAGCGCAAGGTGATCGGAACCTCGATCAAGCGGGTCGAGGATCCCAAGCTGCTGCGCGGGCGCGGCCGCTACATCGACGACGTCGTTCTCGACGGCATGCTCCATGCGGTCGTGCTGCGCAGTCCGTACCCGCACGCGCGGATCGTGGCGATCGATGCCGAGCGTGCCCGGCAGGCGCCCGGCGTCGTCGCCGTCATGACGGGGATCGAGGCAGCGTCGTACATCGCACCCATCCCGGAAGCCGGTCCGCACCCGGACAAACACGTGTGGCGGGTGCTCGCCGCCGACAAGGTCCGTTACGTGGGCGAGGGAGTCGCCGTCGTCGTCGCGGAGAATCGCTATCTGGCCGAGGATGCGCGCGATCTGATCGACGTCACCTACGAGGTGCTCGAACCGATCGTCGATCCGCTCGTCGCGGCCGAGGACACGGGCAACCTGGTGCACGATCTCCTCGAGACGAATGTCGCTCTCGAGCACACCTTCGAGTTCGGGGACCCGGATGCGGTCTTCGCCGATGCGGACCTCGTGGTGAAGGATCGGCTCCGGTGGCGTCGATCGGCCGGCACGCCGCTCGACACCTCGGGTGCCGTCGCCGAGTACGACGAGGGCACGGGCGAGCTGACGATCCACTCCAACAGCCTCAGCGGCACGACGGGCCACTTCGCGCTCGCCGCGACGCTGGGCATCCCCGGCAACAAGTTCGACATGAAGCCGTACTACGCCGGGGGCAGCTTCGGCGCGAAGCAGTTGTGCTGGCGCGCCGCATTGACCGCCGCGATGATGGCGAAGTACACCGGTCGCCCGGTGAAGTACGTCGAGGACCGTCTCGACCACACCTTCAACGGCGACCAGATCGGCTCCGACCGATACTACGAGGTCGAGCTCGCCGTGATGCGCACGGGTGAGCTCAAGGGGCTCAAGATCGACGTGGTCGATGACTACGGTGCCTATATCCAGTTCGGCGTGGCCTCCCACGGCAATGCGATGGCTCAGCCGACCGGTCCGTACCGGATGCGGGCGCTCAAATACCACGTGCGAGCCGTGCTGACCAACAAGACCCAGCAGGGCGCGTACCGTGGATTCGGCACCGACGCCGGCAACTGGGTGCTGGAACGGATGGTCGACAAGGCGGCGGCCGAGCTGGGCATGGATCCGACGGAGATGCGCCGGATGAACTTCATCCGGCCCGATCAGTTCCCGTATCGCGCACCCGGCGGCAACATGTACGACTCCGGCGACTACGAGCCGGTACTGGACCACGCGATGCGCCTGCTCGACTACGGCGGCTGGCGTGAGAAGCAGGCGCAGATGCGCGCGGCCGGACGGCACGTCGGGATCGGCGTGGCCACCTGCAACGAGCGCAGCGTCTACGGGCCCACCGAGTTCTGGTTCTGGAGCGACAAGGTCCTCGACGGCCCCACCTCCTCGCCGGAAGGCGTACGACTCAGCATCGATGCGCAGGCGAGCTTCACGGTCACGCTGTTCTCCAAGCCCTTCGAAGGCAACAGCCCCGACACGGTGGCTTCGATGCTTGTGGCCGAGGAGTTCGACATCGACCCCCATGACGTCGCCGTCCAGCACCACGGCAGCAAGGGTGGCCTGCCCTCGGCAGGCCCAGGCGGAAGTCGTCTCACCGTGATGCTCGCCGGAGCCGTGCAGGGCGCGTCGAGGGTGTTGAAGGACAAGATGCGCCTCATCGCCGCCCACCGGCTCGCGGTCAACAAGGACGAGCTCGAATGGGTCGATGGCGGGTTTCAGCTGATCGACCTGCCCGAGACCAGACTCAGCCTTGCCCAGCTGGCAGAGATCGCGCACTTCTACAAGATCGACCTCCCCGAGGGCATGGAGTCTGCTCTGGACGCCAGCTTCGTCTACGACCACCCGTTCCTCACCAAACCGGCCGCCGACCGCAGCGATCTGGGCATCTTCTATCCCTGCGTCGGGCACGCCTGCCACCTCGCCGTGGTCGAGGCGGATCCCGAGACGGGGCAGGTGACGATCCTCGACTACGCCGCGGTCCACGACTCCGGAGTTCTGGTCAACCCCCGCTCGTACGACGGTCAGATCGTCGGCGGGACCGCACAGGGCATCGCCACCACGTTGTCGGAGGAGTTCGCCTTCGACGACAGTGGCCAGCCGCTGACCACGACCTTCTGGGACTACCTGATGCCGACGGCGATGGACGTCCCGGAGATCAGGATCGGTCACGAGGAGACGCCGTCGCCGATCACGGCGAACGGCGTCAAGGGAGGCGGAGAGGCGGGCCGTCTGATGGCGCCGTCCGCGCTCTCCTCCGCGATCGACGACGCGCTGCGGGAGTTCGGCGTGCGAGTCCTGGACCTGCCGGCCACACCCGAGCGGCTCGTCACCATGATCGACCGGGGGGCGTGAGGCGCGTACGGGACAGGTCGGCCACCCCGGCCGCCGAGGGCCGGTGAGGTGGGTGTCGAGCCCTTCGGGCTCGCGGTCCCTGATGACGCCGGCGATGCTGTGCTGGCCGACCGAGAGGCCTGTCAGCTCCGCCGGCGCACGACGCCTGATCGTGCGCCCGCCGATGGGCGTGTCCTGTGTCACATTGCGACAGCCGATGCGGACGGGTGGCTCCTAGCCTGCTGCTGCGCGGGGCGGCAGCGACGTCGTCGCAGCCCCGCCTCTCTCGGGTCCAACTCCGCCGCTGACGGGCCGGCGCCCATGCCTTGGCGCCGCTGTCGACTCATCAAAGGACGACAACATGTTCAAACGTTCCAATCTGATCTCCGCGGTGGGGCTGGTGATCGGGATGGCTCTCGCCGCGTCGGCCTGCACGGCCACCCCCGCAGGCCAGACCTCCGACCAGGGGGAGCGCCTGACCGGGTCCGTCTCCTCCGACAAGGCCCCGGGCTCGCGGGCCGATGCGGACGCCGCCGCTCCCGCGGACTCGATCGAAGTGCCCAAGAAGAAGATCGGTCTGCTGATCTACGTCGGTGCCTCCTACATCCAGAAGCAGCTCGCCGACGAGTTCGTCCGTGCCGCCACCGCGCTCGGCTGGGATGTGATCGTTCAGGACGCCCAGGGCCAGCCCGGCCTACTCGCCTCGATCAGCCAGTCCTTCGTGCAGCAGAAGGTCGACGCGTTCGTCTCGATCGCGGCCCCGCCGAGCAGCATCCTCCCGGCGCTGCAGTCGTTCAAGAAGTCGGGCACGCCTGTGGTCGGTCTCAGCGGCTACGTGCCGGACGACGACAACCTGATCGCGGCCATCTTCCGTCCCAGCGAGGCGGTGCAGAGCGTGATGGCGGCCGACTGGGTGGGTGTGCACGTACCCCCGGGATCCGACGTGATCATGCAGAACTTCGACCCCCAGCAGGGAGTGCGGATGCGCAGCGACGTCTTCCGTCCGCTGATGGAGCTCTACGGCATGAATGTCGTCGCCGAGCACCAGATCGACCCGGCCAACCTTGTCTCGGACACGATCAACTCGGTGCGCGACCAGCTCGCGGCCAACCCTGACGTGAAGGTGATCTTCTCCAGCATCGACGCCCAGCTGGCGCCGATCTGCAACCTGCTCAAGGAGAGGGGGCGCAACGACATCGTCGTTCTGTCGCAGTTCACCTTCCCGGACACCGCCAAGGCCCTGGAGACCTGCGACACCGCGGTCGTTCTCGACGCGACCAACTGGTACACGGGATGGCATGCGGCCGATGCGCTGCTCCACCACTTCACCAAGGGCACGCCGATCTCCGCAGATGCCGAGGTCGCCAAGTACCCGCACATATTCAAGGTCGTGACGAGCGCCGACATGCCCGCCGGTGCGGCGAGCTACCCCTTCCCCGACGTCGGCAAGAAGATCTATGCCGACTGGAAGACCCAGGGCTACCGCCTGCAGGCCCTTCCTGAGCCCACCACGGCCACGGAGTAGGTGCGACGATGACCTCGCTCACCCAGGCCGACCCGTCCGCCACGGCGGATCGTGACACGCCCGACCACGAGACGGACTTCGCCGGCAGCCGCGGCCCGCGCGGCGCGGTGTTGCTGCGCTACGGCACCGCCATCGCCTGCCTCGCCGTCATCGCCTTCTTCGCCGTCAACCTGCCCGGCACGTTCCTCACCTGGGACAACGCCAAGGGCCTGCTCAGCATCGCGGCCCCTCTGCTGCTCATGGCGGCGGTGCTCACGGTGCCGCTCCGCATCGGGGACTTCGACCTCTCGGTCGGGTACCAGGCACAGTTCTCGTGCGCCCTGGTCGTCGTGCTCCTCGCTCATCAGCACCTGACCGTGTCGTCCGCGCTCTTCGTCACGGCGCTCGCCGGAATCCTGGTCGGCATCGTCCTCGGCGTGGTCATTGCGTGGTCGGGGGTGTCGGCGTTCGTCATCACCCTGGCCGCGGGCAGCATTCTGCTGGGACTGGAGGTCAAGATCTCCGACAACCAGCAGATCAGCCTCGGGATTCCCGAGGCGTTCACCGACCTCGCCAGGGTGGAGATCGGACCGGTGCCGCTGGTGATCCTCCTCGAGATCGTTGTCGTGGGCCTGCTCTGGCTCGCCCAGGACCGGACGCTGTGGGGCCGACAGATCTCAGCGGTCGGCGCGAACGTCGAAGCCGCGAGACTCTCCGGAATCCGGAACAGGATGATCCGGGCGTCCTCGTTCGCGCTGGTCGGTCTGGGTTGCTCGTTCGCCGGCATCCTGCTTGCGGCCCAGGCCCAGTCGTACTACCCGAACGCCGGTATCGGCCTGCTGCTGCCGGCGTACGCCGCCTGCTTCCTGGGCTCGACCTTCATGAGCAAGGGCTCATTCCACGTGCTCGGCTCGGCGGTGGGCGTTGTGTTCCTGGCAGCTCTGCAGAACGGCATCGTGCAGATGAACTACTCGCCCGCCGTCGCCAACCTGATCCAGGGTGCTGTCCTGGTGCTCGCTGTGATGTCGGCTCAGCTCGGCCGACGGTTGGCGGCCTGAGGTGACCGCGCAGGTGGCGCCCGTGCTCACCGCGTCGGGAATCCGGCGGTCCTTCGGGGGGTGCACGCGTTGAAGGATGCGATGCTGACGTTGCGGCCGGGGATCGCGACCGCGCTCATCGGCCCCAACGGAGCGGGCAAATCCACGCTGATCGGCATCCTGTCGGGACGGATCCGGCGGGACGCCGGCGACCTCGAGGTCGACTCGGTGCCCGTCGACTTCCACGCTCCTCGCGACGCGATCGGCCACGGGATCCAGGTGATACCGCAGGAGCTGGTGGTCGGCCATGGACTGTCGATCGCGGAGAACCTGCTGATGGGGCGCTACCGCAGGATCGGCGGCGTCTTCGTCGACCAGCGCGCGATGGTCCGCGACGCCCAGGCCATCGTCGAGCAGATCGGTCTGGCCGTCGACGTCCGCGACGATGTCGGCGGGCTGTCGCCGGCCCAGCTCCGGCTGATGATGATCGCCAAGGCGACCTCACAGCGGTGCCGGGTGCTGGTGATGGACGAGCCGACGGCCTCTCTCTCGCCTCGCGAGGTCGACGGCATCGCGCGCGCCATCGAGCGCTTGCGGAACGACGGCGTGGCCGTGTTGTACGTCTCCCACCGCCTGCAGGAGGTCGTCGACTTCTGCCAGGACGTGAGCGTCCTGCGCGACGGTCGTACGACGCACACCGGCGCGCTGGAGCAGAGCAGCGTTGCGGGACTGGTCCGGCTGATGGGCGATGTCTCCGCGGATGCCGACGCAGGGGCGCGGACGGACGCGCGGTCTCCGGCGGCTGATGCCGAAGTGCTGCTCAGGGCGGAGCGACTGGGGCGGGGCCGCGTCGGCGAGGTGGACCTCGAGCTCCGATCCGGCGAGATCGTGGGGCTCGCGGGCCTCGTTGGATCGGGGCGTACCGAACTGCTGCGGATGCTGGTGGGCGCAGATCGTCCGGCGAACGGTGCGCTGACGTGGAGGGGCCGCGCGGTCACCCGTCCCTCGGTGCGCTCGGCCGTCTCGGCCGGCATCGCCTTCCTCCCGGAGGACCGAAGGCACCAGGCAGGGTTCCAGGAGCTGACGGTCGCCGAGAACGTCGCGCTGCCGTCGCTGGCCCGGTTCAGGCGGCTGCGACTCGTTGTGCACCGAAGGCGCGAGCATCAGGCTGTTGCGAAGGCGATCACCGATGTCGCCGGACCTGCGGGCCGGCTCCGGGCACCCATGCGGGTGCTCTCCGGCGGCAACCAGCAGAAGGCGCTGCTGGCCAAGTGGATGATGACGGGACCCCGGGTCTTCGCCTTCGACGAGCCCACCGCCGGCATCGACGTGGGAGCCAAGGAGGCGATCCGCGTGCAGATCCGGGCGCTCGCGAACGCGGGCGCCGCCGTCATCGTCGCGTCGTCCGACAACGAGGAGCTGCCGGGTCTGTGCGACCGCGTGCTGGTGATGGCCGAAGGCCGCCTCGTCGGCGAGCTCCTGGGTGATGCCATCACCCAGTCGAGCCTGCTCGACCTGTCCTATCGTCGCGCGGCCCCGGCCGGTTCCGGCTGAGTGCGCGCCGTCCGTTCCGCTCGATGCCCCGCGTGACAAGTGCGGGGGCGTCGTGCTTGACAACCGGTGTGATCTGCGCCATTGTCGTCTGTCGACAGGCGACCGAAACCTGGAGGTGGGCATCCCATGCTCAATGCGGGCGAACGTGCCGACATGCGACAGCCGAGGGCGGAGCGGAGCTTCCGCGACGTCTCCGTCGCCGAGGCGCGTCGGGTCTTCACTCGTACCGGTGACCTGACGCCGGAACTGCGAGGCGCGGTGCGCCCCGAGATCGCCATGTCCTGGCTGCGATCGTGGGCGGCTGGAGTCGACCCCGACGGGCCGTCGCGGTCAGGCGAGCCGACCGCCTCCTCGAATCGACTGCTGGCCCTCGCCGAGCCGGTGGTCGCGCGTCTTCGCGAGGCGCTGGCCGGGTCGGGAGCGGAGTTGGTGTTCGCCGACGGCGGCGCCCGAGTGATCGGGGCATGGCGATCCGCCGACAACGACCAGACGATCGGTGCGTCGACGAAGGTGGGAACGTCGCTGCGCGAGGAGGACGCGGGAACCAACGCGGTGGGCACCGCGTTGGCGGACGGCTACCCGAAGGTGATCACGGGACATGAGCACTGGTCGCGAAGGTTCACCGGACGCACGTGCGTGGCGGTGCCGGTCCAGCATCCGGTGACCCGACGATCCGCCGCGATCATCGGCGTCGCGCTGCCTGAGGGGGATGACGCCCGCGTGATTCTCGCGCTTCTGAGGTGGGCCGGCATGGAGCTCCGCTCGGTCCTACAGTTCCAGGAGGGCGATCGGACCCGTGCGCTGGTCGACCAGTTCCTGCGTCGTCGGCGGCCCGACCGCGCCTCCCTGCTGCTCACGGACGACCTGTGCGTCGCCGACACCCGGTCGACGGCGCTGCTCTCCAGCCTCGACCTGGCCGTGCTGAGATCAGAGGTACGCCGGCAGGGTCGCTCGGAGAGCTCCCGACGGTCCATCACCTTGGGAGATGGCGTGCTGGTCGACGCGAGCGTGTCCCCCTCGGTGACGACGAGAGCCTGTTCGTCGAGCTCGAGGCACCGGCGCGTCGCGCTCGAGGTGCCTTCGTGCAGGACGTCGGCACGAGCACCCTGCACGCACAGGCGCTCCGCTCGCTGTCGGCGGGCATCGAGGAAGGAGTGCCGGTCCTGGTCACGGGAGAGCCGGGCACAGGCAAGCTGTCGGCTGCTCGCCGCGCCCTCGAGTCGTGCGGGAGCGTCGTCGCCATCGACGTCAGCGAAGACGTCGACGCCGCGGCGTGCGTTGCCGAGTTCCGAGCGGCCGTCGTCCGAGGGGACGGCGTGGTCCTCGGCCATGTGGACAGGAGCCGGCGCGAGGTGCTCGCGACCCTCCAGGAGGTCTGGAACGCGCCGACGCGGCCCGACAGCGCCCGCGTCGTGGCGACGGCCTTCGCTGCCCCGAGCCTGGTCGATGGCCACCACAGCAGCGCGGAGCTCACCTTCTACAGGCTCTTCGCCGAGCGGCATGTGGAGCTGCCCCCACTGCGAGAGCGGGTCAACGACGTTCCGCGACTCGTCGCTGCGGTGAGCGAGGCGCGGGGTCGGCGGGTCCGCTGGGCACCGGATGCACTGGACGCGCTCATGAAACTGCCGTGGCGGGGGAACCTGCGCGAGCTCGAACAGGTCGTCCTGCGGACGTTGGCCCGTCACCCGGGGGTGGTGACGAGAGCGGATCTTCCGGCGGATGTTCGCGCCCAGATCGAGCGCCACCGCCTGAGTTGGATGGAGCGCGTTGAACGTGACGCTCTGCTCGCCGCGCTCGACGCTTCGGGCGGCAACAAGGTCCAGGCCGCCCTGGAACTCGGCATCTCCAGGTCGAGCCTCTACCGGAAGATCAGTCAGTTCGGCCTGTAGGGCCGACCAACCGAGGAGTGATCCACATCAGAGCAGCAGGCTATGCCGTCACCGGTGGGCGAGACGTCCTGACGATCGTCGATCTCCCCACGCGTGACCCGGGCCCGGGCGAGGTTCGCGTCCGCATCCATGTCTCCGGCGTGAACCCTACCGACTGGAAGTCGCGCAACGGGGCCATCCACATGCCGATTCCCGACGGAGCGGTGCAGGTCCCCCACCTCGACGGAGCCGGCGTCGTGGACGCGGTCGGAGCGGACGTCTCGCACGTCAGGCCCGGCGACCGCGTGTGGCTCTGGCTGATCGCCTTCAAGAGGCTCGAGGGCACCGCCCAGGAGTTCGCCACCGTCCCCGCCGACCTCGTCCGCCGGCTGCCGGATTCCGCGTCCTTCGAGCTGGGGGCGAGTCTCGGAGTCCCCTTCATCACCGCCCACCACGCCCTCACCCTGCGTCGCGGTGGTCCCCGGCGACTGGCTCCGGGAGTGCTCGACGGCGTGACTGTCCTGGTCGCCGGAGGAGCCGGAGCCGTGGGCAATGCGGCGATCCAGCTCGCGATCTGGGCGGGCGCGCGGGTGATCACGACGGTGAGCACCGAGGCCAAGGTGCGATTGGCGAGGGCGGCAGGCGCACGACACGTCGTCGGCTACCGTGACCAGGACGCGGCCGAGCAGATCCGCCGTATCGCGCCCGGTGGGGTCGACATCGTCGTCGAGGTCGCGCCGGCGGTCAACGTCGAGCTCGACCTCGCCGTGATCGCTCAGCACGGCGAGATCGTGGTCTACGCGAACAACGGAGGGGACGCGGTCACGATGCCCGTGCGCTCCCAGATGGCCCAGGCGGTGACGTGGCGCTTCGTGCTGCTCTACTCGATGACGGCCGACGACCTCGACGACGCGGTGAGCTCCATCGACCACGCTCTCGGTGACCGAGCGCTACGGGTCGGCGAGGAGTTCGGCCTTCCCTTGCACCACTACCCACTGGACCGGATCGCCGACGCGCATGCAGCCGTCGAGGACGCCGTAGTCGGCAAGGTGCTCGTAGACGTCGGCCGATGACCTCAGCCCCGTCGACCAGACCAGGTGCACCCGAACCACCACGACGACTGGTTCTCCCGCGCGATCGTGCTCCGAGCGACCGCGCATCCCTACTGACGAGAGGTGAGCGGCGATGGCCGAGTACCCCGAATTCATCCTGGCCCACGGCTGTCTCGGACCTGTCTCCTTCGAGGAGAGGATCAGAGCTGCGGCCGAGGCGGGCTTCACCGCGATCGGCTACTCGGTCCTCGAGTTCAATGCCCTTGCAGCCGAGGGGGTGACCCTCGACGATCTCACCGGCACCTTGAAGGCTCACGGCGTGCGGGTGTCCGAGCTCGAGATCGCGCTCGGCTTCGATGCCGGCTTCAACGAGCCAGGCGCCGGAGCGCCGCCCCGATGGGGTCCTCCCTCGTTCCCGTTCGACGTGCCCTGCTTCGACGGCGCGACTCAGGTCGCCCTGCTGGAGATGGTCGAACGGCTCGGCCCGGATCATGTGAACGTCTTGGGGACCTATGGTCCAGGCGGCAGCCGGGCCGGCGAGCGCATGGCTGCGCTCTGCGACAGAGTGTCCGCCCACGGCGCCACCGTCGCCGTGGAGTTCATGGCGGGGACGAGCGTGCCCGATGTTCCGACGGCGGTGGGCCTGCTCGCCGACGTCGACCGGGCCAACGCCGGTGTCTGCCTTGACACGTGGCACTACGAGCGAGGGGCGCACGCGCCCGGCGCACTGGATGCGCTCGCGAGCGACCGCGTGACGGTCGTCCAGATCTCCGACGGACCTCGTCGGCCGGCGAACCCCGACGATTACTTCGCGGAGACGATGCACCTGCGGCGGTTCCCGGGTGACGGGGAGTGGGATCTCGTCGGCATGCTCCGGGGACTCGTGGCCCGTGGGGTGCGGGCGCCCTGGTCGATCGAGGTGCTCTCCGACGAGGTCCAGGCCATGGATCCCGGTGCGGCGGCGCGCGCTCTCCGCGCTTCCCTCGACCAGCTGGCCCGGGAGGTCTTCGCCGACCTGCCGAACGCCGGACCTGTCGGCATTTGAGACACCTCGGAGGAGCCCGACGCTCCTAGCGTCGTGGTGATCCGGGCCACCCCGGGACCACAAGATCTGGAGAATCCCATGAAGCTGGGTATCGGTGCGTTCGTGACCGACCTGGGCATGCGCCCCGTCGCACTGGCCCGGGCCGTCGAGGAGCGTGGGTTCGAGTGCCTGCTCGTCACCGAGCACTCGCACATTCCGGTTCACTACGAATCGGTGTATCCCAATGGCGGCGAGATGCCGGACTACTACCGTCACTGCCTCGATCCGTTCGTCGTCCTGTCGGCGGCAGCCGCGGTGACGACCACGCTGACGCTGGGTACCAGCATCTCGTTGATCATCCAGCGCGATGTCGTCCAGCTCGCGAAGGAGGTGGCGTCCGTCGATCACATCTCCGACGGTCGGTTCTTCTTCGGCGTCGGCGCCGGTTGGCTCCTGGAGGAGATGAGCACGCACGGCACCGATCCGGCGATCCGAGGTGCGCTGATGGACGAGCAGTTGCAGGCGCTGAAGGAGATCTGGACCCAGGAGAAGGCGGAGTTCCACGGGGAGCACGTCGACTTCGGCCCCATCTACGCGTGGCCGAAGCCGGTGCAGAAGCCGCACCCTCCCATCTACGTCGGCGGGCAGTCCAAGGCCGGCTTCCGGCGCATCGCACGCCACGGTGACGGGTGGGTTGCCGGCGCGGCCGCGGATCCGGCTGACGTACCCGGTCAGATCGGACTCGCGGCGGCCGCCGGGCTCGACGTGCCGATCACCGTCTTCGGCGCCGACCATCGCACTCCCGACGTTGTCAGTGCCTACCGTGACCACGGCGTCGAGCGGGTCGGACTCCTCCTCGAGCCGGCCTCGGAGTCAGAGACGCTGGTCCGGCTCGACGAGATGGCCAAGCTGGTCGACCGGATGTCCTAGCCAGCGGGCACAGGTCCCGAACCGGCCCGAACTCCGGGCGGAACAACCTTCCATCGAGCCGTCCGCGCCGTCGCGGGCGGTTCGATGCATGTGCACCCAGCGATGTAACCCGTGTCACAAACTGGCACACCTCCGGGAGGGGCGCCCGACCTAGTTTCGCGGTGGGCCGGCGACGTCGGCCTGCATCCCGACGGGGGACTCGGCAAGTCGGCCGACCACCTCCACGCAAGCGAAAGAGACAACCATGAGTGAAGAGAATGTCGCTGTCGTCCAGGCCTTCGCGGACGCGTTCAACCGGGGAGACCTCCCCGGCGCCCTGGCTCTGCTGGCCGACGACGGAGTCGTCGACGAGGCGGGGGGCATGCAGCACTCCGGCGTGTTCACGGGTGGGGCCAAGGGCTTCGCGTCGCTGGTCGAGATCATGACGACGAATCTCGACGCCACCATCGACGAGTGCGAGCTGCTCGATGCCGGTGACACCGTCGTGTCGAAGATGGTGCTCACGTTCAGCTCGAAGCACACCAGCCGTTCGACCCGCCAGCGGGTGACCGAGCTGTACACGGTCAAGAACGGGAAGATCACCTTCCTCGACTCGTACTACAAGAACCCGGCCGCCGTCCTCGCGGTCCAGACCGAGGCCGAGTAGGCCGCCATGACCAGGAGACTGGATGGTCAGGTCGCACTCGTCACCGGCGCGGCGAGGGGGCAGGGCAGGTCCCACGCCCTCAGGCTCGCTCGGGAGGGCGCGGACATCATCGCAGTGGACATCTGCGACCAGATCGGCACCACCCCGTACGCGATGTCGACGAAGGAGGACCTTGCCGAGACCGCGCGTCTCGTCGAGGAGCTCGACCGACGGATCGTCCCTCACGTCGCGGACGTCCGGGACTTCGCCGCGCTGGAGGCCGCGGTGAACGACGGCGTGGCGCAGCTGGGGCGGCTCGACATCGTCCTGGCCAACGCAGGCGTCGTCAGTCTCGCGATGGTGAACGACCTGTCGGCCCAGCAGTGGGACGACATGATCGGCGTGAACCTGACGGGCGTCTTCCACACCATGAAGGTCGGAGCCGCTCATCTGGTCGCGGGTGGTCGCGGCGGGTCGATCATCGCCACCAGCTCGATCGTCGCGGTGCGTCCCGTGGCGGCCGCCTCCCACTACATCGCCGCGAAGGCCGGAGTCATCGGCCTGGTGAAGGCGCTCGCGCTCGAGCTGGCTGAGCACCGTATCCGGGTGAACTCGATCCACCCCACCAACTGTGACACCGACATGATCCAGAACCCGGCGCTGAGGAAAGCCTTCCTACCGGACTCGCCGAACCCCACCCGCGAGGAGAGCGAGCCGGTCTACCAGAGCCTCAACGCTCTCCCGCTGCCGTGGATCGAGCCACGCGACATCTCCGACGCCATCGCGTTCCTCGTCTCGGAGGAGGGGCGCTACATCACCGGAATCCAGCTGCCCGTCGACGCCGGCTTCCAGCTCAAGTAGGTCCCACCCTTCGTGCCCGACGCCCGGTCCGGCACGGATCCCGACAGAAAGGCATCATCATGGCCATCGATCCGCAAGAAGCCGAGATCAACAAGCTGCTCGACCTTCCGGAGGACGAGCCGATCATCCTGCTCAACCTGCTGCGTTTCGCCGAGGGCGACGCGGGGAGCCGCAGTTCAAGAAGTACGTCGCGCACTGCCTCGAGCACGGCCCCCGGTTCGGGGTGGAGTTCCTCTACCTCGGCAAGGGCGGCCACGTCATGGTGGCCGAGGATGGACAGGCCTGGGACGCCGTCTGGCTGGTCCGCTACCCCAACTCCAAGCAGTTCTTCGCCCTGTTGCACGACGCCGACTTCAAGTCGGGGTTCCACCTGCGTGGCGGCTCGCTCGTGGAGGCGGTTCTCCAGGTCACGACCCCATGGGATGTCGCTGCCTGACGTGACACCTCCTGGACCATGACAGCCCGGTCACCCTTTCGGGGTGACCGGGCTGTCGCTTGCCGTGGCGGTTTCTGCGTCAGGCGGGTTCGTGGTTGAAGCCGGGAAGGATGAGGTGCCCCGCATCGACGGGGAGCGCCACGCCGGTGACATCCGCGGCCTCGTCGGAGACGAGGAAGAGGACGGCATTGCTCTGGGACTGGGGGTCGAGCATCCGTCGGCCCTTCAGGGCAGTCCAGTTGCGGGACGCGTCCATCAGCATCTCCCCGGTCGCACCCTCGCCGAGGAATCGATCGTAGAGCCCTTGCCAGTTGGCAATGCGGGTGTTGGTGGCGCCGGGGCAGATGCAGTTGCACCGGATGTTGTATCCGCCGAGCTCGAGGGCCACGTTCTTCATGAGCATCAGCACCCCCGCCTTGGCGACGTTGTAGTGCGTGTAGCCGGGACCGGTCTCGATCGCGTTGATCGACGACGTCAGGCAGATCGCCCCCTGCTGGCGTTCGATCATGTGGGGGGTGACGGCCTTGACGGCCCGCCACATGCCGTTGAGGCAGACGTCGATCATCTCGGTCCACCTCTCCTCACTCATCGTCCAGAACTCCTCGATGCTGAGCACACCATGGTTGCCCACGAGAATGTCGATCTGGCCGAATTCGGCGAGCCCGTCCGCGACCGCGGCATCCAGGGCTTCCTGGGAGCGGGCGTCGGCTTGGCATGCGATCGCTCGCCGGTCGAGCGCCTCGACCTGCTTCACGGTGTCGGCCAGGTCGGCCGCGCTGGCGAGCTCGTACTCGATCGACCCGAGTGGCTCCGGGGCGTCCACTGCGATGATGCTCGCGCCCTCGCGCGCGAGGGTCAGCGCATGCGAGCGTCCCTGTCCTCTGCCCGCGCCGGTGATGAGAGCGACCTTGCCGTCCAACCTGCCCATGGTGAGTTCCTTCCTCTGGTGCCGGCGGAGGCTGGAGCCTCCGCCTGACGCGAAGTTACGGACGTCACACCGGTCGCGACTGCGTCATCCTGGGACAAGGGACGGCGCTCAGCTCGGTGCGGGGCGCCAGCGTCGAAGCGGCGTGGTCGTCTCGTACGCCTGGGGTGAGGGGGCCGTGACGAGCTCGATCAGCCCTCCCCAGGGCAGCTCGGCGTACATCCACCGGTTGCCTGCCCCTGCCTCCATCCCCGGCAGCTCCTCCGGTGGTGCCAGGGGCCGCGCACCCGCCGCGACCGTGGCCTCGAGAGCGACGTCGAGGTCGTCGACGTAGAGCGCGAAGTGCTGGATCCCGTAGTCGCAGGCCCGCGACGGCGCCCGCTGATCGACGTCGCCGTACTCGAAGAGCTCCAGGGAGGGACCGTTGGCCAGGCGAAGCATGCGGACCCGCTGGACGGTTGCCCCCGCGGGAATGCCGAGCGACTGCTCGAGGAGTGCGCCGGCAGCAGGTCCCGCCAGCGTGTCGTACAGCGGCTGGGCGCCGAAGGCGGAGGCGAAGAAGTCGGTGGCCGCCTCGATGTCCGGGACGGTCAGACCGAGGTGGTCGATGCCGCGCGTGGTCACGGCCGGTCGGGATGTGCCTGTGGAGGTCATGGCGTCCATGATCGGCAGCGGTCGAGCTGCGGTGGTGTGCCAAGGTGCCACACCGCCGACGGCCGCCTTCGACCCACACTGAGGGGATGTTCGAGCACATGCAGACCTTGCGGCAGGCGATGATTGCGGGGCTCCCGGTCGGCATCGCAAGCGTGGTCTCCGCCTACCGGTCGGCTCCGCGAGCAGTGGGCGCGTCGATGCTGGTTGATGCTGGTGGCCGGGTTCACGGCTCGGTGTCGGGCGGCTGCGTCGAGGCGGCGGTCTTCGCGTCGCTCCAGGAGGTTCTCGATGGCGCGCCGCCACGTGTCGACCGCTACGGCATCAGCGACGACGACGCGTTCGCCGTGGGACTGACCTGTGGTGGCGTGATCGACGTGCTGGTGGACGTCCTCGTGCCGGCCGACCGTGCCTTCGTGGAGGAGGTCGGCATCGCGGTGGCGTCCGAGCAGGCGGTGGCGACGCTCACCCTCCTCGACGGCACGTCGGACGGCCGCAGGCGGGGGATGCCGCGGCGCGCGGTGGTGACCGCCGACGATGTGCGGCTCTCCGCACCCTGGCTGGCGCCGTCGGTGTTGGAGCGTGCGCGCGGCCTACTGGCGCGTGGAGTCGGTGGACTCATCGGCCTGGGCGGGGTCGAGGGCGCCTCCGTCGGCGAGGCGTTCGTCGACATCTGGCGTCCCCGTCCACGCCTCGTCATCCTGGGTTCCACGCAGATCGCGGCGGAGCTCGCTCGGCAGGGGAGGGGGCTCGGCTACCGCGTCACCGTCTGCGATGCACGGGCGACGTTCGCGACAGCTGACCGGTTCCCCGATGCGGACGAGGTCGTCGTCGACTGGCCGCACCGCTACCTGCGCTCCGAGAGCGAGGCGGGACGCACGGGAGCCGACACCGTCGTCTGCGTCCTGACGCACGACGCCAAGTTCGAGGTCCCCCTCCTCCGCTACCTGCTCGTCGAGTGCCCGCGCCGCGCAGCGCCCGGCTTCATCGGTGTGATGGGCTCACGCAGGGCGCATCGCGATCGGCAGAAGCGCTTGACCGCCGAGGGCGTGCCGGTCGGGCGCCAGGCCGATCTGGCGAGCCCGTTCGGCCTTGACCTCGGCGGTGCCACGCCGGCCGAGACTGCTCTCTCCATGGCCGCCGAGGTCGTGGCGTGGAGGTACGGCAGGACCGGACGGCGTCTGACCACCACGACGGGCGACATCCACGGCGTGCCGCGGGCCCCGTCAACGGCCCGGCCTTGAGATCCGGGCGGCTCGGCGTCAGGCTGCGCGGACCTCGAAGCCGAGCAGCGCCTCGAGCTCTTCGCGCGTGTGGCCCGGGGCCAGCTCGACCAGCACCAGGTCGCCGTCGACGACGTCGACGACGGCGTAGTCGGTGACGACACGATCGACGACCCGGGTGCCGGTCAGCGGCAGCGTGCAGGTGGGCACGAGCTTGGCGCTGCCGTCCCGCGCGACGAGATCCATCACCACCACTACCCGGCGACTGCCGGCGACGAGATCCATCGCGCCGCCCATGCCGCGCACGAAGCTGCCGGGGACCGCCCAGTTGGCGAGGTCACCGTTGCGGGCGACCTGCAGCCCACCCAGCACGGCGAGATCCACCTTGCCGGCTCGGATCATCGCGAAGGAGGCGGCCGAGTCGAACACGCTGGCGCCCGGCGTCGCCGTCACCGTCTGCTTGCCCGCGTTGATCAGGTCCGGGTCCTGTTCGCCCTCGAACGGGAAAGGCCCTATCCCGAGTAGCCCGTTCTCGCTGTGCAAGGTCACGCGGACGCCGGGCGGCACGTGGTTGGCGACCAGGGTCGGGATGCCGATCCCGAGGTTGACGTAGGCGCCGTCGATCAGGTCGCGCGCCACCAGCGCGGCCATCTCGTCGCGCGACCACGTCATCGGACCGCTCCCGTGGACGCGCGGACCGTGAGCTTCTCGATCTCCTTGCGGCCCTCGGTGCACCGCGCGAAGCGGTCGACGTGGATGCTTGGCGTCACGACGTCGTCGGGGTCGAGGGCTTCGACGAGGTGCTCGACCTCCGCGACCGTCACCCGGCCGGCCGCCGCCACCAACGGGTTGAAGTTGCGTGCGGTCAGGCGGTAGCGCAGGTTTCCGTGCTCGTCACCGGTGTGCGCGTGAACCAAGGCGAGATCGGCGATGATGGCGGACTCCCGCAGGTAGGTGACTCCGTCGAAGACCTCCAGGGGCTTGCCGTCCGCCACGATGGTGCCGACGCCCGTGCGCGTGAAGAAGGCAGGGATCCCGGCGCCCCCTGCACGCAGCCGCTCGGCGAGCGTGCCCTGCGGTGTGAACTCCACCTCGACCCGGCCACGCAGGTGGAGGTCGGCGAAGGCGCGGTTCTCCCCGGCGTACGACGCGATGACCTTGCGCACCTGACCGGACTCGAGGAGCAGCCCGAGCCCCTTCCCGTCGATGCCCATGTTGTTGGCGACGACCGTGAGGTCCTTGACCCCCGATCGATGAACGCCATCGATGAGATCGGCCGGGATGCCGCACAGGCCGAACCCTCCCGCGGCGATGATCATGCCGTCGGTGAGAAGCCCGTCGAGTGCTTCGGAGACGTCGTGGATGCGGACGGCCATGACTGCCTTTCAGTCGCCTGTCGACCGGACGGCCGACGCGCCCATGGTGGCAGAGCGGTCGACGCGGCGGCAGGCGTGCAGGTGTCGCAATTCGAGACACTTATCAGTCGCCTGTCGACAATACGTTTCCGGCCAGATGGTCCCACGACACCTGGAGGAACCCGTGCTCACAGCGCGCACCCGCTCAGACCGAGCCACCCTGCTCCTCGCCGCCGCCGCGCTGCTCGGGTCGGCCGCGGTCGCCTGCTCCAGCACCGACCAGGGCGATGCTCGCAGGGCCGGAGCCGAGCTCTCGGAGGTGGAAGGTGCCCAGGCGGGCGACATCGGCGTCTTCTGTCCCGACGAGCCGACCAAGGTGCAGTTCATCAAGTCCCGTGGCGGGGACGTGTACTCGACGATCTCGGGTGCCGAGTTCGAGGCCGAGGCCGCCAAGTGCGACACCCTCGACGCAAGCTGGGTGAACGTCACCTCCGGGGTGCAGGGCGCGATCTCCGCGACGAACGCCGCGATCGCCCAGGGCGTGCAGGTGCTCGTCGTGCAGCCGGACTTCGGCGCATCGCAGCTGCCCGCCATGCGCGCCGCGATGGACGCGGGGGTGAGCGTGGTCAGCGTGCTTGCGGGCACCGACGGGGTGAAGGGGCAGGACTTCGTCGAGCAGGTCGTCTGGAGTGACGAGTCGATCGTCGAGAAGCAGGCGCGGTGGCTCGCCGACAACATCGGTTCGGGCCGGATCGCCTACCTCGGCGGACCGGGCGGCGTGGTGTCGAGCGAGCGCCTCTTCGCCGCCCTCGAGCACGAGATGGCGGAGGTGGCCCCCGACATCGAGATCGCGTCAGGTGACTGGATCGCGACGGACTGGGACCCGGGCAAGAAGCGTCAGATCACCTCCGGTCTCGTCGCGAAGTACGGTCGCATCGACGCGGTCGTCAGTGACTACGCCGCGACGGACACCGGCGCCGTGCAGGGCTTCCTCGACGCGGGTGGCCCTATGCCCGCCTTCCTCAACATCGCGTCGTCCCAGGCCTTCGTCTGCCTGGCCCGTGACAACGACGTGCGCTGGTTCGGCCAGGACGGCACCACCGGCATGGCCGCGGTGGCACTGCGCGTCGGACTCGCGGCCCACGAGGGGCACCGCTCGCCCGAGGAGCTGCCCGTGCGGCTGTCGGTCTACGCCGACACGGTCGCCGGCATCGACCCGGTGTGCGACACCTCCCTGCCGCCCGACGCGGATCTCTCCTCCGCGCTCTCGGTCGCCGAGCTCCAGGAGCTCCTGAAGTAGTCGGATGCGCGCCATCACCACCGCGAGCCAGGAGACGAGATGACCCACGAGGACACGCACAACGACCACGACAGGAACACGGTCGCGCTCCGGCTCGACGGCGTCACCAAGGTCTTCCCCGGGGTCCGCGCGCTGGACGACGTCGAGCT
The DNA here is from genome assembly GCF_006494775.1 of Nocardioides humi. NCBI lineage: Bacteria > Bacillati > Actinomycetota > Actinomycetes > Propionibacteriales > Nocardioidaceae > Nocardioides > Nocardioides humi. The sequence continues at coordinate 2,674,901 of NZ_CP041146.1, read as the reverse complement.
CGAGGTGGTCCACGGCGAGGTGCACGGCATCGTCGGGGAGAACGGCGCTGGCAAGTCGACGCTCATGGCGGTCGCATCGGGTGCGCTCGTCCCCGACGCCGGCTCGGTGCTGGTCGACGGCCACCCCCTCGAGCCGGGCTCGACCCGCGAGGCCCACGACCTCGGCATCGCCATCGTGCGACAGGAGCCTGCGCTGGTGCCGGACCTGTCGGTGGCGGAGAACATGTACCTGTCCATGCCGCATCGGCTGCGGCCTCAGGTCGCGACGCTCACGGAGTGGTGCCGAGATCTGCTGGAGGCATGGAACGTCCAGCACGGAATCGATCCCGACGCCCGGGCGGAGACGCTGCGTCCCGACGACCGGTTCGTGGTGGACATCGTCAGAGCCGTCGCCCAGCGGCCCGCGGTCCTCGTCCTCGACGAGCCGACCGAGCACCTCGGCGCGCCCGAGGTCGAGAGGCTGTTCGCGGCCATCCGCCGCCAAGTCGATGACGGCGGCGCGGTCGTGTACATCTCGCACCGCGTCGTCGAGGTCAAGCAGATCGCTGACCGCGTGAGCGTGTTGCGCGACGGGCGGCTGGTCGGGACCCATGACGCGACCGCGCTCGAGGAAGGGCAGATCGTCGATCTCATCGTCGGTCGCCGTCTGGGTGCGGTGTTCCCCGCGAAGCGCGTCGCCTCGGAGGTCGGACACGGATCGGTGCTGGGCGTGGAGAAGCTCGGCCTCGAGGTGCTCCCGGGAGAGATCGTCGGATTCGCCGGTATCGAGGGCAACGGGCAGCGTGAGGCCCTCCGCGCCATCGCGGGCCTGGAGCAGGGCGATAGCCCGATCGCGGTCGACGGGCGTCCGGCCGAGCGCCGGGACCGCCGCATCGTCTTCCTGACCGGTGATCGGCACCGGGAGGGGACCTTCCCGGGCCTGTCCGTGCGAGACACGGTCGCCCTGCGCAATCTGCCGCAGCTGTCGCGCGCCGGCTTCGTGAGCGAGGCCCGCGAGCGCGAGTTCGCGGAGCGGGCCGTCGGTGACTTCGACGTCAGGACCCCGGATGTGGACACCCTCGTCGAATCGCTCTCCGGCGGCAATCAGCAGAAGGTGCTGATCGCCGGCGCCCTACGACGACGTCCGCGGGTCCTCGCGGTCCACGAGCCGACCCAGGGCGTCGACGTCGGAGCCAAGGTCGGCATCTACGAGCTGCTTCGCGCCGAGGCGACGGAGCAGGACATGGCCGTGGTCGTCGCGTCGTCGGATGTTCGCGAGCTGGTGGGCCTGTGCGACCGAGTGCTGGTCTTCTCACGGGGTCAGGTGACGACCGAGCTGAAGGGCGACGACCTGACCGAGGTGGCGGTGACGGCCGCGATGCTGACGGCGACGACCGAGCGCCCGGCCCGGTCCGGGGGGTCATCTCGCCTGCTCGGCTGGCTGGCGGGCGACTCGGCTCCGTTGGTGACCGTCGGCGTCGCGATCGTGGCCCTCGGGATGCTGGCAGCCAGATCCAGCGACTTCTACCTGAGCTCGATCAACCTCTCGCTGACGCTTGCCTTGGCGGCGGTGCTCGGATTCGCTGCACTCGGCCAGACGGTCGCTCTCGTGGCCGGGGTCGTCGACCTGTCCGTCGGCCCGCTCATGGGCTTCCTGATCGTGGTGCAGTCCTTCTTCCTCGTGTACGGCGCCTCAGGCGGCTCCCAACTGGTCGGATGGCTCCTGCTGCTGGCGGTGCCGTCAGCCGTCGGCTGGGTCAACTGGGCCCTGGTGGACCTTGTACGACTGAACGCGATCGTCGCCACACTGGTGACCTTCATCGCCCTCCAGGCGCTGTCGCTCCTCCTCCGGCCGCAACCCGGCGGGGTCTTCATGCCTGCGCTGCTCGAAGGACTCGGAGCTCAGATCGGACCCGTGCCGATCGCCTTCATCGTGATGGTCGCGACCGCCGGTGCACTGCAGCTCCTGCTGCGACGAAGCCGACTCGGCATCTGCTTGAGGGCCGTCGGCTCCGACGCCGGCGCCGCCCAGGTCAACGGCGTCCGGGTCCGACGGGTGCGGATGGCCGCCTTCGTAGGGTGCAGCTGGCTGGGCGCCGTCGCCGGCCTGCTGATGATGGCGCAGGTCGGGACGGGCAATCCCACCTCGGGTGAGGAGTACACGTTGATCAGCATCGCGGCGGCCGTGATCGGCGGTGCGAGCCTCAGCGGTGGCCGGGGCTCGTTCGTGGCGGCTGCCGCTGCAGCGGTGCTGGTGACCCAGGTGGTCGCCGCGGTGCCGTTCCTCGACCTCGGTCCCGCCTGGGCCTCGCTACTGCCGGGTGTGATGACCCTGGCGGCGGTCGCCCTGTACGCGAAGAGCCGCCATGTCGTGGCCCACGCCGAGTGAAGGAGAGCCTCTCGTGACCAACTCCTCCCTGGTGGTGCGCCGCCCTGCGGAGCCGCAGCCCGCCGGTCGCCGCAGCGATCCGTCTGCGACCCGGGCACGACGCCTGGGCGCCGGCCCGCACACCGGGATCTGGGTGGCAACCGTCGTGCTGTTCCTTGTGAGTGCGGTGATCGCACCGAGCTCGCTCGCCAGCTCGTCACTCACGGCGATGCTGCCCTTCTGGGCCGTCCTCGCGGTGGTCTCCCTGGGGCAGACGCTCGTGGTGCAGCAGCGGGGGATCGACATGTCCGTGCCCGGCACCGTGACCCTGTGCGCCATGGTGCTGCCCATCCTGTCCAGCCGCCACGACCTCCCCGTCGGGGTGGCCGTCTTCGTCGTCCTGGTTGCGGGAGCCGGCATCGGTCTCGTCAACGGACTGGTGATCATCTGGTTCCGGATCACGCCGCTGATCGCGACGCTGGCCGTCAACGCCCTCTCGCTCGGGGTGATGTTCGCGATCACCCAGTCCATCGGGGCCGCGGCGCCGGCGGGCCTGCAGCAGTTCGCGAACGCGCGGCCCGCGGGCGTCCCCATGCTCGCGCTGGCGGCCGTCGCGATCGTCCTGGGCACCGCAGGCGTCTCCAGCCATACGGCGTTCGGACGGCGCTTCGTCGCGGTCGGGGCGAACCCGGTGGCCGCGACGGCGCTGGGGATCAGACCGGGGCCGTACGTGGTCGGTGCCTACGTCGCGAGCGCGGTCCTCGCGGCGGCGAGTGCGGTGCTCCTCGTCGGCTACGTCCAGAACCCGAACGCCAACATCGGCGAGCCCTACCTGTTCCAGTCGATCACCGCGGTCGTCATCGGCGGAACCAGCCTGGCCGGCGGCCGCGGGAGCCTCCTCGCGACGGCCGTGGCCGCGCTGTTCCTCGCTCAGCTCGCTCAAGTGGTGTTGTCACTCGGTGCCGCGCCCTCGACGCAGCTCCTGGTCCAGGCCGTGGCCCTCGTGCTGGCCCTGAGTGGGTCGAGCCTTCTCCGCGCGTGGTCGCGCCGGCGCGGACGCGAGGCTCCGGCCGGAAGGAGGCGGCGATGAGCACACGTCAGGTCGGAGAGTCGATCGACGTCCTCACGGACGTGCGCCAGCGGGTGGCGGCTCGCGTCGTCGGTCGCGAGCGCGAGCTCGATCTCGTGCTCGCGGCGATCGCGGCAGGACGGGATCTGATCCTCGAGGGGCCGCCCGGTACATCGAAGACGACATTGCTGCGCGCCATCACCGCCGAGTGGCACGTGCCGTTCCTGCTCGTCGAGGGCAATGCGGACCTCACGCCGTCGAGGCTCGTCGGTCACCACAACCCGGCCCGCGTGCTGGCGGAGGACTTCCAGGCCGACAACTTCGTCGACGGTCCCCTGCTGACTGCGATGCGGGAAGGCGGCTTCCTCTACGTCGAGGAGTTCAACCGGGCACCGGACGACACCTTGAACACGCTCCTCGCCGCGATGGCCGATCGCGAGATCGTGGTGCCACGGGTCGGGCGGGTCGTGGCGCAGCCGACCTTCCGCGTCATCGCCTCCATGAATCCCTACGACAACGTGGGGACCACGAGGCTCTCGTCGAGCGTGCACGACCGGATGTGCCGGCTCGCGGTCGACTACCAGGACGCGGAGGCGGAGGCGGGAATCGTCGCCGTTCGAGCGCCCAACGCCCACCCGTCCCTGTCGGTCGGGCTGGTGCGCTCGGTCCGCCTGGATGCTGTGGCGCTGACGCGCGCGACGCGCTCCCATCCGGATGTGAGACAGGGCAGCAGCGTCCGCGGCGCGATCGACCTCGCCCTCGTCGCCGGGGAACTCCTCGCTCTGCGGGGCGTGACGGTCGCCGGTTCGGAGCAGAGCGCGACGGAGCCGGCGCGGGCAGCGTACATCGACACCGTGTGGGACGCTCTTCTCGTCTCGTTGTCGGGACGGATCCATGTCGACCAAGCGGTGGAGACCAGTCCGGAGGCGGTCCTCCGTGAGATCTGGGAGGACCACTTCGTCCTTCAGGCCGCCGCGGCGTCGCCAGGTTGAAGGGCGGTGGCGACGGACTCCGTCGTCGCCCGGCGCCCGCGCTCGCGGCCCCTGTCCGCCTCGCGCGGAACGCGGGCGCCTCTTGCACGGCGCCCGAAGGCGCTGACCGAGGCGCCGGTCATTCACGAGCCCCCGTCGCGCGCCGGTGGCGCTGGTGGGAGCAGCTCACCCTTACGTCGCGGCGGTCGACGCGGACCAGCCACGCAGGAGGGCGGGGGCACGGGTGGGGTGACGACGGACGACGTCGGTGAGCTGCGCTCCGCCGACGTCGAGGCGGCCGTCGACACCGAGGTGGTCCGTCGCGCACGCGAGATCGCGGCCCGACTGTCACTGTCCAGGCCGACGCACGGACGCACCGAGCTCAGGGGCGCGGGGCTCCTGCGGAGCGTGCGCTACTCCGGGTCGTCCGACGAGATCGACATCGAGGCCACCCTCGATCGTCTGGTGGAGTCCGCCCGGATGAGCGACCGCGACATCATCGTCCGCGAGCGGCGCCAGAACCGGCGCTCGATCGTACTGGCCGTCGACGTCTCCGGATCGATGAGCGGCGAACGTGCCCAGACCGCCGCGGCGACGATCGGGGCGACCGTCGGCCGACTCAGCGACGATGCAGTGGGCGTCCTGGCCTTCTGGTCCGATGCGTCGGTGCTCGTCCCTCTCGGCGACCCATCCTCCCCCGAGGTCGTGCTGGACCTACTCCTGCAGCTGCCGTCCCGCGGCTTGACGAACATCGAGTTCCCGCTCCGTGCGGCCTTGTCCCAGCTGGAGCGAGTACCGGCACGGGACGCGCGAGTGCTGCTGCTCTCCGACTGCGTGCACAACGCCGGACCGGATCCGCGAAGCGTGGCGAGCCGGCTCCCTCGTCTCGACGTCCTCCTCGACACGTCGGGTGAGCACGACGTCGACCTGGCCCGGGACCTCGCGGAGCTCGGCCGCGGACGATTCGCGTCCGCCGCGACCTATCGCGACGTCGCTCCCGCCATGTCGCGGCTCTTCGGACCGTGACCCGTCGCCTCAGACGCATCAGGCCGATCGACGACGAGACTGCAGTGAGCGCTGCGGAAGTCCCGGTCACGGGAGCAGAAGGTTCGCGACAGGGACATCGTGCTCCTCGAGCGGAACGATGTCCTGGGGGACGCCTGAAGTCCGCGCGGCGCGGCGACTACTGGCTCAACTTCGGCGCGCACCTGTTCCCCGCCGACGGTGCGCCGTCCCAGGCCCGCCGGCTCATCGAGGAGCTCGGCCTCGAGACCGTCGACGTACCCGGCTCGAAGACGGCGATGGCGATGGGCGGCAGGGTCCACACGAACCGCCGGGCGGAGACCTACCCCTTCACGCTGCCGTTGTCGGCCCGCGAGCGGATCCAGCTCGTCCGGGCCGGGCTGATCGTGCGCACCAAGGTGATGTCGTTCCTGGCGGAGGGCCGCCGGCGGCCGGGGGAGCCGGAGGCCGCCCGCCGTGCGCGGATGGCGCGCTTCGAGAGGCACCGCACGTTCGCCGAGCTGCTCGGCCCCCTCCCGCAGCCGGTCGACGCCATCTTCCGTACGGCGTCGCGGCGCGTCCCCGCCGAGATGGAGGAGCTGTCCGCGGCGGCCGGGATCTCGATCTTCGCCGGCAACTGGGCAGGCAAGGCCAGCGGGTCGCCGGTCAACCTCCTGGGTGGCTCGGGCGGGCTGGGCGAGGCCGTGCTCCGGCGCCTGGGCGAGCGGGTGACGCTCGGCGCGACCGTCTCGTCCGTCGAATCCGCCGGCGAGGGCGTCGTCGTCCACTACGAGACGGCCGACGGCGCGTCGAGCATGACGGCCCGCCACGTGATCGTCGCGACTCCGGCGCCTCGCTCGCGCGCGAGCTGCTGCCGTTGCCCGAGGAGGAGATCGAGCGACGGTTCCGGGCGGACCTGTGCCGGCTCTATCCGCAGCTGGCGTCCCTGATCGCGGAGACGGCGGTCCAGAAGTGGGAGCACGGGAACTGGTACCAGACGCCGAGCAGCGACTTCGACGCCGTCCTGAGGTACGCCGAGTCGCCGGCGAGCACGGTGCACCTCGCCGGCGACTACTTCGCCCCCGTCAGCGGCTCCGTCGAGGACGCTGCCACCTCGGGCGTCACGACGGCCCGCCGGGTCGCAGCCGCCCTCCAGGGGCGCTGACCCGACGGGCCGGTCGTCGTACTCTCACCGCAGGATCGGGAACCTGCGGACGAGCTCCGTGCGGGCCCAGACCCGGCCGAGGCCCCAGGTGTCACCGGCGAGGGTGAGGGCGAGGACGACCAGGGTGACGGCGCCGAGGACGTGGTCGTCGAGGACCGGGTTGTTCTCGAGGGGCCACGAGGCGACCCACATCAGGCCGTACAGCGCGGCGCCGGTGATCGCGGCGAGCCGGATGCCGCCGCCGAGGGTCAGGGCGAGGCCGATGCCGAGCAGGCCGAGCATGAAGAGCCAGTCGGCCCAGGCGTCCCCGGCGATCGAGGTGAACGCCCCGTGGAACGGGTTGTCGGGGGAGACGCCGAAGTTCAGGAACCCGAAGGTGGGGCTGCCGCCGTTGATCCAGGCGGCGTCTCCGAAGCGGTCGACGACGCCGGTCTCGGCGTTGGTGCCGGTGGCGTAGCCGAGGGCCAGCAGCTTGTCGAAGAAGGCCCACAGGAAGGTGAGGCCGAAGCCGATGCGCAGGACGGCGAGGCCCTGGCGGGCGGCGGAGTGGGTGACGACGTCCTGTTCGACGAGGACGGCGCCGCGAGTGGTCGAGGTGGCGGACATCGATTCTCCTGGCTGGATGGGGTCTTGCTCTGTGCCTCCAGCCTCGTCCCGGCGCCCGCTGACCACTACGGTCCAAAGTCCCGGGCGGGGTGGGACGCTGTTCCCCTCAGCGCCGACCAGGCTCAGCGCACCGTCGCCGGTGGCGTGACGCCGAGCTCGCGGAGCGCGGCGGCGTACTGCTCGACGTTGCGCAGCTTGACCGTCTCGTAGCCGCGGATCAGGTCCGGCAGCTCGGCGAGCCGCACCGCGCGGTCGTACGTCGAGGGGTCGAGGTCGGCGGCCAGGTCGGTCACCATCGCGCGGTAGTGGTCGCGCAGGTCCCGCTCCACCTTGCGCAGGTGGGCGTAGCCGAACACGTCGGCGCGGGTGCCGCGCAGCGACTTCATCCGGGCCAGGGCGCGCAGCGTGCCGTGCGACCGCGGGCCGAACGAGATCTTCTTGGTCCGGCCCATCGCGCGCAGGACGGGCGGGTGCAGGTTGAAGGAGATCGTGCCGCCGGGGAAGGACTCGCCGGCGGAGGCGAGGAACGCCGGGTCGGTGAGGAGGCGGGCGACCTCGTACTCGTCCTTGTACGCCGTCAGCTTGAACAGGTTGCGGGCGACGGCCTCGCTGAGCCGGGTCTCGGTGACAACCGCGCGCTCGGCCGCCGCGACCCGCGCGACGACGTCGACGTACGCGTCGGCGAGCCGCTCGTCCTGGTAGCCGACGAGGTCGGTCGCTCGCTGTTCGACCAGGCGCCGCACCTCACCCTCGAGACCGGACGCGGCGACCGAGGCGGGCACGGGGATCGCGCGGACGGGAGCGGCCGAGGCCGTCGGGGCGGACGCCGCGCCGGCGGCCCGGAAGGCGGCCGGATCGGCGACGGCGACGCGCCCCCAGCGGAAGGCGGCGACATTGGCCGCGACGGCGGTGCCGTTGATGCCGATCGCCTCCTCGACGGCGGCGGCCGGCAGCCGGAGCGCGCCCGTCTGGTACGCCGCGCCGACGAGCAGGAAGTTCGCGGCGACGGTGTTGCCGAAGATCCGGTCCGCGGCCTCGAGCGCGTCGAAGTCGAACAGCTCGACGCTGGCCGTGCGGACCCGGTCGAGCAGGTCGGCCTCGTCGGGGTGCTGGACGGTGAGGTCGTGGACCATCGCGCCCGTGGGGGTGCGGCTGGTCGAGACCACGGTCCGGGTGGCGTCGGCGCTGCCGTAGGCGAGGTTGCGGTCCTCGGCGAGGGTGAGCAGGTCGAAGCCGAGGAAGCAGTCCGCGGACCCGGGGGTGAGCCGGTTGGCCGGCTCGAGGTCGCCGTCGGCGAAGCGCAGGTGGCCGGTGACCGGCCCCGCCTTCTGGCTCAGCCCGGTCTGGTCGAGCGACTCGACGGCGTACCCCGCCCGCAGCGCGGCGGTCGCGAGGACCTGGTTGACGGTCACGATGCCGGTGCCGCCGATGCCGGTCATGAAGACGTTCTGCGTGGCGGTGACCCGCTCCTCGGCACTGCTCGGAGCGACCGTCGGCGGCGCCGGGAAGGACGCACGCTTGCGGGCGGTCCTGCGCTTGGTACGACGCGAATCCCTCTTCGTCGTGGCCGGCTCCACGGTCACGAACGACGGGCAGTCGCCGTCGAGGCAGCTGTAGTCGGTGTTGCAGGAGGTCTGCTCGATCCGGGTCTTGCGGCCGTACTCGGTCTCCACCGGCTGCACCGACAGGCAGTTGCTCTTCACGCCGCAGTCGCCGCAGCCCTCGCAGACGGCCTCGTTGATGAGGACCCGCTTGGTCCGGGCGGGGAGGGTGCCGCGCTTGCGCTGGCGGCGGGCGTCGGCGGCGCAGTGCTGGTCGTAGATCAGCACGGTCACGCCGGGGATCTCGCGCAGCATCCGCTGCGCCTCGTCGAGCCGGTCGCGGTCCCAGAGCAGGGTGCCGGGTGCGAGATCGCGGCGGCGGTGCCGCTTCGGGTCGTCGGCGCAGACCACGATCCGCTGCACGCCCTCGGTGTGGAGCTTGCGGGTCAGCTGGGGCACGGAGAGCGCGCCCTCGGCGTCCTGGGCCCCGGTCATCGCGACGACGTCGTTGTAGAGCACCTTGTAGGTGATGTTCACGCCGGCCGCGATGCACGCCTGCACCGCGAGCTGCGCGGAGTGGAAGAAGGTGCCGTCGCCGACGTTCTGGAAGATGTGGCCGGCGTCGGTGAACCAGGCCTGGCCGATCCACTGCGCGCCCTCGCCGCCCATCTGGGTGACGCCGGTGACGGTGTCCTCGGGGCGGTCGGAGATGGTGACCATGGCGTGACAGCCGATGCCGCCGCCGCCCATCGAGCCCTCGGGGAGCACCGTGGACCGGTTGTGGGGGCATCCCGAGCAGAAGTACGCCGACCGGTTGACCGGCAGCAGCGGCAGCGAGGTGCGCGGGCGCTGGGGCGGCGCCACCGTCAGCCAGCCCTCCAGGGCGTGGCGCAGCGGCGCGAGCAGGCGGCCCGCGGTGAGCTCGCCGTCGGCCGGGATGAGCCGGAGCCCGGCGGCGTCCAGCTTGCCGAGGATCCGCGGCGCGCCCTCGGTGCCGTAGAGGAGGTCGCGGACCTGCATCTCCATGAAGGACGTCTTGTCCTCCACGACGAGGATCTCGTCGAGCCCCTCGGCGAACCGCCGGACGGCGGCGGGCTCGACCGGGCTCATCATCCCCATCCGCATCAGCCGGACGCCCGCCGCGGCCAGGGCGTCGTCGGTGACGCCGAGGTCGGTGAGCGCCTGGCGCAGGGAGTCGAAGCAGCTGCCGGACGCCATCAGGCCGAGCCGGGCGCCGGGAGCGTCGACCTCGACGACGTTGAGGCCGTTGCGGGCGGAGTAGTCGTGGACCAGGGCGGTGCGCGGTCCCACCAGCTCGGCCTCCGCGCCGACGATCATCGGCGGGCGCAGCACGATCGGGCTCTGCGTGTAGGCGTAGGAGTGGCCGTTCCAGTCGATCTCCGGCGCCACGGGCGCGACGTCGATGTCGGCGCCGTCGACCACCCACGCGCCGTCGGCCACGTCGGCGACGATCTTGAGCGCGACGACGCAGCCGGAGGTGCGCGACATCTCGATCGCGTGCAGCCCGAGCGTGACGATCTCGGTGGCGTTGCGGGGGAACAGCACGGGGATCCCGAGCGCGGCCAGGGAGCGCTCGCTCACGGCCGGCACCGTCGACGACTTCGACGCCGGGTCGTCGCCGACGAGCAGCACCGCGCCGCCGCGGCGGTTGACGCCGTACATGTTGGCGTGCCGCAGCGCGTCGGTCGCCCGGTCCACACCGGGGCCCTTGCCGTACCAGAAGCCGGTCACGCCGTCGTACGCGCTCGTGCCGAGCGGCAGGTCGATCTGGCTGCCCCACACGGCGGTGGCCGCGAGCTCCTCGTTGAGGCCGGGGACGAACCGGATGTCGTTCTCGTCCAGCACGTCCCGCATGTCGGCGAGCATCCGGTCGAGGCCGCCGAGCGGACTGCCCTGGTAGCCGGAGACGAAGGACGCGGTGCGCAGCCCGCGGCGGCGGTCGAGCGCGCGGTGCTCCACCAGCAGCCGCGCGATCGCCTGCACGCCGGTGAGCAGGGTCGGCGGTGCGGCCACACGGAAGCGGTCGTCGAGGTCGTACGGCGCCGGCGTGGTCTCGGTGGGGCGGTCGATCAGCTCGGTCATGCGCGGACCCCTTCGGCGTGGCGGGACGGGGCGGCGGCGAGCCGCTCCGCGACGATCTCCGCCGCCACCTCGCTCGGCAGCCGGTCGTCCTCGTCGGACCGGGCGAGGATCGCCCGGACGGTGGCGGCGATGCCGGCGACGTCGGCGCGGACCTCGTCGGCGGTGCGGTCCCCGATCTCGCCGGCCACCTGGATCAGGCCGCCGGCGTTGGCGACGTAGTCGGGCACCCAGGTGATGCCGCGGCGGTGCAGCAGCGGGGCGACGGAGGAGTCGAGCAGCTGGTTGTTGGCGGCGCCGCACACGATGCTCGCGCGGATCGCGTCCACCGAGCCCGGGCCGAGGGTCGCGCCGAGCGCGCACGGCGCGTAGACGTCGACCGGCGCGTCGAGCACGGAGTGCCGGATGGTCACCCGTGGGCGCTGCTCGAGCAGCCGCGCGAGCGCGTCGCCCGACGCGTCAGACACGACGACCTCGGCTCCCTCCTCCAGCAGCAGCGCCACCAGGTGCGAGCCGACCTTGCCGACCCCCTCGACGCCGACCCGCCGGCCGCGCAGGCCCTCGCCGCCCCACCGGTGCTCGGCGGTGGCCCGCATCGCGCTGAACACGCCGTACGCCGTCGAGAACCCGCTGTCGCCCGAGCCGCCGGTGCTGCCGACGACGTACCGGGTCGCGGTGGCGACGACGTCGAGGTCCTGCGCGGTGGTGCCCACGTCGGCGGCGGTGAGGTAGCGCCCGGAGAGCGAGTCGACGAAGCGGCCGTACGCCGCCAGCAGCGCCGGGGTCTTCACGGTCGCGGGGTCCCCGATGATGACCGCCTTGCCGCCGCCGAGCGCGATGCCGGCCGCGGCGGCCTTGTGCGTCATGCCCTGCGAGAGCCGGAGCACGTCGGTCAGCGCCTCCGCCTCGGAGGCGTAGGGGTGGAACCGGGTGCCGCCGAGAGCCGGGCCGAGCCGGGTGTCGTGGATCGCGATGATCGCGCGCAGGCCGGTGGCCTCGTCGCGGCAGAAGACGACCTGCTCGTGTCCCGCGGTCCCCAGCTCGTCGGTGCGGTCGAAGACCAGGTCGGCGGAGGCGACGGGCGCGGCGGTGAGGGTCATGCGCACGAGCCTGCGGCCCGGGTGCGCCGGGTCACAACCTCCGTCGTCGAGTTTGGCGACGATTCGCAATCGTCGTCGTGCTCGGGGCCGCTCCAGCGCAACAGAGAGGGAGTGCGGCATAGACTTCGTTGCGTGACCGATCAGGCGATCCTCGACGACACCGACCGCGCGATCCTCGACCTGCTGCGCGAGAACGCCCGGCGCCCGCTGCGCGAGATCGCTACCGCGGTCGGGCTCACCGTCGCGCCCGTCCAGCGGCGGATCGCGCGACTGGAGCGGGTCGGCGTGATCGAGCGCTACACCGTCCAGATCAACCACGGCCGGATCGCCACCGGCATCGAGGCGATGACCGAGCTGCAGTTCACCGACGACCTCGACCTCGCGCAGATCATGGAGTTCGTCGCCCAGATCCCCGAGGTCGAGGAGGTCCTCACCCTCGCCGGGGACCCCGACGCGCTGGTCCGGATCCGGGTCGAGGGCGTGGAGGACCTGCGCCGCGTCGTCAGCTCGCTGCGCTCCGGCGGCGCCGTCGCCAGCACGAAGACGCTCGTCGTGCTGGAGCAGTGGACCCGGTTCGGCTAGGGGCGTGTCTGGCAAATGCTGTCCGTCGCGAGCGTCGTCCGACGCGTGCGATGGCAAGGCGCCGATGCGAAGGCATACCGGGCGTCTGTCGGGCGTCGGCAACGCCGCCAGCGTGCGTGTCGGGCGGCGCGCAGCAGGACATGATTTGTCAGACGCGCCCTAGGACGTCGGCCGGGCGGGTCAGGCCTCGACGATGACGGTCGTGGACTTGATGACGGCGGTCGCGGGCTTGCCGATCTCGAGGCCGAGGTCGTCGGCGGCCTCGCGGCTCATCAGCGAGACGATCCGGTAGTCGCCGCAGGCCAGCTCGACCTTCGCCATCACGCCGTCGCGCTCGACGGACACGACGACGCCGGCCAGCCGGTTCCGGGCGCTGGAGGTGGTGGTGCGCCCGGCCAGTCGCGCGGTGAGTGCGGGCAGCTGGTCGGAGCGCAGCACGCGCTGGTTGTTCACGCGCTCGAACGCGATCCGGCCCTCGGCCTCCCAGCGGCGCAGGGTGTCGACACTGACGCCGACGGCCTGGGCGACCTCACCGATGCGTAGGTACTCCGGCACGCGCTCATCCTAGTGAGGCAGGACGGTCGAGCTCGGCCAACCGTGCGAGCAGGCGCCGCTCCTCCTCCGGCGTCAGGGGTACGGCGAGCGCGTGCAGCCAGTCGCGCAGCTCCCCGTCGGCGAGGTCGCGGTGCTCGGTCGGCGCGCCCGGTCGTCGTACCGTCAGCGTGGAGCCGGTGACCGTGACGTGGCGGCCGTCCTGGTGGCGGGTGAGCATCAGGCCGGTGCGGAAGTGCGAGGTCGGGAAGGTGCTCGTGTAGTGGTGCCCCATCACCACGTCGACCGGCAGCACGGGCAGCTCGTCGACGGTGTGGGTGTGCTCCCAGCCGCGCTCGCGCAGCCGCTGCAGGCCCCAGCCGTCGTCGGCGGTGCGGACCACCCGGTACGGCCAGCCGCGCTGGTCGCTCTCCGCACCGTCCGCGAGGGCCACCGGCCGGACCAGGCTCATCCCGAAGCCCGGGTCGCACAGCAGGCGCTCGCCGTCGAGGTGCACCTCGACCGTCATGTGGGTGCGGCCCTGCACGGTCCCCTCAGCGGGATCCCCGACCCGGCCGAGATGCCGGCGCACGTCGTACCCGAGGCGGTCGAGGGCGGCCGCGAACACGGTCGCGTGCTCGAAGCAGTAGCCGCCGCGCCCGCGGCCGACGAACTTCTCGTTGAGCGCGTCCAGGCCGACGCCGGGGTGCTGGTCGAGCAGGACGTCGATGTTGTCGAAGGTGAAGGCCCGCACGTGCGCCTCGTGCAGAGCGTCCAGCGCCGCGCGGCTCGGCGGGGCGGTCGGCGGGCCGGCGAGGTCGGGCAGGCCGAGGCGGTCGAGGTAGCCGGCCAGATCGAGCAGGTCGGTCCGCCAGACGTCGTCGTCCGTCATGGCTCGATCGTAGGCGGGTCAGCGGCTGCAGTACTTGACGTCCAGCGTGCGCTCGCGCTCGGCGAGCCAGTCGGCGAGATGCCCGTCGCCTTCGACCGCCGCCCGCAGCTGGTCGGCGAGGCGCTCGTCCATCGTGACCACGGTGTCGTCCGCGTCCAGCGCGGCCGCCGTGATCCAGCAGTCGTTGTGCGACACCTTGCGGCTCACGGCAGCACTCACGACGCCGAAGAGATGCGCCTGCTCGGAGGTCGCGGACAGCGGGACCACGGTCAGCTCTTCCGCGCCGAATCTCAGCGTGGCGCGCCGGCGCGTTCTCGTCGTCTCGTCGGGGGCCTCCAGGACGCCGCGTCCGAGCTCGCCCAGCGTCGCGGCGTGGATCGCGGGCACGGTGTCGCCGGCGGCGTCGAGCAGCCACTGCACCAGCTCCTCGCTCTGCAGCTCGACCCAGCCGATGACGGCCGAGGTGTCGAGCATCAACCCCACAACGCGTCGTCCTTCGCCTGCTGGGCCTCGAGGTCGGCCTGCTTGGAGTCGATCAGCTCCTCGAACGCGCCCGTGTCGCCGGTCGACAGGGCTGCGGCCTTCGCGACCAGGGCCTCGATCGGTCGCGCATCGTGCGTCGCGCGGATCTCTGCCACACGGCTCCCGCGGTTGGTCAGGTAGACCACGTCACCTGCACGCACCGCCTCGAGAACCCTCGAGGTGTGGTTCCTCAGCTCTCTGATGCCGAATTCGCGGACGGCCACGAGACGAATGTAGCACCTTGTTTCAAAAATGTGCTACGACCTGTCGTCAGATGCCGTAGCCGCCGTCGACGTCCAGCTTCTGGCCGGTGACGAACCCGGCTCGGTCGCTGGCGAGGAAGCCCACCGCCTCGGCGATGTCGGCCGCCGAGCCGAACCGCCGCAGGGGGATGTTGCCGCGCGCGACGTCGAGCGCGCGCTCGTCGAGGTCGCCGGAGCCGATCAGCCGCTCGGCCATGCCGTCGGTCAGCATCCCGGGGCCGACGCAGTTGACCCGGACCCCGAAGCGCCCCTCCTCCGCGGCCAGGCCGCGGGCCAGCGCCTCGACGGCGCCCTTGGGTCCGGCCGAGAGCCCGTCGCGGAGCGGGTAGCGGCTGGTGGCGGCGGTGGTGACGACCGTCAGCGAGCCGGAGGTACGACGCAGCGCGGGCAGCACCGCATGGACGAGGTTGAAGAACGCCACCACGTCCTGGTCGACCTGCTCGGCGAACTGCCGCGGCGAGACCCGGGAGAGGTGCACCATCGGCACGTGCGGCCCGGCCGCGTGCACGACCGTGCGGACGTCGCCGTGCTCGGCCGTCAGCGCATCCACGAGGGCCGCGACCGCGTCGGCGTCGGCGAGGTCGCAGGCGGCGGTGGCCCGCACCGCGGCGCCGAGCTCGGCGACCAGGGCGTCGGGCGGTGTACGACGGTGCAGCAGGAGGAGCCGGGCGCCGTCGCCGGCGAGGCGGCGGGCGACCGCCTGCCCGATGCCGCCGCTCGCGCCGGTGACCAGCGCGAGTCCCAGCCCCGCGCTCACCCGGCGGTCCGCAGGTCGGTCTTGAGCACCTTGCCGCTGGCGTTGCGGGGCAGCTCGGTGGCGAACACGACCTCTCGCGGGACCTTGAAGTTCGCGAGCCGCTCGCGCGCCCAGCCGATCAGCTCGTCGGCCGTCGCCGTCGTACCGGGACGCAGGACGACGTGGGCCCGGCCCACCGAGCCCATCCGCTCGTCGGGTACGCCGACCACGGCGCTCTCCATCACCGCCGGGTGGGCGGCCAGGGCGTTCTCGACCTCGGCCGGGTAGACGTTGAACCCGCCGACGATGAACATGTCCTTGATCCGGTCGGTGATCTTCAGGCAGCCGTGCTCGTCGAGCCGGCCCACGTCGCCGGTGTGCAGCCAGCCGTCGGGGTCGATCGCGGCGGCGGTGGCCTCGGGGTCCTCGAAGTAGCCGAGCATGACGTTGGCGCCGCGCAGCCAGACCTCGCCGTCCTCGCCGACGGGCCGGTCCGCGCCCGTCTCGTCGACGACGCGGACCTCGATCCCCGGGACCCCGGGGCCGGTGGTCTCGGCGATGTGGCGGGGGTCCTCGTTCGCGCGCGAACGGGTGGCGACGACGCACTCCGTCAGTCCGTAGGCCTGGGCGACCTCGTCGAACCCGAGCACGTCCTGCATCTGCTCGAACAGCGTCTCCGGCACGGTCGCCGCGCCCGCGATCGAGAAGCGCAGCGAGGACAGGTCGAACTCGGTGCGCCGCGGGTGGTTGATCAGGGTCGTGAAGATCGTGGGCGCGCCCGGCAGCACGGTGATCCCGGCGTCCTGGATGAGCCGCATCAGGCCCTCGGGGTCGAAGGTCAGCACCGGGTGGATCGTCGTACCGGCGGTCAGCGAGGCGATCGCACCGGCCTTGTAGCCGAAGCTGTGGAAGAACGGGTTCACGATCGCGTACCGGTCGGCCTCGCTCAGCCCCGCCCCCTCCGCCCACACCTCGGCGACCCCGATCGTCTGGGCGTGCGAGCTCATCACGCCCTTCGGGACTCCCGTCGTGCCGGAGGTGAAGAGGATGTCGGCGACCGTGTCGGGCGTGACCTCCGCGGCCAGCCGCTCGACCTCGGCGACGGGTACCTGCTCACCTCCGGCGAGGAAGTCCGCCCAGCCGCTGTCCAGGTCGACGATCTCGCGCAGGTGCGGCAGCTCGTCCGCGGGGGCCGCCTCGCGCAGCAGCGCCACGTAGTCGGTGCCGAGGAAGCCGTTCGCCACCACCAGCACCACCGCGCGCGAGCGCTCGAGCACGACCCTGGCCTCGTGTCCGCGGTACCTCGTGTTGAGGGGTACGACGGACGCGCCGATCTGCTGGGCGCCGAGCAGCGCGATGACGTACTCCACCCGGTTGGGCGCCCAGATCGCCACCCGGTCGCCCGGCTCGACCCCGAGCGCCCGGTAGCCGCGCGCGGCGGCCACGACGGCGTCGCGCAGCCCGGCGTAGGTGATGATGGTGGGCCCGTCGACGATCGCCGGGTGCTGCCCGTGGGTCGCCGCCGCCTGCTCCAGCAGGGCCGGCATGGTGGTGGATGTCATCGGGCGCCTTCCGATCGTCGCTCTACGAACCAAGTGCTTGTTAGGTATCGTAGGCCCGACAGCGGGAGAGGACCGAGGCATGGCCACCACCACGAAGGGCGACGCGGGCGCGGCGCGCAAGCGCGGCAACGCCACCGGGTCGGCCCGGCGCGCCCAGCTGCTCGCCATCGCCGCCGAGATGTTCGCCTCCCGCGGCTACACCCAGACCACGGTCCGCGACATCGCCGACGAGGCGGGCATCCTCTCGGGCAGCCTCTACCACCACTTCTCGTCCAAGGACGAGATGCTGACCGAGATCCTGCAGGAGTTCATGGGCAGCCTGCTCCGGGAGTTCCGGTCCATCGCGGAGGGGCCGACAGCCCGCGTACGGCGCTCGACGGCCTCGTGCGCAGCTCCTTCGAGATCATCCACCGCACCCCCCACGCCGTCGCGCTCTACCAGAACGAGGCCAACTTCCTCGGCAGCACCCCCGAGTTCGCCTTCGTCACCAAGGCCAGCCGCGAGGTCGAGCGGATCTGGCTCGACGTCCTCCGCGCCGGCGCGGAGTCCGGCGACTTCCGTCCCGAGCTCGACCCGACGACGACGTACCGCTTCATCCGCGACGGCGTCTGGTCCACCGTGCGCTGGTACAACCCGCGCGGCCGTCTCCAGCACGGCTCCCTCGCCGACCAGTACCTCGCGATGCTGGACGGCGGCCTGCTCAGCCGCTGAGCGGTCGGACCGGCGGCTCGCCGTAGAGGGTGGTGCGTTCGCGGACGGGTCGGTTGATGGCGTTGCCGATGTCGGTGAGCTCGGCGACGGTCTTGGCCGAGCCGTGCTGGGAGCCGGCCATGCGGGAGATGGTTTCTTCCATGAGGGTGCCGCCGAGGTCGTTGGCGCCGGCCTGCAGCATGGCTTGGGTGCCGTGGATGCCGAGTTTGACCCAGCTGGTCTGGATGTTGTCGATCCGCCCGTGGAGCAGGATCCGGGCGAGGGCGTGGACGGCGAGGTTGTCGCGGTGGGTGGGGCCGGGGCGGGCGACGCCGGCGAGGTAGATGGGTGCGGAGGTGTGCACGAACGGCAGCGGCACGAACTCGGTGAACCCGCTCGAGCCGTTCTCGCGTGCGGTGTCCTGGACGTGTTTGAGGACGCCCAGGTGTGCGACCCAGTGGCGGGGGTTGTCGACGTGGCCGTACATCATCGTGGACGTGGTGGGGATGCCGAGGCGGTGGGCGGTGGTGATGATCTCGATCCAGGTGCGGGCGGGGAGCTTGCCTTTGGTGAGGACCCAGCGGACTTCGTCGTCGAGGATCTCCGCGGCGGTGCCGGGCAGGGATCCGAGCCCGGCTTCGCGGGCTTTGATGAGGAAGTCCTCGATCGACAGGCCGGTGCGGGCGGTGCCGTTGACGATCTCCATGGGGGAGAAGGCGTGGACGTGGATGTCGGGGACGCGTTGTTTGACGGCGGCGGTGATGTCGAAGTACGCGGTCGCGGGGAGTTCGGGGTCGATGCCGCCTTGCATGCAGACCTCGGTGGCGCCCAGCTCCCAGGCCTCGTGGGCGCGGTCGGCGACCTCGGTGTAGGACAGGGTGTAGGCATCCGCATCGGTCTTGCGTTGCGCGAACGCGCAGAAGCGGCAGCCGACGTAGCAGACGTTGGTGAAGTTGATGTTGCGGTTGACGACGTAGGTGACCTGGTCGCCGACGGTCTCGCGGCGCAGGTCGTCGGCCAGGCGGACCACTTGGCGGAGTAGGTCGCCGTCGGCGGTCATCAACCTCAGCGCGTGCTCGTCGGAGAGGTTCCCGGGGTCGTGCTCGGCCGCCCGGAGCGCGTCGCGGCCCTCGGCGTGCAGCACCGCCGGAGCGCCCGTGACGGCAGCCGCCTCGCCGACGGCCGCCCAGTCGCCGTACACGGAGCCGAAGTCGCTGCGGCGGTCCTCGGTGCGTCCCCCGCCTGGTCCCTCGTCGTCGACCGCGGTGTGCAGGTCGGTCCGACCCCAGCTGTGACCGGACTCGAAGCCGCCGTCCGGTTCCTGCCAGGGCAGCCCGGTGGGCCGGACCTCGGGGATGGCGAGCCCGGCCATCGGTCCGTCCAGCCCGGCCAGTGCACGGACGTGGGCGTGCAGGCGGGGGTCGATCCAGGCCTCGCCGCGTTGGAGCGATCCGAGGACGTACTCGGGGTGCACGGTCAGCCGGGCGCGCAGCTCGAACCCGCATTGTTCGCTGATGGAGCGGAGCCGGTCGAGTGAGGGCCAGGGGCGTTCGGGGTTGACGTGGTCCGGGGTCAGCGGGGAGACGCCGCCCCAGTCGTCGACGCCGGCGTCGAGCAGGGCCCGGCATTCGGCTGCGCCCTCGGAGTGGTCCACGAGGTTGGGGGGTGCCTGGATCCGGGCCTTGGGGCCGAGGACGAGGCGGGTGACCGCGATCGCGGCCCGATACTGCGCGAGGTCCAGGTCGTCGACGTGGCGCATGGCGGTGTCGGGCTTGGCGCGGAAGTTCTGCACGATCACCTCTTGGACCGACCCGTAGGCCCGCGAGACCTTCCGGAGCGCGAAGATGGTCTCCGCGCGCTCGGTGAGGCTCTCGCCGATCCCGACCAGCAGCCCGGTGGTGAACGGGATGGAGTGCCGGCCGGCGTCCTCCAGGGTCCGCAGCCGCACCGCGGGGTCCTTGTCCGGGGACCCGTAGTGCGCCAGGCCCTTCGTCTCCCAGAGCCGGGTGGAGGTGGTCTCCAGCATCATCCCCATCGAGGCCGAGACCGGTTTGAGCCGGTTCAGCTCCTCCCACGACATCACCCCGGGGTTGAGGTGGGGCAGCAGCCCGGTCTCCTCCAGCACCCGGATCGCCATCGCGCGGACATAGGCCAGGGTGGAGTCGTAGCCCTGCTCGTCCAGCCACGCCCGCGCCTGCGGCCAGCGGTCCTCGGGCCGGTCGCCCAACGTGAACAAGGCCTCCAGACAGCCCAGCTCGGCGCCCTGGCGGGCGATGTCGAGGATCTCGTCCGGCGACAGGTACGGCGCCCGCCCCTCGCGTGCGGCCTGGGTAGGGGTTTCCACGAACGTGCAGTAATGACACCGGTCCCGACACAACCGGGTGATGGGGATGAACACCTTCGGCGAATAGGTCACCACACCCCGGCCATCCACCACCCGCCCGGCCGCGACCAGGCCCGCGTCACGCACCCGCGCCGCGGCCGCACACAACCGGTCCAACGACTCACCCGACGCGGCCAGCAACGCCGTCGCCTCGGCCACGTCCAACACCGCACCCCGCTCGGCGCGCGCAAGCGCCCGGCGAACCTGCTGAGGCGTGGGAAGGTCCCTAGCGTCCGGCACGGTCGTAGCGCTGGAACCGCTCGGGGATCTGCTCCGAGTCCGTCGTCTTGGTGCCGGCGACCCGGACCTTGCGGGCCCGGATCCGCCAGCGGTCGCCCTCGTCGACGAGCTCGTCCTCGTAGCAGCCCCACACGTGCAGGTGGAGGCCCTGGTCGGCGTTGTCGTGGAAGGCGTACACGTAGGCGATGGTCTGCGCGGTGCCGTCGCCCACCTGCAGGAAGCTGACCGTCGAGACGTGGTGGCTGGTCGCCGTGTAGCGGCCGGTCGCCGCCTCGAACAGGCCGCGCAGGCGCTCGCGCCCGGCGGTGACGTTGCCGTGGCCGTAGTCGAACGTCGCGTCCTCGGTGAACAGGTCGGCCAGCAGGTCGATGTCGCACCGGTCGACGCCGCGGCTGTAGGCGTGCAGCGTGTCGCTGATCTCGGCGCGGGCGACCAGGTCCTCGGCGGTCAGTCGGCTCACTGGACTACCTTCCTGACGTCATCGCTTCCAGATGAGGCGGTGATGCACCCCGGGTGCCGCCAGGTCACTGCCCTGCTCGCTTGACGCCAAGGACGTCCACGATGAGATCTGCAGGATCTGGTGGTTGCCCGGGACGTGTGGACCGTCGATAGGGCTGTGCGCCAAGACCGCTGCTGAGCATCAGCGTGGTCGCGAGCGCCGATCAGTGAGCGAACCGGCAGACACGTCCCGGCACCGTGAGATATCGCGACACCCGAAGAAATGGGTGCCTCCCCACTGATTGGAGCAGCGAGGAGGCTGACGTGAAGTCTGCCAGCAAAACCCCGACCGAATCCATGAGTAGCCAACGTTCTGTGACCCTGCCCGAGACCGCGCCCAACGACGTGACCGCGGGCATCGACTGGGCCCGTGACGACCACGCCGCCTGCATCGTCAACGGACGCGGCCGCAAGGTCGCCACCACGACGGTCGAGCACACCGCAAGCGGCCTGCGTGAACTGGTCGGCTTCCTGCGCCGTCACGGCGTCGACGAGGTCGCGATCGAACGACCCGACGGACCCGTCATCGACACACTGCTGGCCGCCGGGCTGAGCGTGGTGGTGATCTCCCCGAACCAGGTCAAGAACCTGCGCGGCCGCTACGGATCGGCCGGCAACAAGGACGACCGTTTCGACGCCTACGTCCTGGCCGACACCCTGCGCACCGACCGGACCCGACTGCGCCCACTGATCCCCGACCGCGACGACACGGTCGCGCTGCGACGCGCCTGCCGTGCCCGCAAAGACCTCGTCAAACACCGCGTCGCGGTCGCCAACCAGCTCCGTGCCCACCTGCGCAACGTCTTCCCAGGCGCCATCGGCCTCTTCCGCGACATCGACTCCGAGATCTCCTTGACGTTCCTGACCCGGTTCGACACCCAAGACCGCGCCGACTGGCTCACCCCCCAACGCCTCGGCGGCTGGCTGACCAAACAGGGCTACTCCGGACGCACCGACCCTGCCGTGCTGCACGCCCGGCTCCTGGACGCGCCCAGGGGCGCCACCGGCATCCACGCCACCACCCAGGCTGCGATCACCGCGAGCTACGTGACGCTGCTGCTGACTCTGGTCGAGCAGATCAAGATCCTCTCGACCCAGATCGACCGGCAGCTCGACGCACACACCGACGCGCACATCTTCACCAGCCTCCCCAAAGCCGGACGCGTCCGCGCCGCACGCCTCCTGGCCGAGATCGGCGACTGCCGAGCCAGATTCCCCACCCCCGAATCGCTGACCTGCCTGGCCGGCGCCGCACCCTCGACCCGCCAGTCCGGCAAACACCGAGCCGTCGGGTTCCGCTGGTCCTGCGACAAACAACTCCGCGACGCCGTGGTCGACTTCGCCGCCGACAGCAGACACGCCAACCCCTGGGCCGCCGACTACTACAACCGCGCCAGGGCACGAGGCCACGACCACGCCCACGCCGTACGCATCCTCGCCCGAGCCTGGCTCCACATCATCTGGCACTGCTGGCAAGACAACCTCGCCTACAACCCCGAAACCCACCGCGCACTCCAACGCGTCATCACCCAACAGAACAAAGCGGCTTGACATAGGGCTTCTCATCGGTCCACCTCAGGCGCCCGCGGCGCTGGTCGCAGGGACGGGGTCGTCGGCGAAGGCGGCGAGGATGGAGCGCAGCCGGTCGGGGTCCCCGGTGGGCCACCCGAAGTACGACGACACCCGGTCGACGCGGCCTCCGAACCGCTGCTTGCACAGGCCGGGCATCTCCTCGGGCGTGCCGACCAGCGCGATCTCGCCGAGGAGCCGCTCGTCGATCAGGTCGCCCATCTCGGCCCACTTGCCCTCGCGGGACAGGGTCTGCAGCTCGGGCTGGAGGTTCTCGTAGCCGACGCTCTCCAGGACCTTCGCGTAGGCGGGGGTCGAGGCGTAGAACGCGATCTGCTCCCGGGTGCGCCGCGCGACGTCGGCGATCTCCTCCTCGGTGTCGCCCATGACCAGGAAGAGCGGCACGTAGAGCTCGAGGGCGTCGCGCTCGCGACCGGAGGCGGCGAGACCGCGGTCGACGGCGGGCAGCGTCACCTGGTCGAGGTACGCCGTCGTGGTCATGCCGTGCAGCAGCAGGCCGTCGCACAGCTCCCCGCCGAGCTCGGTCATCCTGGCGCCGACAGCGGCGATCATCGTGGGGATCCGGTGCGTGTGGTGGTGCGGCGTGAACACCGGCGTCATCAGGGTGTGCTGGTAGTGCTCGCCGCGGTAGTCGAGGCGGGTGCCGTCGCGCCAGGAGGCGAAGATGGCGTCGAGGGCCAGGAGGAAGTCGCGCATCCGGTCCACCGGCGGGCTCCACTCCATGGAGAAGCGGCGCTCGATGTGGGCCTGGATCTGGCTCCCCAGACCGAGCACGAAGCGCCCGCCGGACATGGCGGCGAGGTCCCAGGAGAGATAGGCGACCGACATCGGGTTGCGGGCGAAGGCCACGGCGATCGCCGTGCCGACGGAGAGCCGCTCGGTGGTGAGCAGCGCGGCCTGGGACTGGAGGAAGGCGTCGGTGACGCTCTCGCTCGCCCAGACGCCGTCGAAGCCCTGGCTCTCGGCGTCCGCCGCGATCGGTCCGCAGCCGGCGGCGGAGGAGCCGATCATGCCCATGTCGATCTTCATCGTGCGTCCTTCGGTAGGTGGAGGACCCGTTCGCCGACGGCGTTCTTGAGGATCTCGTCGGTGCCTCCGCCGACGCGGAGGCCGGGCAGTCCGAGGGTGAGCTCGGACCAGGCGTAGGTGCCCCACGCCCCGGTGTCGGCGACGTGCCCGGCGCCGAGCACGTCGGCGGCGACGTCGCTCATCTGGCGCAGCAGGTCCGTCGTCAGCAGCTTGGTCATCGCCAGCTCGGGACCGGGGGTCCCGCCCCCGTCGAGGAAGCGGGCCGTGGTCAGCTGCGCGGCCCAGGCCCGCACCACCACGTCGGCGAGCTGGTCGCGGGTGCGGTCGTCGACCGGCTGCTGCACGTGGCGCGCGAGGTCGACGAGCCGGTCGACGAGGGCCGCGTCGACCCCGACCTCCCGGCCGATGGCGGAGCGCTCGTTGAGGAGCGAGGTCACCACGACGCTCCAGCCGCCGTCGACCTCGCCGACCCGGGCGCTGTCGGGGACGTGGACGTCGGTGAGGAACACCTCGTCGAACGACGCCCCGCCGGTCAGCTGGCGGATCGGCCGGATCTCGACGCCCGGCGCGCGCAGGTCGACCAGGAAGGTCGTCAGGCCGGCGTGCTTGGGCTTGTCGGCATCGGTGCGCGCGATGCAGAGGCCGAGGTCGCTGTAGTGCGCGCCCGAGCTCCACACCTTCTGGCCGTTGAGCCGCCAGCCCTCGCCGTCGCGCTCGGCGCGGGTGGACAGCCCGGCGAGGTCGGAGCCGGCGCCGGGCTCGCTGTAGAGCTGGCAGGCGATGATCTCGGCCGTGCGCAGGCGCCGGAGCAGGCGGGCGCGCTGCTCGTCGGTGCCGTGCTCGAGCAGGGTCGGGCACAGGGTGGAGGCGCTGAAGCGGAGATAGGCGTCGTCGGGGAGGTCGTGCTCCGCCTCGACCTCGCGCAGGACGTCCGCGTGCCGCGTGGTCAGGCCCGCGCCGCCGTACGCCGCCGGGCCCTCGACCCAGGCGAGCCCGTGGGCGTCGAGGTGGGCCCGGTAGCGCCGCAGCTCGGCGATCTCCTCGGCCTCGCCCTCGGAGCGCTCGGCGACGACCGAGACCCGGTCCTCGCCCTCGCCCCAGGCGTTCCCGGCGTCGGCCCGGCGGGGGGCGAAGGCGCCGATCACGTCGGTGGCGCGCTGCCGGAGATCCTGCTCACTCACGGTCGACATCGTCCTCCGATCGGGCTCCTCGGCGCGACGCACGGTTGCGTCGGTGGGGCGGCGTCCCTAAACTATCAAAGCAAGTGCTTGATTGAAAGTGTCTCCGGAGACGGGGCAGAAGGAGGTGCCGTGGCCGGCATCGAGTCATATGCCGTGTACCTGCCCGTGCCGCGCCTGGACCGCGCCGACGTGGCGCGTGTCATCGGGGGGCGGGGCAAGGGGGAGCGCCCCGTCGCGTCGTACGACGAGGACGCCACCACCATGGGCGTGGAGGCGGCCCGGGCCGCACTGCGCGGGACCGGCGGTGCCGACAGCCTGTGGTTCGCCACGACCCGCCCCGCCTACCTGGAGAAGTCCAACGCCGCGACCGTCGCCGCCGCGTCGGGGCTGCCGGCCGAGATCGCCGCGTACGACGTGTCCGGCGCGCTGCGCGGTGGCGCCGGCGCCCTGCGCGCGGGCCTGTCCGCCGGGACGTCCGTGGTCGTCGCGAGCGATGTCCGCTACGGGCTGCCCGGCTCCGCGGACGAGGCCGACGGCGCCGACGCCGCGGCCGCCCTCGTCGTCGGTCCCGACCCGGTCGCCGAGCTGGTCGGCACGGCCTCGCTGACGAGCGAGTTCCTGGACCGGTGGCGGATCCCCGGCGACGTCCGCACCCGGACCTGGGAGGAGCGCTTCGGTGTCGAGGAGTACGTCCCCCTCGTCGAGCGGGTCGTCGACGACGTCCTCGGCCGGTGCGAGCTCAAGCGCGAGCAGGTCGACCACGTCGTCATCAGCACCCCGCACTCCCGGGCCCGCGCCACCGCCCGGCGCGGGTTCGAGGCGGCGCAGCTCGCCGCCGTCGACACGGCCGGTCTCGGCTACGCGGGAGCGGCCGATCTCGCCGTCGGCCTGGCGCTCGCGCTGGACGCCGCCTCTCCCGGCGACCTGGTCCTGGCGGTGTCGGCGACCGACGGTGCCGACGCCTTCGTCTTCAGGGTCACCGAGAAGCACGCGACCGGCCGCCGCAGCGGCCTCGCGGACGCGGCCCCCGGACAGCCGGTGTCCTACGGCGACTTCCTCAACTGGCGCGGTCTGCTGCCGCGCGAGCCCGCCCGGCGCCCCGACGTCAAGCCGCCCGTGCCGCCTGCGTCCCGCCGTACTGCCGCCTGGAAGTTCGGCTTCGTGGCCGCGCAGTGCGGCTCCTGCGGGTACCGCAACCTGCCGCCGCGCCGGGTCTGCCTGCGCTGCTCGGCCACGGAGGGCTTCGAGCCGGTCTCGATGGTCGACGTGCCCGGACGGATCGCCACGTTCACCGACGACTGGCTCTCGGAGTCCGTCCAGCTGCCGGCGCGCGTCGTCGCCGTCGACTTCGACGGCGGCGGCCGCTTCGAGTGCGAGATGACCGACGCCGTCGGTCGCGAGATCGCGATCGGCGACCGGGTGACTCCGGCCTTCCGGCTGGCCAGCGTCGCCGGCAACGGGGTCAGGAACTACGTGTGGAAGGTGCGCCCGCACCTCGAGGAGGAGGACTGATGGGATCTCACGCCCTGACGACGCCGGTCGCCGTGGTCGGCATGGCCTGCACGAGCTTCGGCGAGCACTGGGACCGCAATGTCGACGACCTTCTCGTCGAGGCGACCCACGGGGCCCTCGGGTCGGCCGGCGGGCTCGGCGTGGGCGATGTCGACGCGTTCTGGCTCGGCTCGATGATCTCCGGCGTCTCCGGCCTGACCCTCACCCGGCCGCTCAATATCGCGCACAAGCCCGTCACCCGGGTCGAGAACATGTGCGCCACGGGCTCCGAGGCCTTCCGCAACGCCTGCTACGCCGTCTCGTCCGGCGCCTACGACGTCGTCATGGCGGTCGGCGGCGAGAAGCTCAAGGACGCGGGCTACTCCGGACTCGAGATGCCCAGCGTGCCCAACGACGGCACCCCGCCGGTGCTCAGCGCGCCCGCGATGTACTCGATGATCGTGCCCGCCTACGCGCGCCGCTACGGCGTGCCGGAGGAGCAGATCAAGGAGGCGATGACGCACATCGCCTGGAAGAACCACAGCAACGGTGCCCGGAACCCGCGTGCGCAGTTCCGCAAGGAGGTGCCGAAGGAGACCATCGCGGCCGCCCCCACGCTCGCGGGCCGGCTCAGCGTCTTCGACTGCTCCGGCGTCGCCGACGGCGCGGCCGCGGCCGTGATCGTCCGCGCCGAGGACGCGCTGAAGTACACCGACACGCCGCTCTACGTGCACGCGCTGGCGCTCGACGCCGGCTCGGGCACCGGGCGCAACGACAGCGACTACGACTACTCGGACCTCGCCGAGGCGGCGACGTCGGCGCGCACGGCGTACGCCCAGGCCGGGATCACCGACCCGGCCACCCAGATCTCGCTGGCCGAGGTGCACGACTGCTTCACCCCGACCGAGCTGGTCCTGATGGAGGAGCTCGGCTTCTCGGAGCGCGGCAAGGCGTGGCAGGACGTCCTCGACGGCCGCTACGACCGCGACGGGGCGCTCCCGGTCAACATCGACGGCGGCCTGAAGAGCTTCGGGCACCCCATCGGCGCGAGCGGGCTGCGGATGATCTACGAGATGTGGCTGCAGTTCCGGGGCGAGGCCGGCGACCGTCAGGTCGCGGACCCGCGGTTCGGCCTGGTGCAGAACCAGGGCGGCAGCCCGGGCGATCTCGTCAGCGCGGTCACCATCGTCTCCGACCGCCGACCGTGAGCCGGGCCGGCGTGGGCCGTCCGCGCGTGAGACGGTCGCCGGGGACGCCTTCCGTTAAGGTGTCCGAGCACGTGGACCGGTTGCAGAAAGGTAGCGCAGCGTGAGTACTACCCGTCGCCGCTCGACCGGCTCTCCCACGGGCGTGGCCCGCAAGGAGCTGATCATGCGGGCCGCGGCCAAGGTGTTCTCGGAGAAGGGCTTCTCCGCCGCGACCGTGCGTGACATCGCCGACGAGGCCGACATGCTCTCGGGGAGCCTCTACTACTACTTCGACTCCAAGGAGGCGATGGTCGAGGAGGTGCTCGTGGAGTACCTCGACGCCATGATCCGGGGGTACGACGTGGCCGTCTCCGAGGCGGAGGGCCCCGTCGACGCGCTGGAGCAGCTCGTGGCGCGCGCCCTGCGCGGACTGGTCGAGAACCGGCAGCACGTCACGATCCTGCAGAACGACTGGCACTACGTCGGCCCGATGAAGGGCATCGTCGAGCGCCAGCACCAGGTGGAGAAGGTGTGGCTGGAGACCATCCAGCAGGGCATCGACGCCGGGGCCATCCGCGGCGACATCGACGCCCGGATGATCTACCGGACCATCATGGGCGCGATCCAGGCGGTCATCCGCTGGTTCAACCCGCGCGGCCGGGTCGGCATCGACCGGGTCATCGAGGTGCAGACCGCGATCCTGCTCGACGGGATCCGCACGACCTGACGAGGGGCGCCGCCCGCCGGCGCTTCCTCGTCGGCATTGAATAGCAAGCGCTTGCTCTACATCGCGAGCGGGAGGAGAGGGTCATGGCAGGTCTGGTTCTCAGTGCCGAGCTGTCGCCGGTGTTCGCGCGGTTCCTGGACCAGCGCAGCCCGGTCGAGGTCAGTCGCCTGGGCGGTGCCGAGCTGCCCGAGCTGTGGGCCGGCCTGGTCGAGGAGGTCGGGGCGGCCGGCCTCCTCGTCGAGGACGAGCACGGCGGCCAGGGGGCCACGCTCACCGAGCTGGCCGCCGCGGTGGCCGAGACGTCGCGCTGCGGCTGGTCGGGTCCGCTCGTGGCCGCGTCGGGCGTCGCCGTGACCCTGCTGCGGCGGATCGACCCCGCCGACGCGACCGGCCTGCGTCGCGCGCTGGCCGAGGAGGGCCGGGTCGTCGTACCCGCCCTGCACGAGGACGGCGCCGGCGCCGCCCTGGACGCGGCCGCCGCCCTCGACGGCGACGGCGCCACGCTCGCGGTCAGCGGGCGCAAGACCTTCGTGGACAGCGGGACCCACGCCGACGCCTTCCTGGTCACGGCCGTCCGTGCCGAGGGCGCCGTCGAGGTGGTGCTCGTGGATGCCGCCGCGCCGGGCGTCCGGGTCACCGCGATGGAGGCGGTCGACCCCGGTCGCGGACTGGCCGTCCTCGACCTCGACGGGGCGCGCGCGACCACGGTGTCCTCGGGGCCGCAGGTCTCCGCGGCGGTGCGCGACGCCTGGCTGGTCGGCGCCGTCCTCACCGCGGTGGACGCCCTCGCCGCGGCGGACCGTGCGTTCCGGCTCGCGCGCGACTACGCGGTCGACCGCCATCAGTTCGGCCGGCCGGTCGCGTCCTTCCAGAGCATCAAGCACAAGCTCGTCGACATGTACGCCGAGCTCGAGACCGCGACCAGCGCCGTGCTGGCGGCTGTGGCCGCGGCGGCCGAGGAGTCCGACGACTGGCGGTTCGCCGCCTCCGCGGCCAAGGCCAGGGCGGGGGATGCGGCGATGTTCGTGCTGCGCGAGGCGGTGCAGGTCCACGGCGGCATCGGCTTCACCTGGGAGCACGAGATCTCGCACCACTTCCGGCGGGTGACGGCCACCCGCGCCCTCTACGGGACGCCGACCGCCCACCGCGCCCTGGTGGCGGCGGAGCGGGGCTTCTGATGAGCGACGTCCCCGCCCGCGTCGTGCTGCGCGAGGTCGGTCCCCGCGACGGCCTGCAGAACGAGCCGCCCGTCGCCACGGCGGGCAAGGTCGAGCTCGTCGATGCCCTCGGGACGACCGGGCTGACCGAGATCGAGACCGTGTCCTATGTGCACCCGCGCGCCATCCCGCAGATGGCCGACGCCGCGGAGGTGTGGTCCGCGGTGCAGCGACGCCCGGGCGTGCGGTACTCGGCGCTCGTCCCCAACCTGGTCGGTGCCCGCCGCGCGCTCGACGCCGGTTTCCGCGGCATCGAGGTCGTCGTGTCGGCGTCCACCACCCACAACCTGCGCAATGTCAACCGCACGCCGGAGGAGTCCCTCGACGCCATCGCCGAGGTCATCGACCTGGCCCACCTGGCCGGCGCCCAGTGCCAGGTGATCGTCGCGACGGCGTTCGGCTGCCCCTACGAGGGGGAGGTCGCGGAGGGCGTCGTGGCGTCGTACGCCGCCCGGGCGCGTCGCGACGGCGCGGACAGCATCTGCTTCGGCGACACCACGGGCATGGGCTCGCCGCCCCGGGTCCGGCGACTCGTCGGCCGGCTCCGCGACCTGGACGCCGAGGCGCCGCTCGCCCTCCACCTGCACGACACCCGGGGGACCGGCATGGCGAACCTCGTCGCCGGCCTGGAGATGGGGGTGTGGCAGTTCGACGCCAGCGTCGGCGGCCTCGGGGGCTGCCCCTACGCGCCGGGCGCGAGCGGGAACATCGCGACCGAGGAGGCGGTGTACCTGCTCGAGGAGCTCGGCGTCGAGACCGGCGTCGACCTGGAGCGACTCCTCGACGTCGCGGAGCTCGCGCAGCGCCTCGTCGGCCGCGAGCTGCCGTCCCGGGTGCTCAAGGCCGGGCCCCGCACCCGCCTCTCCGCCTGATCCCTCACAGTGCCCACCCACCCCGACGTCCCAGGAGGAACCTGATGCCCCTCGACCCGACCCGCGTCGGCACGGTCACCGGACCGCACGCCGTGCGCTGGACCGACAAGGACTCGCTGCTCTACGCCCTGGCCATCGGTGCCGGCCAGGACGACCCGCTCGCCGAGCTCGCCTTCACCACGGAGAACAGCGGGGGCGTGACCCAGCAGGTCATCCCGACGTTCGGGGTGGTCCTCGGCCTGGTCCACGGACTGCCGGACGTCGGCGACTTCGACCCGACCCGGGCGGTCCATGCCGAGCAGGAGTTCGAGGTGGACGGGCCGCTCCCTGCCGCCGGCGAGGCGCACGTCGTCACGACCGTGACGGAGATCTGGGACAAGGATCCGCACGCGGTCATGTGGACCGAGTCGGAGCTGGTCGACGCGGCGACCGGTCGTCGCCTCATGCGCAGCCGCCTGGGCGCCTTCTTCGGCGGGGCCGGGGGCTTCGGCGGCGAGCGTGGCCCCAGTCCCACCTGGACGGCACCGGAGCGGACCCCGGACCTCGAGGTCGGCTTCGCCAGCCGGCCGGACCAGGCCCTGCTGTACCGGCTGACCGGCGACCGCAACCCGCTGCACGCCGACCCCGCGTTCGCGGCACGTGGCGGCTTCGAGCGCCCGATCCTGCACGGCATGTGCAGCTACGGGTACGCCGCGCGGCTGCTGATCAACCGGCTCGCCGGCGGCGACGCGAGCGCGCTGCGGTCCATGGCGGGCCGCTTCACCCGGCCCGTGCTGCCCGGCGACGCGCTGCGCCTGGTCGTGTGGCGGGAGGCCGGCGACGAGGGGCTCTTCCAGGTGCTGACCGCCGGCGGCGACGCGGTCATCGACCGCGGCCGGTTCGCGCTGGCCAGCCCGGCCGCCAGTCGGGCCGACCGCGCCTGAGCCCGCCCCGAAATACGTCCGGAAATGCGACCTCGTGCCATTGCGTGACCGGCGTCACTGTGCTTAAGATCAAGCACTTGCTTCACATTAATCAAGCATTTGCTTGAACCGCCCGCAAGAAAGGGACGCACGTGTCTCGACTCATCACCCACCGGCGCCGGCTCCGTACCGTCGCCGCGGCCATCACCACGGCGGCAGTGGTCGCCCTCTCGGGATGCAGTTCCTCCGCTGAGGGAGGCGACACCGAGTACCTCGTCGGCTTCCCCGCCCTCACCTCCGGTCCGGCCGCCTTCGCCGGCGTGCCGATCACCGAAGGCGCCGAGCTCGCCGTCGAGGAGATCAACGACAGCGGCTATCTCGGCGACGGGAAGACGATCAAGCTCAAGATCGACGACATCAAGGGCGACCCGGCCCAGGCCATCGCGCTGTACAAGCAGTACGCCGCGGACGGCGCGTCCGGCGTGCTGTGCTGCGGGCTCTCCTCCGAGGCCGGCGCGCTCGCCCCGATGATCAAGCAGAGCAAGGTCCCGGCGATCGTGACCTCCGCGATCCTCGCCGGCCTCGCCGAGCCGCCGTACGTCTACCGGCCCGTCGTGCTGCCGGCCGACTCGGGCGGCATCTACGACCAGTTCGTCGACACCGTGGTCCCGGCCGAGGGCATCAAGACCGTCGTGCTCGTGGTCACCTCGGACAACGACGGCATGGTCGGCGACGCCGAGGTCTGGAAGGCCGCGCTCGAGCGCAACGGCGTGGACGTCGTGAAGACCATCAACACCGGGTCGGCCGACACCAACTACACCCAGGCCGCGACGGAGATCCAGTCGCTGGACCCCGACGCCGTCGTCGCCAGCATGCTCGGCACCCCCGCCGCCCTGCTCGCGAAGTCGCTGCGCGAGCGCGACTACGACAAGCGGATCCTGACCAGCTACGGCGTCGACAGCGCCGAGCTGTTCGAGTCCTCGGGCGGCGGCCTCGCCGGCTCGCTGTTCGCCGTGCCCTTCCAGGCCGGCTTCACCGACAACGAGCTCGCCACGGCGTTCACCGAGGCCTACAACAAGGAGTACGGCAAGGACCCCGACATGTACGGCGCCCAGGGCTACACCGCCATGTGGCTGCTCGCCGAGGCCATCAAGGAGGCCGGTGACAAGGATCCCGCCAAGGTGGCCAAGGCCCTCGAGGGGATCACGTCGCAGGACACCGTCTACGGCGAGCTCGTCTACAAGGACGGCCAGGCCAGCCTGAACGCGCCGGGCTCCTACCTGGAGTGGGGCGAGGACGGCACGCTCGTGGAGTGGGCCGGCTGACGACGGCCACGTGAGGGAGAGGACGTCGATGGACCTGGGAATCGCCTGCAGCTTCCGGACGACCGGAGGGGAGTCGCTGGGCACCGCGATCGCGCGGGCCGGCGCAGCCGCCGAACAGGCGGGGCTCGCCTCCTGGTGGGCCGGCGGCGACCGCGAGGCCGCCGCGGACCGGGCGCACGACCCCAACCTGGGCCTGCAGCGCGTGGCCCGGGCGACCGGCCGGATCCGGCTCGGCCTGTCCGGAGACCTCCTCTCCCTCCACAGCGCGGCGGTCCGCGCCAAGCAGATCGCCAGCATCGACTGGTTCGGCGGCGGGCGGCTGGAGCTGGGGCTCGACCTCGCCGCCCCGCCCGCCGTCCTGGCCGACCCGTTCCGGGACGTCGACGACCACGTCGGCCGAGCCCTGGACAACCTCGGCGCCATGTGCGCCCTGTGGACCCAGCAGCGCGCGTCGTACGCCGGCGAGCACGTGTCGTTCGCCGGGGCCATCGCGCTCCCCAAGCCGGTGGGCGACCGGGTGCCGGCCACGCACCTGCGGGCCACGACGAGCGACGTCCTGGACCGGTACACCGCCGCGCACGGCGCCCCGGCCGGGTGGCTCGCCTGGCAGGCCGGCCGCGACGACCTGGTCGCCTCGGTCGACGTGCTCGTCAAGGTCCTGGGCGACGATGCCGACGGCGTACGACGCACCTGGTGCGTCCCCGTGGCCGACCTGCCCGCCGCGCGGGAGGCGGTCGCCGACCTGCCGGTCCGGGTCGACGAGCTGGTCGCCGACCTGGACCACCTGCCGACGGACGAGGAGATCGCCGCCATCGCGGCGTTCGGCTGAGCCTCGGCGCCAACGCGTCCAACGACAACGCACGACCACGAGAGGAGCCTCGGTGGAGATCGGTCTGGTCGACCTGTTCGATGGCAGCGCCGAGCGGGATCCCGCCTTCATGGCACAGTTCGGGAGGACGGCCGAGGAGCTGGGGTTCACCGGCATCTGGCTGCCGGAGCACATCGTGTTCTTCGACGAGTACACCTCGGAGTACCCCTACCCCGAGGCGCCGTCCGCCGCCGACCCCGAGAAGGTCGAGCGGCACAACAAGACCGTCGACGGCAGGGCACGCGTGGAGGCGGCCGCCGACCAGGGCCTGCTCGACGTGCTCCAGGCCGCGGCCGAGGTCTGCGCGGCCACCACCCGGCTGCGGATCGGGAGCTCGGTGATGCTGCTGCCGCTGCGCAACCCGCGGCTGCTCGCCCGCGACCTGATGACGGCCGCCGCCCTCACCGACGGCCGGGTCGACCTCGGTGTCGGCGTCGGCTGGTCGGCCGAGGAGTTCGCCGCCTGCCAGACCGAGTTCACGACCCGCGGTCGCCGCTGCGGCGAGGGGATCGCCGAGCTGACCCGGCTGTGGGACGACCCCGACGGCATCTTCCCGGAGGACCCGGCGCCGATGCCCCGGGTGCTGGTCGGCGGCCACTCGCCCGCCGCGCTGCGCCGCGCCGCCGGGGTCGCGACCGGGTGGTACCCCTGGAACCTCACTCCCTCCCAGTTCGCGGACCACCACGCGACGTACTGCGCGCAGCTCGAGGAGGCCGGCCGCGACCGGTCCGGCCAGCACGTCATCGCCGGCCTCCGCTTCACGGGCGAGATGGACGCACTGCCCGCCGTCGTCGAGCGCTATCTCGAGCTCGGAGCCGACGGGGTCAACATCTCGCTGCGGATGGAGGCGCACGACTACGCCGAGACCATGCAGGCCGTCTCCGCCGCGCTGGGACTCGCCGCATGACCGCGCCCGTCACCGAGGGGGACGTCGAGGAGTTCCGCGCAGAGGTCCGCGCCTGGCTCGCCGAGAACGTCCCCGCCGAGCCACTGCCGCCGTGGACCGAGCGGGAGGGCTTCGACCTGCACCGCGCCTGGGAGGGCCGGCTCTTCGAGGGCGGGTACGCCGCCGTCGACTGGCCCACCGAGTACGGCGGGCGCGACGCCGGCCTGCGCCGGTCGATCGCCTTCGCCGAGGAGTACTACCGCGCCGGTGCCCCGGAGCGGATCAACATGGGCGGCCTCTACCTGCTCGGCCCGGTGCTGATGCAGTACGGCACGCCCGAGCAGTGCGCCCGCTGGATCCCTGACCTGCTGGCGTGCCGCACCATCTGGTGCCAGGGCTTCAGCGAGCCCGGCTCCGGCTCCGACCTCGCCTCGCTGCGCACCCGCGCCGAGCGCGACGGCGACCACTTCGTCGTCAACGGCCAGAAGATCTGGACCTCGATGGGCGGCTTCGCCGACTGGATCTTCGCGCTGGTGCGTACCGATCCCGAGGCGGGCCGCAGGCGCAAGCACGACGGCATCACCTTCCTGTGCATCGACCTGCGCTCGCCCGGCGTCGAGGTGCGGCCGCTGGCGATGGTCGACGGCACCCGCGGCTTCGCGGAGGTCTTCTTCACCGACGTCCGGGTCCCTGTCGAGAACGTCGTCGGCGAGATCGACCGGGGCTGGGCGGTCGCGATGTCGACCCTCGGCTTCGAGCGCGGCGCGGTCTTCGGCGACCACGCCAAGTTCTCCAACGACGTCGCGGACCTGGCCGGGCTGGTGAGCGCCCGTGGACTCGCCGACGACACGCACGCGCTCGACGAGCTGGGCCGGGTCCTGGTGCAGACCGAGGTCTACCGGGCCAACGTCTATCGCCTCGCGGCCCGGGCCGAGGCCGGCGGCGAGCTCGACAGCACCGCCAGCATCAACAAGGTCTTCTGGACCCAGATGCAGCACGACATCTTCGACACCGGCATCCGCCTGCTCGAGGGCGACGGAGCCGTCGTCGGCGACCCGGGCTCGCTGCCGGACGCCGACCCCGCCACGCTGCGCGCGTGGTCCCGGTGGCACCACCGCTACTGGTACGCCCGCGCCGCCATGATCTTCGGCGGCACCAACGAGATCCAGCGCAACATCATCAGCGAGCGCGTGCTGGGCCTGCCGACGGAGCCGCGCCGATGACCGTCCCCGACACCCTCGACCAGGACCGCCGCGAGCTGGTCGAGCTCACCGACGACCTGCTCGGCCGGCACTGCGACCTCGACTTCCTCCGCGCCCGGATCGACGACGGCACCGCCCACACCCCCGGACTCTGGGGCCGACTGGCGGAGACCGGCCTGGTCTCCGCGCTCGTCGCCGAGGAGCACGGCGGCGCCGGACTCACCCCCGCCCACCTGTCGGGCGTGCTGCACAGCCTCGGCCGGCACGCGGTGCCCGAGCCCTACCTGGAGACGGCGGTGCTCGCCGTGTCCGTGCTCGGCGCGCTGCCGGGGCCGGTCGCCGACACCTGGCTGCCGCGGATCGCCGCCGGCGAGGCGATCGCCGTCGTCCGCCTCGAGGACCTGACGCCGCTCGTCCCGTACGCCGTCGACGCCGACCTCGTCCTCGACCTGGCTGCCGACGGCTCGATCCGTGCGTTCGCCCGCGAGGAGACCGAGGTCGCCCCGGTCGCCGCGCTCGATCCCCTGCGCCCCCTGGCGCGGGTCACGCCCGTCGGCGAGGGCGCGCTCATGGGCCACGACGGCGCCGTCGTCGCCCGGACGCGGTCCCTCGCCCTCGCCGGCGCCGCCTGCCTGCTCGCGGGCGCCTCCCAGCGGCTGCTCGAGCTCACCGTCGAGTACGTCGCCGTCCGCGAGCAGTTCGGCCGCCCGGTCGGCTCCTTCCAGGCCGTCAAGCACAAGGCGGCCGACCTGGCCGTCCTGGTCGACATGGCCACCGCAGCGGCGCTCTCCGCGTTCGACGCGGTCGACGAGCCGGACGGGTCGCGCCGTGCGGCCGCCGCCAAGGCCTACGCCGGCGACGCGGCCGCCCGGGCCAATGTCGACGCGCTCCAGCTGCACGGCGGGATCGGGTTCACCTGGGAGTACCACCTGCACCTCTGGCTCAAGCGCGTGATGGGCCTCGCCGCGTCGTACGGCACCACGACGGCGCTGCGCCGCGACCTCGCGCGCGAGCTGCTGGCCCGGGTGACCGAGGAGCGGCGCGGATGAGCGAGCTGGGCTTCTGGCGGCTCGCCGCGGCCGCTCCGCAGGCCTGCGCCGTGGTGGAGCCGGACGGCACCGCCGTCACCCGCGGTGAGCTCCTGGCCCGGGCGAACGCCACCGCCCGCCTGCTGCGCGCGCTGGGCCTGGAGCGCGGCGACCGCGTCGTGGGCGTGGTCGCCAACGAGTCGTGGGCGATCGCGCTGGTGCTCGCCTGCCAGCAGGTCGGCGCCTACTACGTCCCGGTCAACACCGCGCTGACCACCACCGAGGTGGGCCATATCGTCGAGGACGCCGCCCCGGTGGCCGTGCTCTGCTCGCTCCCGTACGCCGACACGGTGCGCGCCGCGGCCGACGCGGTCGGCCTGCCGGCCGAGCGACGCCTCGCGTTCGGCGTCGCCGAGGGCTTCCGCGACCTCACCGCCGCGATCGCGGGCGTGCCCGCGGGACCGGTCGAGGACCGCTCCCCGGGCTCCTACCTGGGCTACACCTCCGGTACGACGGGCCGCCCCAAGGGCGTGCTGCGCCGGCTGCCCGAGGGCGACCCGGACGACGTGTTCGCCGCGGGCGCCGCCTGGCAGCTCGGCATGTTCGGCATCACCCCGCTCGACGACGGCGTGCACCTGGTGACCTCGCCGCTGAGCCACACCGCGGTGAGCGGGCTCGCGGTCACCTCCCTGCACTACGGCCACGCCGTGGTGCTGACGAGCCGCTTCGACGCGGAGCAGGTGCTCCGGCTGATCCAGGAGCACCGGGTCACGACGACGCACATGGTGCCGACCCAACTGCACCGGCTGCTGCGCCTGCCCGAGGAGACCCGGGCGGCGTACGACGTCGGCAGCATGCGCAACCTGGTGCACGGCGCCGGGCCCTGTCCCGCGTCGGTGAAGCGCGCGATCATCGCGTGGTTCGGGCCGGTCGTGTGGGAGTACTACGGCGCGACCGAGGCCGCCGGCACCGCCATCTCCAGCGCCGAGTGGCTGGAGCGGCCCGGCAGCGTGGGGCGCCCGCAGCCCGGCGCCGAGGTCCGGATCCTCGACGAGGACGGTGCGGAGGTCCCCACCGGCACCGACGGCGCGGTCTACCTCCGGATGGGCGCCCACGCGTTCGAGTACCGCGGCGACGACGCCAAGACCCGGTCCGGCCGCGTCGGCGACTTCGTGACCGTCGGGGACCTCGGCCACCTGGACGAGGACGGCTACCTGTACCTGCTCGGCCGCTCCGCCGAGGTCATCGTCAGCGGCGGCGTCAACATCTACCCCGCCGAGGTCGAGGCCGCGCTGCTGGAGCACCCCGACATCCAGGACGCCGGCGTGGTCGGGCTGCCCGACCCCGAGTGGGGCGAGCTCTCGTGCGCCGTGATCCAGGCCGCGCCCGGCTCGTCGCTGCACGGCGGCGACGTCGCCGGCCAGCTCGCGCCCTTCCTCCATGACCGGCTCGCACGCTACAAGGTGCCGCGCCGGTACCAGGTCGTCGCCGAGCTGCCCCGCGGCGCCAACGGCAAGCTCCGCAAGCATCTGCTGCCCGACCTCGTGAGGAAGTGACCCGTGAAGCCCGTCCCGACGCCCACCCCGGACACCCGGGATTGGTTCGACCGGATCGACGCCGGTGAGCTGACCGTGCCCCGGTGCGCGGCCTGCGGGTCGTTCTTCCTGTACCCGCGCAGCAGCTGCCCCCGCTGCGGTGCGCGCTCGGTCGAGCTGGTCCCGGCCGCGGGCACGGGCGTCCTGCTGTCGTTCGTCGTCAACCACCGCGGGCCGGCCGGCTTCGAGGCGCCGTACGCCCTCGGTGTCGTCGCGCTCGCGGAGGGACCGCGCCTGACCGGCGTGGTCCGCACCGACCGGCCGGATCGGCTGGAGGTCGACGCGCCCGTGCGGGTGGCCTTCGAGGAGCGCGGCGAGCGCCGCGTCGTCTGCTTCGACCTCGAGGAGGCCACGGCATGAGCCTGCGCGGAGCGATCGCGATCGTCGGCGCCGCCGAGAGCACCGACCTGGGGAAGATCCCCGACAAGTCCGCCCTGGAGCTGCACGTCGACGCCGCGCTCAACGCGCTCGCGGACTGCGGACTCACCCCGGCCGACGTCGACGGCGTCGCCTCGGCGGGTGAGATGCCCGTCGACGTCGCCGACTACCTGGGCATCGTGCCGGAGTATCTCGACGGCACCAACGTCGGCGGCTCGTCGTACATGCTGCACGTGCGGCACGCCATGGCCGCGATCAGCGCGGGCCTGTGCGAGACGGTCCTCGTGACCCACGGCGAGTCGGGGCGCTCGCGGATCGGCATGACGCCGTGGGCGCCGGCGCCGCAGTCGTTCATGGCGCAGCTGGAGGTGCCGCACGGCCCGGTGGGCGCGCCGTCGCTGTTCCCGATCGGCGTGCGCCGCTACATGGCGGAGTACGGCATGACCCGCGAGCAGCTCGCGCTGGTCCCCGTCGTGCAGCGCCGGTGGGCGGCGATGAACCCGCGCGCCAAGCTGCGCGACCCGATCACCGTCGAGGACGTGCTCGCCTCGCCCGTCATCGCCGATCCCGTGCACCTGCTGCACTGCTGCCTGGTCACCGACGGCGGCGGCGCGCTCGTGCTCACCTCCGCCGAGCGGGCCCGCTCGCTCGACCTGCCCCACCCGCCCGTGTACGTCCTCGGCGCCGGCGAGTCCAGCGAGTCGTCGGTCGTCTCCGGGCTGGAGAGCCTGACGTCGTCGCGGGCCATCCGGGTCGGCGGCGAGCGGGCCCTCGCCCAGTCGGGCGTCGCGCACGCCGACGTCGACCACCTGATGATCTACGACGCCTTCGCCCACGTGCCGATCTACGGGCTCGAGGACCTGGGCTTCGTCGGCCGCGGCGAGGCGCCGGCGTTCATCGAGGACGGCAACACCGCCCCCGGCGGCAGCCTGCCGATGAACACCAACGGCGGCGGGCTGTCGTACACCCACACCGGGATGTACGGCATGTTCGCCATCCAGGAGTCCGTGCGCCAGGTCCGCGGCACCGCCCCCGCGCAGGTCGACGGCGTCGACGTCAGCGTCTGCACCGGCGTCGGCGGCATGTTCATGAGCTCCGGCACGCTCGTGCTCGGCAGCGCAGCGACCCTCTGATCCTTCTGCCCCCACCTGACAGGAGCGCCCGATGCGCCGAGCCGCCCGCACCCTCATCGCCCTCGCCGTCGCCGGCGGCGTCCTCGCCGGATGCTCCTCGTCGGACGACGACGGCGCGACGACGTACCTGATCGGCGCGCCGATCGTGCAGTCCGGGCCCGGCGCCTTCGCCGGCAAGCCGGTCGCACAGGGGATCGAGCTCGCCGTCGCGGAGATCAACGACAGCGGCTTCCTCGCCGACGGGGCGCGGATCGAGCTCGAGATCGTCGACACCGCCGGCGACCCGGGCAAGGCGATCGCCGCCTATCGGCAGCTCGAGGCCGACGACGCGTCCGCCGTGCTGTGCTGCACGCTCGGCGGCGAGGCCGGAGCGCTGTCGCCGCTGCTGAAGGAGAGCAGCGTCCCCGGCGTCGTGACCGTCTCCATCCTCGACGACCTGGCGGACCCGCCGTACCTGTTCCGGCCGTTCGAGGTCCCCTCGGCGCCGGGCGGGATGTACGACCAGTTCCTCGACACCGTGCTCCCGGCGAGCGGCTTCGGCGACGCGGTGATGGTCGTCAACGACGACAACGACGCGATGGTGCAGGATGCGGCGGTCTACGAGACGGGCCTGGAGCGCCACGGCGTCCGCCTCGCCAAGACGATCAGCGTCGGCACCGCCGAGACGTCGTTCACCTCCGTCGCCACCGAGATCGCCAGCATCGACCCGGACGTCGTGGTCGCCAGCACCATCGGCTCCTCCACCGCCAACCTCGCCAAGGCGCTGCGCAGCCGCGGTTGGGACAAGCCGATCGTCTCCAACGTCGGTGCCGACAGCCGCGCGGCCTACGACGCGTCGGGCGGCGACCTGGCCGGCACCGTCTTCCCGACGCCGTTCAGCGCCGCGTTCCCCGTCAACGACGAGGGCGCCGCCTTCGCCGCGGCCTACGAGGAGGAGTACGGCGAGGCGCCCGACATGTTCGCCGCGCAGGGCTACACCGCCCTGTGGCTCGTCGCCACCGCCCTGCGCGACGCCGGCAGCGGCGACCCGGCCGACGTCGCGAAGGCGCTCGCGGCGATCGAGGAGCAGGTATCGGTCTACGGATCGCTGCGCTACACCGAGGGCCAGGCCGAGGTCGAGGAGCCCGGTCGGTACCTCGTCTGGGGCGAGGACGGCGCGCTCACCCCCTGGTCCGCCTGATTCCGCCGGGTCGGCGCAATTCTCAGGCCACGTCGTGCCTGATCAAGGGGCGAGAGCGGCCAGGAGGCGCTGCCAGTCGGCGACCGGGAGGGCCTGGTCCTTCCAGCCGGCCTCGCGGTCGAGCACCTGGAGGCAGACGTGGTCGGCGCCGGCGGCGACGTGCTCGTGGAGCCGCGCGGCGACCCGTTCCGGGTCTCCCCAGGCGACGAGGCCGTCGACCAGTCGGTCCGAGCCGCCCTGGCCGGCGTCCTCCTCGGTGAAGCCGAGGCGCTCCCAGCTGGACCGGTAGTTGGGCTGGCCGAGGTACATCGCGAGGTGGCGGCGGGCCGCGGCCCGGGCCAGGCCGGCATCGGCCTCGAGCACCACCATCTGGGTCGGGGCGAGGAACGCCCCGGGCCGAGGGCGTCCCGGGCGCTCGCGGTGTGCTCGGGCGTCGTCAGGTACGGGTGCGCCCCGGCGGCGCGGGTGGCGGCGAGCTCGAGCATCCGCGGACCGAGGGCTGCGAGCACCCGGTGCCCGGCATCCGGGCCGCCGGCGTCGTCGAGCTCGTCGAGATAGCCGCGCATCCGGCTCAGCGGTCGGCGGTAGCGACCGGGGTCGGCGTGGTCGACGAGCTGGGCGTGGCTGACGCCCAGCCCGAGCAGGAACCGGTCGGGGTCCGGGAGCGCGCGGACGGCGCTCGCGACGTCGTCGGCCGCCATGGTCCAGATGCTGAGGATGCCGGTGGCCACGACGGTGCGCGAGGTGGCGGCGAGCAGCTCCGCCACACGGGGGAACGGGTCGGCGAGGCCGCCGGTCATCCACAGCGCGGAGCAGCCCGCCTCCTCCAGGGCGGCGGCGGCATCCTGGGCGGCGGGCGCCTCGCGCAGCCGGAGCGCGCTGGACCAGGCACCCCACCGGCCGGCGGGCAGGCTCACCGCTCCTCCGCCGTGGGCGGCGTCAGGACGGAGCCGTGCGCCAGGTCGGCGACCCAGGAGGCGAACCGCCATCCCTCGCCGGTGCGGACGAAACGGCCGGCGTACGACCCGACGACGACGTGGCTGCCGCCGTCGCGGCGGTAGTAGGCGATGCCCTTGAAGGTGCCCGTCGCCCGGTCGCCGTCGACGTCGATCTCGCTGTTGGTGAAGGTGTGCAGGATCCACGGCATCGAGGAGCGGAGCCGGACGAACTGCTCGCGGATCTCCTCCCGGCCGCGGCAGGGCGGCCGCGCGGCGTTGATGCTGTAGACGCCGTCCGGCAGCCAGAGGTCGGCGAGCGCGTCGACGTCCGCATGGCTCGGTCCGGCCCAGCCGCCGTCGCACAGCGTGTGGTAGCGGCTGGCGAGCGCC
This sequence comes from Nocardioides humi, assembly GCF_006494775.1. NCBI lineage: Bacteria > Bacillati > Actinomycetota > Actinomycetes > Propionibacteriales > Nocardioidaceae > Nocardioides > Nocardioides humi. Next base: position 2,632,982 of record NZ_CP041146.1, on the reverse strand, counting down.
TCGATCGCGCGGACGCTCTCGAGCTCGGCCAGCCGCTGCTCCAGCCGCTGCAGCCGGAGGGTGGGGTCGTCGGTCTCCGTGGGGGTGGTCATGCCGGTCCTCCGATGTCAGGCGAGCGCGGTCTCGCCCTCGGGGACGAACTTCACGAGCGCGGTGCGGACCGCCGTGCACACCAGCACCCCGTCCTGGTTGAGACCGCGGTGCTCGAGGGTGACGATGCCCTGCCCGGGGCGGGAGGCCGACGGCCGGCGGTCCTTGATCTCGGTCTCGCAGTAGAGCGTGTCGCCGATGAAGACGGGCGCGGGGAAGGCGATCTGCTGGAAGCCGAGGTTGGCGATCGTCGTCTTCTGGGTGAGGTCCGGTACGCCGATGCTGCAGACGATGCCGAGGGTGAGCAGGCTGTTGACCAGCCGCTGGCCGAACTCCGACTCCGCCGACTTCACCGCGTCGAGGTGCAGGCTCTGCGTGTTGAGGGTGATGCTGCAGAAGAGGACGTTGTCGGCCTCGGTGATCGTGCGTCCCGGCTCGTGCTTGAACACGTCGCCCGGGATCATCTCCTCGTAGTAGCGGCCGCGGCGGGTGTGGACGGTCATGGAGTCTCCTCGTTGCGTGGTTCGGGCTCGGTGGGGGTGAGCAGGCCGTCCCGGTGGTCGGGATGCGCGACGGCCGCGAGGGCCTCGGCCCGCTCGGCCTCGGTGCGGCCGCGGAGCCAGGCGACGCCGTACTCCGTGACCACGGCGTCGGGGGTGTGCCGCGCCAGCGAGACGACGTCGGCCCCCAGGCGCCGGACGATCCGGCTGTGCCGGCCGTCGGGGGTGGTCGAGGGCAGCGCGATGACGGAGAGCCCGCCGTCCGAGCCGAAGCCGGCCTCGACGAAGTCGGCGCTGCCGCCGATCCCGGAGACCTGCCGGCTGCGGACCAGCTCGGAGCCGACCTGGCCGGCCAGGTCGACCTCGACGGCGGAGTTGACGGCCACCAGCCGCGGGATCTGCGCCAGCACCCGGGGAGCATGGGCGACCCGGCTGTCGCGCAGCACGATCGCGGGATTCCCGTCGGCGAACTCCATGAGGGCGCGCGTGCCCATCAGCTCGGCGGCGGAGATCGCCGGGGTGTCGCCGGTGTCGGTCCAGCGCAGCAGCCCGCGCTCGAAGAGGCCGACCATCGCGTCGTTGGCCATGCCGACGACGCGCACCGGGCCGACGCCGCTCTCGGCGAGGAACGCCGTGATCGCCTCGGGGACGGCGCCGATGCCCAGCTGGAGGGTCGGCTCGGAGGGCAGCAGCCCGAGCACGTGGGCCGCGACCCGGTCGCTGACCTCGTCCCGGACCGCGGCGGGGAACTCGCACGGCGGTGTGTCCGCGTCCACCAGGACGTCGAGCTGGGAGACGTGCAGCAGGGAGTCGCCGGTCGTGCGGGGCGTGTGCGGGTCGACCTCGGCGATGACGAGCGCGGCGCGGGCGACCGCGTGGCACACGTAGCTCGCGGACGGCCCGAGGCTGCACCAGCCGTTGCGGTCCGGCGGGGAGACGCGGACGAGCGCGACCGAGGTCTCCCACTGGTCGAGCAGCCCGGGTACGGCGGATCCGCGCGCCGGGACGTACTCCACCCGGCCGGGGGCGAGGGCGGCCCGGGCGGGTCCGTAGGGATGCCAGGTGCGGTAGCGGAGCAGTCCCTCGGCGGCGGCGTCGAGGAAGGGGTAGTCGCCGAGCTGCAGGCCGGAGTAGAGCGTCGGGCGGCCGAGCAGGTCGGCGGCGCCGGCCAGGTGGGTCAGCAGCGTCTCCGGCGTCCCGCATCCGGGGGAGGCCACGATCGCCGCTCCGGGGGGGATGCGGCGCACTGCCTCGCTGGGCGTGCGGTGCGCGGGCAGCTGCACGCGGCCACCTCCTTGGGTCGTCCGGCGGTCCCGGGGCAACCGCGAACGTAGTCCCTGCCATGAATTTAAGCAAGTGCTTGATTCACCTCTTGACAGGGGGTGTGTGACGTGGCTTACTTGCCCTTCAAGCGAGCGCTTGATTCAGCGACGGGACCGGACTCGGCGTCGCTCGCCAGAAGGAAGGGACCGTTCCGTGCACCTGCTGATGCAACAGCTGCTCAACGGCATCGCACTCGGGTCGATCTACGCGCTCTTCGCGGTCGGGTTCTCGCTGATCCTGGCCAAGATGGGCATCCTCAACGTCGCCCACGGCACCTTCGCGACCTGGGGCGCCCTGTCGTCGTACTGGCTGGTGTTCGAGCACGGGCTGAGCTTCTGGCTCGCCCTCGTCCTCGGCGTCGTCTTCGCCGGCGGGCTGGGCGTCGCCGCCGACCTGATCGCCTTCGAGCCCCTGCGCAAGCGCAACGCCGGCGTCTTCGCCCCGATCATCGCCAGCATCGGCATCTGGATCGTGCTGCTCACCCTCGCCGAGGCCTTCAGCGGCCCGTCGGCCACCAGCTACCCGACCGACTCGGTCCCCACCGAGCCGATCCGGTTCGCCGGGCTGCTGCTGCTCCCCGCGCAGGTGATCAGTGTGATCGCCCTCGTCGCGATCGTGACCGCGGTGCACCTCCTGCTCACCCGCAGCCGGTTCGGCGCCGCGGTCCGTGCCGTGTCGGTGGACCCGCGGTCGGCGACCATCGTCGGCGTCAACGCCCGGCGCACCCTGATCGCGGTCGCCTTCCTCGCCGCCGCCATCGCCGGACTGGCCGGCATCCTCGCGGCCCTGTCCGACAACAACGTGTCGTTCGGCATCGGGGAGGCCCTGCTGCTCAAGGGCTTCGCCGCCGTGGTGGTGGGCGGCTACGGCGACATCCGCGGCGCGGCCCTGCTCGGCGTCGCCATCGGCGTGCTCGAGGTGATGAGCGCGCAGTACATCTCGTCCGGCTTCCGGGACGCGATCACCTTCGGGGTGCTGCTGGTGGTCCTCGTGGTCCGGCCGCAGGGCATCTTCGGCGAACGACAGCTCGTCCGAGCCTGAGCAAGGAGAACGACTCGTGAGCACAACAGCCTGGATGATCACCCTGCAGTTCGCGGGGGTCAACGCGCTCTTCGCCCTGGCGATCTACGCGTCGCTGTGGACGGGCGTCCTGAGCCTCGCGCCGGTCTTCTTCGGTGCGGTCAGCGCCTTCACCTTCGGCTACGTCGCCGGCACGCTCGGCCTGTCGCCCTTCCTCGGCCTGCTGCTGGGCGCGGCCCTCGGGGCGGTCCTCGGCGCGCTGACCGCCGGCCTGCTGGTCCGCCTCGACAGCCACTACCTCGCCATGGCCACCATCGCCATGGTGCTGATCGGACGGGTGCTCATCCTCAACCTGCCGGAGTACACCGGCGGCGCGACGGGCACCCTCGTCCCGGGCGACCTCGGCACCTGGGCCTGGCTGATCGGGACCCTGGTGGTCGCCGGCTACGTGATGGCGCGGCTCGCCGGCTCGCGCTTCGGGCTCGCCGCCGACGCCGTCCGGGAGGACCCGGCCGTCGCGGAGACGCTGGCGATCTCGCCCCGCCGCATCCAGTTCGTCGGCATGATCATCTCCGGTGCCCTCGGCGGGGTCGCGGGCATCCTGCAGTCCAGCTTCCTGCAGTACATCGGCCCGGACACCTTCTACACCCACCTGGGCTTCGTCACCCTGGCGGCGGTCGTCCTGGGCGGTGCCTTCCACTGGCTGGGACCCATCATCGGCGCGATCGTCTTCACGATCCTCCCGGAGCTCCTCCGGGAGCCGATGGGGGAGTACGACCGGGTCGTCACCGGCGTGCTCCTGGTCCTCATCATCATCTACATGCCGCGCGGCCTGGTCGACGTACGACGGCTCCGGCTGGTGCGCTCGCGCTGGTGGCGACCGAAGGGCGGAGGCTCCGAGCCGGACGGCCCGGACCCGCGCGACCCCCGGCCCGCCGTCCCGGCGGAGGTGGCGTCGTGACCGGGCTCGCGGTCGACATCGTCGGCCTCACCAAGGCGTTCGGCGGCCTCAAGGCGGTCGACGACGTGACGATCCAGGTGCCCCCGCGCAGGATCCACGGCATCCTCGGCCCGAACGGCGCCGGCAAGACCACCGTGCTCAACATGGTGAGCGGCTTCATCCAGGCCGACTCCGGCCGGCTCGACGTCTTCGGCCACGACGTCACCCGGATGCAGCCGTTCCAGATCGCGCGGCGCGGCGTCGCGCGCACGTACCAGAACATCCGCCTGTTCCCCGGCCTGACGGTCCTGGAGACCGTCGTGGCGGGCGCCTACATGCAGCGGAGCTCGACGATCGCCGGTGCGATCCTGATGAGCCCGGCCGAGCGACGGGAGCGCCGCGAGATGCGCGAGCGCGCGGCCGAGCTCCTGGACAAGGTCGGCTGCCGGGCGCCGCACTCGGCGCTCGCCGAGACCCTGTCGTACGGCGACCAGCGCCGGGTCGAGATCGCCCGCGCGCTGGCGACCAACCCCAAGGTCCTGCTGCTGGACGAGCCGACCGCCGGGATGAACGACGCCGAGTCGGAGCAGGTGGGTCGGCTGCTGGTCGAGCTCCGCGAGCTGGGGCTGACGCTGATCCTCATCGAGCACAACATGCGGCTCGTCGAGGAGTTCTGCGAGACCGTCTCGGTGATGAACTCCGGTGCACTCCTCGCCGAGGGTGCGCCCACGTGGTGCCTGGAGCAGGACGAGGTCAAGGAGGCCTACTTTGGAAAGCGATCCGATGCTGCGCGTATCGCGACTCTCCGCCGCGCACGGCGCGGTCCCGGCGGTTCGTGAGGTCGACATCGAGGTCGCCCAGGGGACCCTGGTCGCCCTCATCGGCTCCAACGGCGCCGGCAAGACGACGACGCTGAACACCATCGCCGGCCTGCACAAGCCCTCGGGCGGCACGGTGACGGTGGGCGGCCGCGACATCACCGGCTGGGCCTGCCACCGGGTGGTCCGCTCCGGCGTGGCCCTCGTCGCCGAGGGACGCCGGGTGGCGCCTCCGCTGACCGTGCTGGAGAACCTCGAGCTGTCCGCCTACAGCGGGCGCAGCACCAAGGCCCAGCAGCGGGAGCAGCTCGCGGAGGTCTTCGACCTGTTCCCCCGGCTCGCCGACCGGCGCGACCAGCTCGCGGCGTCGATGAGCGGCGGCGAGCAGCAGATGCTGGCGTTCGGCCGGGCCCTGATGACCCGTCCGGAGGTGCTGCTGCTCGACGAGCCGTCGATGGGCCTCGCGCCGTCGATCGTCGACGTCCTGTTCCAGACCATCGAGACCCTGCACAACGGCGGTGCCACGATCCTGCTCGTCGAGCAGAACGCCGAGCTCGCCCTGGCCGTGAGCGAGCGCGTCTACGTGATGCAGCGCGGCCAGATCGTCACCGACGGAACCGCGGAGGCCGTGCGCGGTCGCGCGGAGGTCATGTCCGCCCTCTTCGGCTGACCCGTCGAAGCCCGTCCGAACCAGAAGGAGCCCCACCCACCATGAGCGAGATCAGGCTGGACGGTCGCGTCGCCGTCGTCACCGGAGCCGGACGAGGACTCGGCCGCGAGCACGCACTCCTGCTCGGCGCCCGCGGCGCCGCCGTGATCGTGAACGACCGCGGCGGCGCCCTCGACGGCGCCGGCGGCGAGGCGTCGCCCGCCGAGCAGGTCGTCGAGGAGATCCGGGCGGCCGGCGGGATCGCGATCCCCGACACCAACGACGTCAGCACCCTCGAGGGCGCGTCGCGGATCGTGGCGACGGCGACCGAGACCTACGGCCGGCTCGACATCCTGGTCAACAACGCCGGCATCCTGCGCGACCGGTCGATGGCGAAGCTGACCCCCGAGGAGGTCGGCCCGGTCCTCGACGTCCACCTCGGCGGCACGATCTGGATGAGCAAGGCCGCCTGGCCGGTCATGGCCGAGCAGGGCTATGGGCGGATCATCAACACGACGTCGGCGGCCGGCATCTTCGGCAACTTCGGCCAGACCAACTACGCCGCGGCGAAGGCCGGCATCTGGGGCGTCACGAAGACCCTCGCGATCGAGGGCGCCCGCAGCGGCATCCAGGTCAACGCCATCGAGCCCGGCGCGCGGACCCGGATGACGGAGAACCTGCTCGGCGACCTGGCCGACCGGCTCGACCCGAGCCTGGTGGCGCCGCTCGTGCTGTGGCTGGCCGCCGCCGAGTGCGAGACGACCGGCGAGGTCTACAACGTGGGCGGCGGCCGGGTGGCCCGGGTCGTGATCGCCCAGACGCCCGGCTTCTTCTCCCGCGAGGTCACGCCCGAGGCGCTGCGCGACAGCTGGGACACGGTGAACGACCCCGACCTGGCCGAGGTGATGACCTCCTTCCAGCAGGAGCTCGGCGTCCTCGTCCAGCTCCTGTCGGACGGCGACCGCGCCGGAGCCGGTGCCTGACCCGATGACGGTCACCGGGCCCCTCGCCCCGGCGCTGCGCCTGCTGGCAGCGCTGGACGCGAACGACGCGGAGGGCGTACGACGCTGCTTCGCGGCGGACGGGACGTGGTGGGTCGACACCGGCCTGGACCGCGCCGCCGGCAGGCTCGACGTCGACCCGGGCGACGACCGTCCCTGGCCCCTGCACGGGCTGATGCCGGCGCAGGCGAAGTGCGACCTGCTCCGCTCGGTGCCGGAGCGCTTCCCCGGCGGCGTCCGGCAGCACGTCCGCCGGTCCTTCGCGGGCGGCGACGTGGCCGTGGTGGAGGTCGAGGGCGACGGGCTGTTCCGCGGCGAGCGGCCCTACCGGAACAGGTACGCCTTCGTGCTCACGGTCCGCGACGGCGCGGTGACCTCGCTGCGGGAGTACCTCGACACCGCGCACAGCGCCGCGGTCTTCGACGGCCGCGGCCTGGAGCGTCGATCGCTCGCGCCGGAGCCCGTCGCCGACGTCCTCGCGGACGGGGCGGATCGCGCCGGGCCCGGCGAGCGGCTCGCCGCCGACTTCCTCGGCGCCCTCGAGGCGGCCGACGGCGATCGCCTGCTCGCCCTCTGCACGCCGACGGCGACCTGGTGGGCCGACGGCGGCCGCACGCGCACCGCGGGGCCTGAGGCTCCGGCGCACCCCGACGCCGAGCTGGTGGTCGTGGGCCGCGTCCCGGTCGCCGTACGGGCTCCCCGGATCGGCGGCCTGCGCACGACCTTCCCCGACGGGCTGCGCCTGCGCGCGCACCGCGTGGTGACCGACGACGACGTCGACCGCACCGGGCTGGTGGCGGTCGAGGTGCAGGGCCACGGTGTCCACCGCCGTGGCGGCACCTACCAGAACCGCTACGTCTTCGTGCTCCGCGCGGAGCACGGCCGCCTGGCCGAGATCCGGGAGTACTGCGACACCCGGCACGCCTTCGACGTCTACGGGATCGACCGATGACTCCAGTAAAGCAAACGCTTGATTCTAATCAAGCGCATGCTCTACTGTGCGACGAGAGTCGCTCACCGAACACCCCTCACGAAGGACGACGATGAAGCTCACGTTCCGACGCACCGTTTCCCTGCCGGCGGTCGCCGATGCGTGAGCTGCGCGACCCCGAGCACGAGCTGATCGCCACGGCGATCCGCGAGCGCATCGCCGGGTTCGACGACGACTACTGGTCGGCCTGCGACCGCGACCACCGGTTCCCCTGGGAGTTCTTCGACGCCCTGGCGAAGGACGGCTGGGTCGGCCTCGCCATCCCGGAGGAGTACGGCGGCGGCGGCCGCGGCGTCACGGAGGCGGCGATCCTGCTCCGCGAGGTCGCGGCCTCCGGGGCGGCGATGAACGGCTGCACCGCCCTGCACATGAACGTCTTCGGCCTCCAGCCGGTCATCAAGTACGGCAACGACCGCCTCAAGGAGACCTTCCTCCCCGCGGCCGCCGCCGGCGACCTCCACGTCGCCTTCGCCGTGACCGAGCCGGACGCCGGCACCGACACCTCCCGGATCAAGACGCGCGCGGTCCGCGACGGCGACGGCTGGCGGATCAGCGGTCAGAAGATCTGGACCAGCAAGGCGCTCGAGTCGTCGATGGCGCTGATGCTCGCCCGCACGGCCCCCGCCCCCGACACCGACGCCGGCCGCTTCGACGGGCTCAGCCTCTTCCTGATCGACCTCGACCCCGACCACGTCGACATCCGGCCCATCGCCAAGGCCGGCCGCAACGCGGTCGCCACCTGCGAGACCTTCTACGACGACCTGCCGGTCGAGGGCTGGCGGCTCGTGGGCGAGGAGGGCAAGGGCTTCAAGCACATCCTGGCCGGCCTCAACCCCGAGCGGATCCTGATCGCCGCCGAGGCCACCGGCATCGGCCACGCCGCGCTGCGCCGGGCCACGGAGTACGCCAAGGTGCGCCGGGTCTTCGACCGTGCGATCGGCAGCAACCAGGCGCTCAGCCACCCGCTCGCCGACTCCTACGCACGGCTCGAGGCCGCCTGGGAGCTGACCATGGTCGCCGCCGCCCGGTACGACGCCGGCCTGTCCTGCGGCGCCGAGGCGAACATGGCCAAGTACCTCGCCGCCGACGCCGGCTACGACGCCGCCGACCGCGCCGTGCAGACCCACGGCGGGCTCGGCTACGCCGAGGAGTACCACGTCGAGCGCTACTGGCGGGAGGCGCGGATCATGCGGCTCGCGCCGATCAGCCAGGAGATGTCGCTCAACTTCATCGCCCAGCAGGTGCTGGGCCTCCCGCGGAGCTACTGATGGCCGCCGGGGAGCGTCGTCTGGAGGGCCGGGTCGCCTACGTCCTCGGCGGCGGGAGCGACGGCCCGGCGCGGCCGGGGGAGGCCCTGCCCATGGGCAACGGACGCGCGATCGCGCTGCGCCTGGCCGCCGAGGGCGCCACGGTCGTCGTCGGCGACAAGGTTCTCGCCCGCGCCGAGGCGACGGTCGAGCACCTCGGCGGGCCGGGGCTGGCGGTCGAGGTCGATGCCGCCGACCCCGAGTCCTGCCGGGCCGCGGTCGCCGCCGCGGTCGAGCACGGCGCCGGCCGGCTCGACGTCGTCGTCTGCAATGTCGGGCTGTCGGGCCGGGAGCCGTTGAAGGTGCAGAGCCTGGAGGACTGGGACCTCGCGTCCGACGTCAACGTCCGCTCGCACTGGCTGACCGCGCAGGCCGCGCTCGGCCCGATGCTGGCCCAGGGCTCCGGGGCGTTCGCCTTCGTCGGGTCCACCGCCGGCGTCTACAGCAGCCGCCGCTCCCTGTCGTACGAGGCCACCAAGGCCGCACAGCTCGCCGTCATGCGCCATGTCGCCGTCCGGTACGCCGACCGCGGGATCCGGTCCAACGCGGTGGTCCTCGGCAATATCGACTCGGCCCTGGTGCGCCGCGAGTTCGGGGACGCCCCCGGCGCGGCCCGCGCGGCCGTCGTACCGATGGGGCGTGAGGGCCGGCCCGAGGAGGCCGCGGGCGCCGTCGCGTTCCTGGTGAGCGACGACGCCGGCTACGTGACCGGCCAGAGCCTTCTCGTGGACGGCGGCGTGAGCGCGGCCTGGCCCGTCCCCCAGTCGTGTCGTGAACAGGAGGAGCAGCAGATGAGCAAGGTCGTCGTCAGCGGTGTCGGGATGAGCCCGTTCGGGAAGTTCCTGGACAAGTCGATGAAGGACCTCGGCAGGGTGGCCGTCGACGCCGCCCTCGCCGATGCCGGCATCGGGGTCAAGGACGTGCAGGCGATGTTCTTCTCCAACGCGCTGGCCGGTCTGATCACCGGCCAGGAGTGCATCCGCGGCGAGGTCGTCGGCTACCCGATGGGCCTGGCCGGCATCCCGATCCACAACGTCGAGAACGCCTGCGCCTCCGGCGGCAACGCCCTCCATCTCGCCTGGATGGCCGTTGCGTCGGGGATGTACGACACCGTGCTCGCGCTCGGCGTCGAGAAGGCCAACCACGAGGACCGGCAGCGCACCTTCAGCGCGTACGCCGCGGGCATGGACGTCGAGCAGGGCTTCGCGACCGGCGACGGCGCCGGTCAGGAGCGCAGCCCGTTCGTCGACCGCCAGGCACGGCTCGCGGCGACCCTCTTCGAGGAGCGGGGCGTGACGATGGAGGGCCTGGCCCGGGTCGCCTCCCGCTCGCTGGAGAGCGCCCGGCTCAACCCCTTCGCGCACCGCCGCTTCGGCGGCTCGCCCGAGGACGTCCTCAGCGCCCGCGTGGTCGTCGAGCCGCTCACCGTGCTGATGAGCTCCCCGGTCAGCGACGGCGCCGCCGCGGTCGTGGTGACCAGCCGGCCCGAGGCCGTCGCCTCCGGCCGCTCGGTCGACATCCTCGCCTCGCGGATGGCCACCCGCCCGCCGGCCGACCGGCCCGACGCCCCCAACGCCGTCGAGGCGTCGGCGCACGCGGCGTACGAGCAGGCGGGGATCGGCCCCGGCGACATGGACCTGGCCGAGGTGCACGACGCCTCGGTCGCCTACGAGCTGATGGCCTGGACCGACGTCGGGCTCTGCAAGCCCGGCGAGGAGCAGCGCTGGGCGATGGAGGGCGTGACCGAGGCCGGCGGCGCGATGCCGGTCAACCGCTCCGGAGGCCTGGTCGGCCGCGGCCACGCCCTCGGCGCCAGCGGCCTGGCGCAGATCCACGACGTCGTCCGCCAGCTGCGCGGCGAGGCGGGCGATCTCCAGGTGGCGGACCCGCGCCGTGCGGTGGTCCAGATCGGCGGCGGCGTCGTCGACTGGCTGACCGCCGTCTCGAGCGTGCACGTCCTGGCGAAGGGCTGATCCGTGACCGACCTCGTCATCGACGCCCACATGCACGTCTGGGACGCCACCTGGCTCCCGGAGGGGCTGCGGCGTGCCTGGGCGCGGCAGGGGGCCGGACGCCGGCTCCCCGAGCGGCACCCCGAGGAGATCCTCGCGCACGTGGCCGTCGGCCAGAGCGACCCGGACGCGCTACTGACGGTGGCCGCGTTCGACCGGGCAGGGGTCGCGGCGGGGCTGGTCCCGGTGGTCGACTGGACGATCGTCGGCGCCCCGGGCGGTGAGCACCTGCCCATCGGCGCGCTCAACGCGCGGTACGAGGACGTCTGCTCCCGCAACGAGGGGCGGCTCTACTTCGCCGCCGGTCTCGACCCCCGCCACGCCGACGCACGGACCCTGTTCGAGGCGGCTGCCGCGCACCCGCACTGCCGCGGCTTCAAGCTCTATCCCGCGGCCGGCTGGGACCTGCGCGATCCCGCCCATGCCTGGCTGTTCGAGGCGCTGGTCGAGCGCGAGCTCCCCGCCGTCATCCACTGCAGCCCGCTCGGCGGCGACCCCCTGCAGGTGATCCGCTGCCGCCCGGCCGAGGTCGGCGCCCTCCTGGCGTCGTACCCGGCGCTGCGGGTGTCCTTCGCCCATGCCGGCATCGAGGCCTGGTGGAGCGAGGCCCTCGACTGCGCGACGGGCTGGCAGCACGCCTATCTCGAGCTGTCGCTCTGGCAGCGCCTGGCCGGCATCGACTACCCCGAGTTCCGGCGCCGGGTGCGCGCGATGCGCGCCCAGGTCGGGGCGCACCGGCTGGTCTTCGGCTCCGACATCTGCCGGGGGCCGAAGGAGGACCCGGACGGCGCCGACCTGGAGCGCTGGGTCAGCATGGTGCGAGACCTCGCCTCGCCGTACGACGGCGATCCTGCGGTCCTCACCGACGACGAGCTCGGGCTCTTCCTCGCAGGCAACGCAATCCGGCTGTTCGACCTCAAGGAGCACGCATGAGCGACACCCTCGGAGTCCTGTTCGCCAACGCGGGCAGGCGGTTCCACGACAACGTGGCGGTGACCGTCGGAGAGCACAGCCGCACCTTCGGCGAGGTGATCGACCGCGGCTGGCGGCTCGCGCACGCCCTGCGCGACCGCGGCGTCGCGCCCGGGTCCTTCGTCGCCGCGATGCTCGGCGCCAACCGGGTCGAGTCGCTGGAGGTGTACGTCGGGCTCGCCCTCGGCGGCTACACCGCCGTCCACGTCAACGACCGGCTGACCGCGCCGGAGGTCGACTACGTCATCTCCGACTCGGGCGCCGTCGCGCTCGTCCACACCGACGGCGTCGCCGGCGTCGCCGCGGAGATGACCACGACCGCCGGCCTCGCGGCCTGGCTCGCGATCGGCGATCCCACCCCGGCCGGTGCCGAGTCCTTCGACGCCGCCCTCGCGGGCGCGACGAGCGAGCCCGTGCCGACCCCGGTGACCCCCGACGACATCGCCCTGGTCGGCTACACCAGCGGCACGACCGGCTTCCCCAAGGGCGTCCTCGTCAGCCACCGGGCCGTGGTCAACTGCATCAAGCTGGTGCCCTACGCCTACCGCTTCCCGCTCCAGGGGCACGCCGCCTTCCCGGGCGGCTGGTCCTTCGTGTCCGGGCTGTGGGGCGTGATCTTCCCGCACTTCTACACCGGCAGCACGGTCGCCTTCATCGCCGGCGCCAGTCCCGACGAGTGGGGACGCCACATGGTGGAGAACAAGGCCACCTTCACCCTCGGCCTGACCCCCCTCATCCCCGGCCTGATGGAGGCGCTGCGCCTGCACCCGGGCGCCCTCGACACGCTGCAGTCGGTGCTCCACTCCGGCGGCCCGCTGCCGCCCGAGCTCGCCGCCGACCTGGTCGCGCTCATCGACGACCGCCTCGTCGAGACCTACGGGATGACCGAGGTGGTCGGGCCGATCACGATCACCAACCGGTCCGACTGGCGCGGCCTCGGCGGCGCCGACAGCATCTTCGAGACGGTGGGACGGCCGCTTCCGACATCCTCGATGCGCGTCGTCGACGCCGACGGGAACCCGCTGCCGGCCGGGGAGGTCGGCGAGCTGGTCATCGAGGCCGACACCATGTTCTCCGGCTACCACAACCAGCCGGAGAAGACCGCGGCCGTGCTGCGCGACGGCTCGTACTTCACCGGCGATCTCGGCTACCGCGACGAGGCGGGCTATTACTACCTCACCGGCCGCGCCCAGGAGCTGATCATCAGCGGCGGCGCCAATGTGTACCCCGCCGAGGTGGAGCGCGTGCTCATGCTGATGGACGACGTCACCGAGGCCGCGGTCTTCGGGCTGCCGGACGAGCGCTGGGGCGAGGCGGTCTCCGCGGCCGTCGTGCTGCGCCCCGGATCGACCGCGACCGTCGACGAGGTCCGCGACTTCGCCCGCTCGCAGCTGGCCGGCTACAAGAAGCCGGTCCACCTCTTCTTCCTCGACGAGCTGCCCCGCAACTCGGGGATGAAGGTGATGAAGCACGTCCTCAAGGAGCAGCTGGCCGGAGCGGCCGGCTCGACCGACACGACAGGAGGCCAGCGGTGAAGCTGGGCATCAGTGAGCTGTTCCCCGGGTCCGGGCCGCGCGACGGGCGCTGGTCGATGGATGCCGCGCAGCTGATCGAGGAGATCGGCTACAACTCGGTGTGGCTCCCCGAGCACGTCGTGTTCTTCCCGAGCTACCGCTCGCAGTACCCCTACGAGTCCGGCGGCGCCCAGGAGGTGCACCGCATGCTGGGCGTCCACGACCCGCTCGTGCTCGCCGGCTCGATCGCGGCGGCCACCACGACCCTGCGGATCGGCACGTACGTCTTCGTGGTGCCCCAGCGCAACCCGATCATCACCGCCCGCCAGGTCGCCAGCATCGACCAGCTCAGCGGCGGCCGGTTCCAGTTCGGCGTCGGCGTCGGCTGGTCGGAGGAGGAGTACGCCGCGCTGGACGTGCCCTTCGAGCGGCGCGGCGAGCGGATGAACGAGTACCTCGCGGCCATGCGCGCGCTGTGGGACGAGGCGGAGGAGACCTCCTTCTCCGGCGAGTTCGTCGAGTTCGAGCCGCTCTACTGCTTCCCCAAGCCCGCGCAGGCACGCCTGCCGATCATCGTCGGCGGCAACAGCCGGGCGACCCTGGAGCGGATCGTGAAGTACGGCGACGGGTGGGCCGGCTACAGCCGTACGCACGAGGACATCAAGGTCTTCACCGAGAAGCTGACGGTCCTGATGGAGGCCGCCGGCCGGGACATGTCGGAGCTCTCCCTCAAGGTCGGCCGCCGCAGCAAGGGCGCCACCGAGAAGGACTGGGAGGACGACCGGGCCTACATCGAGGAGGCCTTCCGCCTCGGCATCGACGAGGTCGTGGTGTCCCCGCGGATCGGCGACGAGAGCTATGAGAAGGACATGAGGCGCTACGCCGAGATCGTCGGCCTCTGACGAGGCGCAGGTGTCGCCCGACGCGATCGCCGGGATCCGCGCGCGGCTCCCGGAGGTCGCGGAGTGCGTCGTCGACGCCGTGGTCGAGGAGGTGCCGAGCTACGCGCACGCCTTCGACGGCAGCATGGGGGCGACCATCCGGCGCGCCGTGGAGATGGCGCTGGCCGGCTTCCTCTCCCTGGCCAGCGGTGGCGCCGACGGTCGCACGACACCGACCGCGCCCGCGGTCGACGGCTCGTACCAGCTCGGCCGGGGCGAGGCCCGCAGCGGCCGGTCGATCGCGGCCCTGCTCTCGGCCTTCCGGGTCGGTGCCCGGGTGGCCTGGCGGCAGATGTCGACGCCGCTGGTCGAGGCCGGCGCCGAGCCGGAGGCGCTGGTCGACTTCGCCGAGCTGGTCTTCGCCTACATCGACGAGCTCTCGGCGGCGGCCGCGGCCGGTCACACCGACGAGCTGACGACAGCCGGGCAGGCTCGTCAGCGGCTGCTCGAGCGGGTCGTCCGCCATCTCGTGGCCGGGCACGGCCGGGAGGTCGTCCTGTCCGCAGCGAGGACGGCCGGCTGGCAGCCCCCGCAGTCGCTGACCGCCGTACTGCTCCCGGAGGATCGGGTGCGCGACGCCGTCGCCGCGCTGCCCGCCGGGACCCTGCAGTCGACGGACGCCGTGGACGGTCTCGAGGGCCTCGAGGGCCTCGAGGGCATCGCGCTCGTGCTCGTCCCCGACCTGCACGACGAGCGCCGTGCCGTGCTGCTGCGCCTGGCGGCCCGGCACGCGGCGACGGTGGGGCAGGCGACGCCCTGGCTCGACGTACGGCGCTCGGTCGACCGCGCCGTGCGCGCCCGCCGGCTCGGGCTCGGGCCGGACACCGACGCCCACCTCCCGGAGCTGGTGCTGTCGTCCGATCCGGTCGCGCTCGAGGACCTGCGCCGACAGGTGCTCGCGCCCCTCGAGGGACAGCGGCCGGCGACGCGGGAGAGGCTGCTCGAGACGCTCCGTGCCTGGCTGGTCCACCTGGGCCGGCGCGACGACGTCGCCCGGGCGCTGGTGGTCCACCCCCAGACGGTGCGATACCGGATGACCCGGCTCCGCGAGCTGTACGGCGACCTGCTCGACGACCCGCGCCAGGTCCTCTGCCTGACCGTCGCGCTCGGCCTCCCCGGCGGTGGGGACGCCGGGGAGGCCGAGTCGGGTCAGATGGACCAGTGCATGCCGCCGTCGACGCTGAGCACGTCGCCGGTGACATAGGACGCCGGACCGGAGGCCAGGAACGCGACCAGGGCGGCGGCCTCCTCGGGGCGGCCGAACCGGCCGGCGGGGATCCGGCTGCGGATCAGCGCCGCCCGCGACTCCGCGGTGGGGTAGGTGCGGCCGACCTGCTCGCTGTCGATCCGGCCGGGGGCGACGCAGTTGACGGTGACGCCGTCGGCGGCGACCTCGCGCGAGAGCGCCTTGGACCACAGGATGCAGGCGGCGACGGCGGCCTGGGCGGCCGACACGACCGTCGGCTCGAGCAGCCCGACGAAGTTCACGACCCGCCCACGCCCGCTGCCCCGCAGCATCGGCAGCAGCGCCTCGGCGAGGCGCCGCTTGGCATGGAAGTTGAGCTCGAACTGGCGCTGCCACAGCTCCTCGGTGAGGACGTCGCCGGGTTGCTCGGCCGCTCCCGCGACATTGACCAGGACGTCGAGCCGCCCGAGCTCGGCGGCCACGGTGTCGGCGATCCGCGCGGCCGCGAGCGGGTCGGTGAGGTCCGCCTCGACGACGAGCGGGCGGGCGACCCGGCCGCCCCGCTGCGCGGCGGTCTCCGTCACGTCGTCGGCGAGCCGGTCGAGGAGGGCGCACCGCCGGGCGACCAGCACCAGGTCGGCACCCTCCGCCGCGAGCGCCTGCGCCGTGGCGCGGCCGATCCCGGCGCTCGCCCCGGTCACCAGCGCGACGCGTCCTTCGAGCTGCAGATCCATCCGCTCTCCTCAGGCCTAGAAAAATCAATCAAGTGCTTGATAGATTAGCGGCGATCGCCCGACGACGGAAGAGGTGCGCGATGAGCGGGGCCCTGGCTGCCGACGACCGTGGCGGGATCGTCGTCGACGACCTCGCCTACGAGGCTCTGGTCGGTGCGACGAGGAACTTCCTCGACGCCCTCGCCGTGGCCGTGCCCGACGGGCCGACGGCCGACCGGCTGACCGCCGATCTCGCCGGCTGGGCGGGCGTCCTGGGCGGCCTGGCGGCCGAGGAGCGCGACCGGCTCTTCGGCCGGCGCGCCGGCATCGCGTCGTACGGCCAGGCCATGACGCCGGCCTACCGGGTGCTCGAGAGGGACGACGCCGGGCTGCGCGGCGTCGCCCGGTTCGGGCGCTACTTCCACGGCGGCAAGGGCGCTGCCCACGGTGGCGCCGTCCCGCTGCTGTTCGACGAGCTCTTCGGCCGGGTGATCAACGGCGAGGGCCGCCCGCCCGCCCGCACGGCGTACCTCCATGTCGACTTCCGGGCGGTGGTCCGGCTCGACCGGGACCTCGGGCTCCGGGTGTGGCGCGAGCGTGAGGAGGGGCGCAAGCAGTACGTCCGCGGCGAGATCCGGGACGGCGACGTCGTGTGCGCCGAGGCGGAGGCGCTCTTCGTCGCGCTGCGGCCCGGCCAGCCCTGACGGCGTCGCGCGGCGTCGCGCGGCGTCGCGCCCGCTCGCCGGGGGAGCATGTTTCATGTAATGTGCAGCAAGCGCTTGATTCTATAAGGAGATCCGACCATGACCATCCCGACCACTCGGCAGCCGACGCCTGGTCTCGACTACCTGATCATCGGCGCCGGTGTCTGCGGGCTCTACCAGCTCCACCAGCTGCTCGAGCTCGGTGTGTCGGTGCGGATCGTCGACGCGAACGCGGGACTCGGCGGGACCTGGTACAACAACCGCTACCCGGGCTGCCGGTTCGACTCGGAGTCCTACACCTACCAGTACTCCTTCTCCCAGGAGCTGCTCGACGAGTGGGACTGGAAGGAGCGCTTCGCACCCCAGGCCGAGACGCTCTCCTACCTGGAGTACGTCGCCGACAAGTTCGACCTGCGACCGCACATCAGCCTCAACACCCGCGTCGAGCGCGCCGAGTGGATCGAGGACGGCCTGCACTGGCTGGTGACGATGGCCGACGGCGAGCAGGTCCGGGCCCGCTTCGTGCTGTGCGCGATGGGCCTGCTGTCGGTGCCCACCTATCCGCGGGTGCCCGGGCTGGGGACCTTCGGCGGGGTGGAGACCCACACCTTCGACTGGCCGGACGACCTCGACGTGACCGGCAAGCGGGTCGCGGTGATCGGCACCGGCGCCAGCGGGGTCCAGGTGATCACCGACATCGCGGACAAGGTCGAGCAGCTGACGGTCCTGCAGCGCGACGCCAACTGGTGCGCGCCGCTGGGCAACCAGCCCATCACGCCCGAGGAGATGGCGCGGCTGCGCGCGTCGTACGACGAGATCTTCGACTGGTGCCGCGAGACGCCGGCGGGCTTCATCCACCGGCCCGACCGCACCCTCTCCACCGACGTCACCCGCGAGGAGCGGCTCCGGCACTGGAACGACCTCTACGACAACGGCCACGGCGCCGCCCTCTACATGGGCAACTACCGCGACACGATGATGGAGGCCGGCCCCAACCGGGAGCTGTCGGAGTTCGTCGCCGACCGGATCCGGCAGCGGGTCGAGGACCCGGAGGTCGCGGAGCTGCTCATCCCGAAGGACCACGGCTTCGGCAACAAGCGGGTCGCCGGCGAGTCCGGCTTCTACGAGGTCTTCAACCAGGACAACGTCGAGCTCGTCGACCTGATGGCCCACCCCATCCGCGAGGTCACCGAGACCGGCATCCGGCTCGACCTCGCCGACGGCGGCGTGCGCGACCTCGAGCTGGACGTCATCGTCTACGCCACCGGCTTCGACGCCGTCACCGGCCCCTTCGACCGGATCGACTTCCGCGGCGTCGACGGCGTCCGGCTCAAGGAGCAGTGGCTGGGCGGACCGGAGACCTGCGTCGGCGTCCAGGTCACCAACTTCCCCAACCTCTTCATGCTGGTCGGTCCCCAGTCGGGCTCGGCGACCGCCAACTTCCCCCGCGGCATCGAGGACGTCGTCAACTGGATGACCGAGACCGTGCGCCACATCGAGGCCGACGGCGTCGTCCGGTTCGAGGGCCGGCGCGAGGCCGAGATCGCCTGGGTCGAGCACGTCCGCGAGATCAACAGCCTGCTCCTGCTCGCCCACTCCAAGTCGTGGTTCAACGGCCACAACATCAACCTCGACCGGGACGACAAGCCCCGTGTGATGGTCTACCTGGGCGGCGCGCCCCGCTACCGCCGCCGCCTGCAGGAGGAGATCGACCAGGGATACCCGAGCTTCGAGCTCAAGACGGCTGCGGACCTGGGTCGTGAGGAGCCGGGTGTGGCCGTCTGATCGGGCTCGTGGTGGGTCTGGTCTTCGTGGTCGGTTGGGCGGCCGCGCTTAGCCGCCCGTCACACACCCGCGTTGAGCCGCTGCTCCTCCCGGTCGAGCAGCGCCTCGGCCTGCGCGTAGGTCTCGCTGGTGTAGGCGCCGATGGAGCGCTCGGCGAGCAGGGCGTCGCGCATGGTGTCGAGGTAGAGGCGCTGGACGAGCAGGGACTTCTCGCGCAGGCCGGGCTTCTGCTGGCGCAGGTGCTGGATGTTGCCGAGCAGGATGGGGAGGAACCGCTGCTCCAGTGACTCGGCCAGGGCGGGATCGATCGGCTCGCCGTCGATCTCGAGCTCGCGGATCGGTCCCAGCTGCTCGTAGGTCTGGCCGGTGAGCTGCTTCATCAGCGAGAAGAACTCGCCGCGCTGGTCCTCCGGCGTGACCGCCTCCAGGTCGAGGCGCCGGATCAGCACCGGCAGGGTGAGGCCGAACAGGACCAGGGTGGCGACGGCGACCACCACGGCGACGACGACGAGGGTGGAGCGCTGGTCGGTGCCGGCGGGGATGGTCTGGACGGCGGCGAGGGTGACCACGCCGCGCATCCCGGACCAGGCCAGGACCAGGCCGGACCGGCCGTTGAGGGGCTGGCGCTGCTCGAACGCGACGTCGGCGTGCGCCTGGGCGACGCGCCGTCGTCCGGCCTGGACGCGGGCGATCTCCTGGGTGCTCTGCGGGGTGAGGGTCTCCAGCTGTTGCTCGAACTCGGCGATCCGCCGCCGTCGGCGGCTGGACCGCCCGGGGCGCCGGTGCCGGTCGATGAGCAGCGGCCCGGCGACGCCCACGAACCGGAGCACGACCAGCAGGCCGAAGACCACCGCCACCATCGTCGCGATCCGGGAGTCGGGGGTGCTCCCGCGTGCCTCCTCGATCAGGCGGGGCAGCTCGAAGCCCATCGCGAGGAAGACGGCGTTCTCGAGCAGGAAGTTGATGGTCGCCCAGTTGGTGCGCTCCATCTGCCGGTCCCGTGCGGTGAACCGCCGCCCGGCCTGGTGGCCGGTGACCAGGCCCGCGATCACCACGGCGAGCACACCGGAGGCCTCCAGCTCCTCGGCGGGGACGAAGGCGAGGAAGGGCACCGCGAACGAGATCGAGGTGTTGAGCACCGGGTCCGCCAGCTTCTGGCGCACCAGCACGGTGAGCCAGCCGACGGCGAGACCGACGAGGATGGCGCCGACCACCGCCCACGCGAAGTCCAGGACGACGTGGCCCAGGCTGAAGCTGCCGACGGCCATCGCCGCGAGGGCCGTGCGCAGCACGACCAGCGCCGAGGCGTCGTTCACCAGGCTCTCGCCCTCCAGCACGGTCATCACCCGCGGCGGGAGCCCGAGCCGGTGGCCGATCGCCGTCGCGGCGACCGCGTCCGTGGGGCTGACGACGGCGCCCAGCGCCACCGCGAGCGCGAACGGTACGTCGAAGACCACATGCACGACCCACCCGACGCCGAGGGCGCCGACCACCACGATCACCATCGCCAGCCAGGTGATCAGGCCGAGGTTGCGGCGCAGGTCGACGACCGGCAGCCGCACCGCCGACGCGTAGAGCAGCGGCGGCAGGATGCCGGCGAGCACCACCTCGGGGGACAGCCGCACCTCCGGGGCGCCGGGGATGAAGCTGGCGGCGACGCCGAGCCCGATGAGCAGGAGCGGCGTGGCGACGCCGGTACGACGGGAGAAGGCCACCGCGATGATCGAGATCGCGAGCCCACCGCCGGCGAGGACCAGGTACTCGTGCTCCACGCCGGAAGTCTAGGAGCGCCCCGGCAGCGCGCCCGTCGCCGCGACCGACCGACCACTACGGTGGGGGCATGGCCGTCCCTCCGAGCCGGCACCTCCTGCGTGCCCGCGACCTGTGCGACCGGCACTACGCCGAGCCGCTGCGCGTGGCCGACCTCGCACGGGCGGCGGGCTGGTCGCCGGCGCACTTCGCGCGGGAGTTCCGCCGCGCGTTCGGGGAGACGCCGCACCGGTACCTGCTGACCCGCCGGCTGGAGCGCGCCGCCGCGCTGCTGCGCGACACCGACCGGCCGGTCACCGAGATCTGCCACGCCGTCGGCCTGAGCAGCCTCGGCTCGTTCTCCAGCAGGTTCGCCCAGGTGTACGGCGTGCCGCCCGCGGCGTACCGCGCCTCGTTCCCGCCCGCCCGGCGCCACCTGCGGATCCCCGCCTGCGTCGCCAAGGCGTACGGCCGTCCCGGGACAGCAGGATCGGAGAAGCGCCCGCCGGCCGTGGCGTCCTAGCGTCGTGCCATGATCCGAATCGCGAACGCACAGTTCTGGGTGCACGACGCCGACCAGGCCCTCGACTTCTGGACCCGCGTGGTCGGCTGGGAGGTCCGCTCCGACGTGACCATGGAGGAGTGGAACTTCCGCTGGCTGGTGGTGGGCCCGGCGGACCAGCCGGAGATCGGGCTGGTGCTGATGCCCCTGCCCGGTCCGCCGATGCTGGACGCCGGCGACAGCAGCCGGCTGTCCGACCTCGTCGCCAAGGGCGCCGGCGGCACCCTGTTCCTGGAGACCGACGACTGCCAGGCGGCGTACGACGAGCTCTCCGCCCGCGGCGTCGTCTTCAACGACCCGCCGACGCCGCAGCCGTACGGCATCGACACGTCCTTCCGCGACCCCTCGGGCAACAACGTCCGGCTCACCCAGGTGCTGGAGTTCGACCCTTCCCGCAGCTGACCGGGCCGTCAGACCAGCTGGTCGAGGGCGATCTCGAAGGCGGTGGCCGCCACCGAGGTCGGGTACGGCGACCGCGCGTGGCACCGCTCCAGCGCGGTGCGGATGGTCCGGGAGACGTCGCCGAAGATCGCGTCGTCCGACACCTCGGGGATGCCCTCCATGAGGAGGGTGAAGGTGCGGGCCATGCCGCAGTTGGCGATGAAGTCCGGGATCACCGCGACGTGCTGGTCGGCGAACTCGTAGGTGGGTCCGTAGAAGATCTCCGGGTCGGCGAACGGCACGTTGGCGCCGGCCGAGATCAGCTCCAGGCCGCCCGTGACCAGCCGCTTGACGTGCTCGGCGGACACCAGCCGCGAGGCGGCGCAGGGCAGGAAGATCTCCGCGCCCAGGTCCCAGATCTCGTCGTCGAGCCGCTCGAACGGGACGAGCTCGTCGGCGCGCAGCGCGTTGCCGTCCTTGGCGAGGAAGAGCGCCCGCACGTCGTCGGCGGTGAACCCGTCGGCGTTCATCAGCCCGCCGTCGCGGTCGATGATGCCGACGACGCGGGCGCCCGCCTGGGCGAGGTAGTACGCCGCGGCGGAGCCCACGTTGCCCCACCCCTGGACGATCACCCGCTTGCCCTCCAGTGCCTGGCCCTGCCCGGCGCCGTATGTCGCGTAGTAGTGCACGACCGACTCGGCGACGCCCCACCCGGTGATCAGGTCGGCGACGGTGTACTTCCGGTCCCGGTCGGGGGTGTACCGCGGGTCCTCGACGACCTTGGAGACCCCGAGCCGCAGCATGCCGACCCGCTGCACCAGCTCGCGCTCGTCGGCGGCGAAGTGGCCGTTGACGATGCCCTCCTGCGGGTGCCACAGGCCGTACCGCTCGGTGAGCGGGATGACGTCGTGCAGCTCGTCGACGTTGAGGTCGCCGCCGGTGCCGTAGTACGTCTTCAGCAGCGGGGTCACCGCCTTGAACCACCGGGCCAGCACGCCCTCGCGGCGCGGGTCGGTGGGGTCGAAGTCGATGCCCGACTTCGCGCCGCCGATCGCCGGCCCGGAGACGGTGAACTTCACCTCCATGGTCTTGGCCAGCGCCTCGACCTCGCTGCGGTCGAGGCCCGCGCGCATCCGGGTGCCGCCGCCGGCCGCGCCGCCGCGCAGCGAGTTGATGACCGCCCAGCCCTTCGCCTCGGTCTCGGAGTCGTGCCACTCGAAGACGATCTCGGGCGCCTTGGCCTCGAAGCGGCCGAGCAGCTCGAGCATGCCGGCGCCGGTCGTCGTACCGGTCGTCGTGGTCGTCATCAGAAGTTCCCCCGTCGCTCCTGCTCGCGCTCGATCGCCTCGAAGAGCGCCTTGAAGTTGCCCTTGCCGAAGCCGAGCGAGCCGTGCCGCTCGATGAACTCGAAGAAGACGGTCGGGCGGTCGCCGAGCGGCTTGGTGAAGATCTGCAGCAGGTAGCCGTCCTCGTCGCGGTCGACGAGGATGCCGCGCTTCTGCAGCTCCTCGACCGGGACCCGCACCTCGCCGATCCGGGCGCGCAGCTCGGGGTCCTCGTAGTAGGAGTCGGGGGTGGAGAGGAACTCGATGCCCTCGGCGCGCAGGGCGTCGACGGTGCGCAGGATGTCGTTGGTGGCCAGCGCCAGGTGCTGGGCGCCCGGGCCGTCGTAGAACTCGAGGTACTCGTCGATCTGCGACCTCTTCTTCGCGACCGCCGGCTCGTTGAGCGGGAACTTCACCCGGTGGTTGCCGTTGGCCACGACCTTCGACATCAGCGCGGAGTAGTCGGTCGCGATGTCGTCGCCGATGAACTCGGCCATGTTCGTGAAGCCCATGACCTTGCCGTAGAACTCCACCCACTCGTCCATCCGGCCGAGCTCGACATTGCCGACGATGTGATCGAGCGCCTGGAACAGCCGCCGGGGAGCGCCCTCCCGCCTGCGGAAGGTGGAGGTGCGCTCGACGTAGCCGGGGAGGTACGGGCCGTCGTACCGGCTGCGGTCGACCAGGCTGTGCCGGGTGTCGCCGTACGTCGCGATCGCGGCGACCCGGACGGTGCCGTGCTCGTCGGTCAGGTCGTGCGGCTCCTCGAGCACCGTGGCGCCGACCGAGCGGGCGTGCTCGACGCACTTGTCGACGTCGGGGACCTCGAGCGCGATGTCGACGATGCCGTCGCCGTGCTTGCGGTGGTGGTCGTGCAGGGGGCTGCGCGGGTCGACGCCGCCCTTGATCACGAACCGCACGGCCCCGCTCTTGAGCACGAAGGCGACGTGGTCGCGGTTGCCGGTCTCCGGGCCGGAGTAGGCGACCAGCTCCATGCCGAAGGCGGAGACGAAGAAGTGGGCGGACTGGGTGGCGTTGCCGACCACCCACACGGCCGCGTCCCAGCCGGTCACCGGGAACGGGTCCTCGCGGTCGTCGTACTCGACGAGGCCGACGAGCTGCTTCAACGTGTCGAGGTCGAGCTCGGCGAGCCGCTCCTCGCTGGTCAGGGTCTCCTGGAGGGACATGCGAGGAGCAGACCAGTCCGGCTCCGGGACGCACAACCTGTCCATCTGGAGGTGGGCAGAGCGACCAGTTCTGACGGCTGTCGCTGGTTGTGGCTAGGCAGATTGACTATCTTGGAGGAGTGCTCACCCTGGACCAGATCGACATCGCCCTGCTCACCGCGCTCACCGAGCACCCGCGCGCCGGCGACCTCGAGCTCTCCCGGCAGACCAGGGTCGCCCGCGCCACCGTGCAGGCCCGGCTGCGCCGGCTCGCCGAGGCCGGCGTCATCGCCGACTGGGACCCCACCCTCGACGTCGCCGCGGCCGGGTTCGAGGTGCAGGCCTATGTCACCCTCGAGATCTCGCAGGGCGCGCTCGACGAGGTCGCCCGCGACCTCGAGGCGATCCCGCAGGTGCTGGAGGCGTACGTCACGACCGGCTCGTACGACGTGCTCTGCCGGGTCGCCACCCGCTCCCACCCCGAGCTGCAGGCGACCCTGGTCCGGATCGACCAGTCGTCGTCGGTCGTGCGCTCCACCAGCGTGATGGTGCTGTCGGTGCTCGTCCCGCCGCGGGTGCTTCCCCTGCTGGCCAGCGCCGAGACCGCGCCGAGCCGGCGGGCTCCGGCGTACCGGAAGGGCTAAGGCCGGCAGCGTGGCGAGGCCGGCAGCGTGGCGAGGCCGGCAGCGTGGCGAGGCCGGCAGCGTGGCGCACGGCCGCGAAGCGCACGCGGCG
Source organism: Nocardioides humi (assembly GCF_006494775.1). Classification (NCBI taxonomy): domain Bacteria; kingdom Bacillati; phylum Actinomycetota; class Actinomycetes; order Propionibacteriales; family Nocardioidaceae; genus Nocardioides; species Nocardioides humi. The sequence continues at coordinate 2,608,598 of NZ_CP041146.1, read as the reverse complement.
AAGCCCGCGGGGCGAGCGAAGCGAGTCCCGGGCGGCGAGCCGCGTATGCGACACGCTCGGCCATTAAAAATGGAAGCCGCCGCAGGCGTCTCGGGTCACCTGCGGCGGCGAGCAGAAGCATGCCAGAGGACCGGACAGGTTGTCAGCAGATCGTAGGAAAAACTTTCGCGCGGTGATCCGGCCGGCCCCGAGACCCGGCTCAGAACTTGAACAGCAGCGCGGACTTGTAGTCGGTGTTCATGTAGTTGACCAGCGAGGTCAGCTTCTTCTCCTTGACCTCCACCTTCGACGTGCCGATGGTGACGGCGATGATGTTGCCGTAGACGCTGGAGTTCCACTTCCCCTGCACGAACGAGGGGTAGAGGCTGTCGTCGGGCAGGTCGAAGTCCTTGTCCTTGAGCGAGCTCTGCGCCGCCTTGGCGTGCCGCTCGGTGTCGAACACCAGGAACAGGTGGGTCAGCCGGACCTTGCCGCCGAGGGCGTTGAAGACCCACTGGACGGCGTACTCGCAGCGCTGCTGGGTGAGCGTCGAGCCCTTCTCGACCGGTGCGCAGCTGTCGTGGTCGACCGAGCGCAGCAGCTTCGCGTGGTGCTCGACGTCACCGAGCTTGAAGTTCCAGTCGCCCGGGAAGTCGGCGGCCTTGACGTCGTTGTGGATGTCGTCGTCGGTGTCGTCGGAGGGCGTGTACGGCGTGGACGGGCCCGAGCTCGCCGAGCCGCTCGGGGACGTGGGGGTGTCCCCGGTCGTGCTCTCCGAGGTCGGCTCGGAGGTGGGGGCCGAGGTGGAGGACGAGGCGCTGGTCGTCGGGTCGTCGGCCGCGCGGTCGTCGTCGCCACCGCCGCCGGCGATGAGGAAGGCGCCGACCCCGATCGCGGCGAGCAGCGCGACCGCCAGCACCACGCCGCCGATGACGAGGGCGAGGGTCGCGCCGCCGCCGCGGCGCCCGGGCGGCGGGCCGAACGGCTGGGGCGAGTACCCCGGCGGCGGACCCCAGCCCGGCGGCGGACCGGAGGGCGGACCGGAGGGCGGGGGCCGGTCGGCGGTCCCTGCGGCGGCGGGGGCGGGAAGCTCATGCCGCCTTCCTACCCCACCCGGCCGCCCTGCAACCGGGTGGGCGGCGCGAGGCTCAGCGCAGCGCGGTGACGTACACGTTGTAGTCGCCGGTCGCGCCGGGCACCACCGGAGCGGCCGAGCCGAACACCAGCACCGACCCGTCGGCGGAGAGCCCCTCGTCGCCACTGGCGCCCGCGCCCGCGCGGGTGATCAGGGTGGTGGTGCCGGTCGCCCGCTCCCACACGGCGACGTCGGCCGTGCTGCCGTTGGTGTCGCCCGGCAGCACGTTCTTGGTCGACAGCGACACGAAGCGGCCGTCGGCGGAGATCTCGCCGCCGGGGTTCCCTGCGGCACCGTAGGGGCCGGCGAAGACGAAGGTGCCGGCCGGCGTACGGAGATAGGTGTCGCGGGCGCCGTTGAGATCGCCGGGCCCGAGGGCGGCGACGGTCGTGAACGCCAGCACGGAGCCGTCGCCGCTCAGCGACGGCTGGTCGGCCCGGATGTCGGGGGTGAGATTGGTCCGGTTCGAGATGGTGCCGTCGGCGGCGACGTCCCACCCGAAGACCGCGACCACGTCGACGTGCCCGGGGTCGAGGCCGTCGTCGCCGCTGGAGAAGGCCACCCGCGACCCGTCCGCGCTGACGTCGAGGCCGTAGATGTTGGCGGTCGCCCAGCCGAGGCCGATCCGGTCGAGGGCGCGGTTCGTGCCGGTCGTGCGGTCGTGCAGGTAGGCGTGCCGGACGTCAGTGTTCGGCGGCTGGAGCACGCCGACCAGGTCCGAGGCGGTCGAGGTGAAGGCGACGAAGCGGCCGTCGTCGCTCATCGCGTACAGCTGCGAGGGCCGGTTGGCGGCCTCGCCGTCCGGCGTCTGGGAGACCAGGTCGACCACGCCGGTGACGCGGTCCAGCACGAAGACGTCGTGGTCGCCGTCCGCCTCGCCGGCGAAGCTGGCCGACGTGGACTGGAAGGCCAGGAACCGCCCGTTCGCGGAGAGCCGAGGGTTGATGGCGAGTCCGCCCGCGTCCGGGAGCAGGTGGGTGAGCGCTCCGGTCACCCGGTCGAACAGGTAGATGTCCTCCCGGTCGTCGGTGTCGCTGGGGAGCAGCCGAGATTGGGAGGTGAAGGCCACCCAGCGGCCGTCGGCCGAGACCGACGGGTCGTGGCTGGTGTCGCCGGCGGCGGTGCCCCGGCTGAGCAGCTCGGTCGCCGGCGCGGTCCGGACCACCTGCGGCGCCGAGGCGACCGTGGCGGACTTGCGGTGGCGCTCGCCCAGGATCCGGTACGACGTGCTGCCGGCCGGCCCGGCGGCGTACGGGATCAGCGCCTGGCCCGCGCCGTCGGTCGTCGCGGTGGCGACGGTGGTCCAGGTGCCGCCGTCGAGCCGCTGCAGCCGGACGGTCCGGCCCGCGCGCGCCGGTGTCACCGTCGCCACGACCGGCCGGGCGATGCCGGTGACGAGGGGCGCCGTCACCGATATCTGGGCCGCCTGCGGCGCGAGCCGCACCTTGGCCTTCTTGCTGGTGAAGGATCCCGCACGGACCCGGTAGGTCCCGGCCTTCTTCACGGGCGCGGCGACCCGGTACTTGCCGCCCTTGCGCACCTTGCCGCGGGCCACCGCCACCCACCGCTTGCCCTTCTTCCGCTCCAGCACGGCCGTGCCGGCCCGGCCGGCGACCTTGCCGCTGAACCGGGTCCTCTCGCCCGCCATCGGCTGGGCAGGCGTGACGGTGACGGCCTTGCCGCGCGCGGCGGGTGCGGCGGGCTCGGCCGGCGCGGGGGCGGGCTCGGCGTGGGACGGCGCGCCGAGCGGGGCGAGGGCGAGCGCCACGAGGAGCAGGGCGGCCAGCAGGCGGATGCGGGAGGTCACGCCGCGATCGTCGGTCGTGCGGGGGCTCCGCTCCGCGGGATCGGGGCAGCCTGAGACCAGCGTGAGACTCAGCGGGCGACCGCGTCGCGCAGCGCCTGGCGCACGGCGTCGGCGTCCCGGTCGATGTCGGCGGCCGGGCCGAGGGCCAGCACGGCGTACGGCGGCGCGGGCTCCACGACCGGCCAGGGCAGCGCGATGCAGCCCGCTCCGGGAAGCGTCCAGGAGCGCTCCTCGGCCGGTGCGCCCGCCCGCACCGCCCGGATCAGCGCGCGCACCGCATCGGCGTCGGCCGGGGCGTCCGCGGACGGTTGCGGCCACGGCGTGACCGCCAGGCGCCGGTCGAGCTCGGCGTCGGGGAGCTGGGCGAGCAGCGCGATCCCGCCCGCGGTGCACCACAGGTGCTCGTACGGTCCCTCGGGGTCGAGGAAGCCGGTGGGGCCGGCGACCGCGACCGGCTGCCCGCCCTCGCCGGCGAGGCGGACCACGACCGAGGTCAGGCCGGTGCGCTCGTGGAGCCGGGCGGCGACCCGGGCCGCCCGGCGGCGTACCTCCGCGGGGTCGGCGGTCACCATCGCCAGCGCGCGCTCGCCGAGCACGTAGCGCGCGCCGGTGCGCAGCACCCAGCCCTCGGCGTGCAGCTGGCCGAGCATCCGGGAGACACCGGCCTTGTCGACCCCGAGCCGTCGGGCGATCTCGGAGACGCCCAGCGCCTCGCCGCCGAGCATCTCCAGGGCGCGCAGGCCGCGCAGCAGGCTGGTCGTCACGCCCCGACCCTACGCCAGTCCGTTGACCACTCGTCAACACTGGCTCTACCCTGGTGGCGGCCTGACCACGAGGAGCAGCCATGGGGATCGTCCAGCTCCGCCCGGGGTCTCCCGACCCGCCGACCCTGGCGACCTACGCCGAGGGCCTGGACGCCGACCGCTACGCCTGCCCGGCGGGCCTGGGCCGGCGGCTGGACCTGCTGCTCGATCCCGCCGGGTCCGCGCGGGTGCTCGCGGTGACCGGCCGGGGCGGCGTGGGGAAGAGCGCCGCGCTGCGCGAGGCCGGGCGCCGGGCGGAGCGAGCCGGGCGGCGGGCCGTCGTCCTCGACGCCCGCGCCGACGACGTCCTGGCCGCCCTCGACCGGATCGACGGCCGCGCACAGGTGGTCGTGGTCGACGAGATCGACGCCCTCGGACCCGCGCTCGGCGCGGTCGGCGCCGCGGTGGCCGGGCTGCCGGAGGACACCCGCCTGGTCGTCGGCGGCCGGATGCTGCCGCCGCGGTGGCTGCCCGAGCCGCTGGCCGCGCTGGCTCTGCACGTCCGGATGGGCGCCCTGGAGCCGGAGGAGGCCGACGCCCTCCTCCGGAGGTACGGCGTCGCCGACCCCGCCGCCCGCACCGCTCTCGCCGCGCAGGCCGGCGGGCTGCCGCTCGCACTGGTCCTCGGTGCTCGCGCGTGGGCGGTGTCCGTGGGTCGCGGCGACGCCGGCCGGGACGACGGCGCCGTGCTCGCCCGCGAGACCGGGGAGGAGCTCGCCGCCCACCTGGCCGACGCCGCGCTGGACCTGCTGGATCCCGACCTGCTCGCCGTGCTCGTCCTGGCGGCCGGCGTGGACGCGCCGCTGCTGGCCGACCTGTTCGCGGACGGGCCGCGGAACTGGGGGAGGCGCTGCGGGAGACCCGCGTCGTCGAGCCCGTCGGCAACCGGCTGGTGCTGCACCCCTCGCTCGCGGGCCTGCTCGCCGAGCGGCTGTGGGCCGAGGAGCCCGAGCGCGCGGCCGCGACGGTGCTGCGGGTCGCCGCCCACGAGCACGCTCGCGCGGCCGCGGGGGAGTCCGGCGCGCTGCCGCGGCTGGCGGCGCTGGTCCGCGACCCCGGACTGCGCGCGGGCCTGGGTCCGACCACACTCACCCGCCACTACGCCGACCGCTGGCGCGCGGGCGACGCGGACGTCGTACGCCAGGCGCTGGAGCGCCGGTACCCCGCCGTGTGGGCGGTGGTCGCGCCGTGGCTGGGCGAGGGTGCGCGGGTGGTCCGCCGGGCCGACGGCCGGCCGGTCGCCGTGGTCGCCGCGCTGGCGCTGGAGCCGGCCGGGGCGGTCGGCGGTGCCCGAGCGCGACTGGTCGCGCCCGTCGTCGAGCATGCCCGCCGGCAGGGCTGCGCCGAGCGCGCGGTGCTGAGCGCCGTCCAGCTCACCTTCGACGACGTCGGCGAGCCCGAGGTCGCGTGGCTGCGCAATGCGGCCGGCCTCGCGCAGTGCGGCGTCGGCAACCCGCGCAGCGACCACGCCAACCTCGTCGGCGACCTGCCCGAGGAGCGCGCGGTCCTGGAGGCCTACGGGTACGCCGAGGTCCCGGATCTGCGCCGCGAGGTCGACGGCGTCCCCGTCACGACCTGGGTCGCCGACGTCGGTCCCGGCGGTCTCGCCGGCCTGCTCTATGCCGCGGTGGTCGCCGAGCAGGGCCGTCCGGCCGCGCCCGGCGGCGACCGGCTGCTGGCGGCGCTCGAGACCTTCCCGACCGCCGGCGAGCAGGTGCGCGCCTGGGTCCGCTCGCGCGTGGACGACGTGCTCGCGGCCGAGCCCGCGCTGCACGATCTCGTGGTCCGCCGGTACCTCACCGCCGGGGCCACGCACGAGTCGGTGATGCGGTCGACGTACCTCAGCCGGGCGACGTACTTCCGCCGGTTGCGGCGGGTTCGCGACCTCCTCGCCGCCGTCGACTGACATTCGATCGATCCAATCTGCGCCGATGTGCGTCAGCGCAAAACGGGTGTCATGGTGACTGTCACGCGGACGACGGTGTCCACGGATCACACGATTCGAACCCCGGAAAAAACCGGGTGGGCTGTGGGGTAGCGTGCCCACACCTTGACAAGGACCGAAAGGCTGGCGAATACAGATGGTTGATGTGGAGCGGACGCTCGACGAGGCGGGGCTGACCAACCCGCACGTTCGTGAGTACGTCGCACACTGGGCCAACATCACCGGAGCAGAGCGTGTCGAGGTCGTGTCCGCGGCTGATGACGCGCGTCTGGTCCAGGAGGCACTGGACGCGGGTGAGCTGTTTCCCGCCGGCGAGGGTCGTTACTACTCGCGTTCGTATTTCAAGGACACCGCGCGTGCTGAGGAGCGCACCATCGTCGCCACCAGTGACGAGAACGACAGGGGTGTGTACAACAACTGGAAGCCTGCTGCGGAGATGAAGCCGAAGCTGGTGGAGTTGATGACGGGTGCGTCGGTGGGCAAGACGATGTACGTGATCCCGTATCTGATGGCGCCGAAGGGCTCGCCGTTGGAGAGGTTCGCCGCGGGTGTGGAGCTGACCGACAACCGCAATGTGGTGCTGCAGATGATCCGTATGTCGCGGGTCGGTGTGGAGTTCGTCAACGATCTGGGCGAGTCCTTCGTCAAGGCCGTGCACGTGACCGGCGATCTGGAGAACCTCGGCCAGGGCACGCCTGAGGACAAGCGGTACTTCGTGACGGTGGCCGACGAGCGCACGATCTTGCACTTCGGCTCCTCCTACGGCGGCAACGCGCTGTTGGGCAAGATCGCCCATGGTCTGCGCCAGGGCGCCTACGACGGGTGGAAGAACGGTTTTCTGGTGGAGCAGTTCATGCTGCTCGGTATCACCGACAAGGAGACCGGGGCGAAGTACAACATCTGCGGTGGGTTCCCGTCGGCCTCGGGCAAGACGAACCTTGCGATGACGCTGGCCCCCGACGCGCTCGGTGAGCGCTACTACGTGGAGTTCTACGGCGACGACATCGCGTGGATCTGGGTGGGTGAGGACGGCAAGCTGTACGGGATGAACCCGGAGAACGGTGTCTTCGGTGTTGCGAAGGACACCAACGAGAAGACCAACCCGACCGCGATCGACTCGATCGTTGAGGGTACGGGTGCGATCTTCACCAACGTGGCCTACAACCCCAAGACCCAGGAGGTCTGGTGGGAGGGTCGCGGCGACAAGCCGGCGGATCTGGATGGTTGGGAGGACTGGAAGGGCGAGGTGATCGCCGAGCGGGCTCCGGAGAACGCCGAGGACCCGTGGGCGCACCCCAACTCGCGGTTCACGACCACGTTGGCGAATGTCCCGAACGTCGCGAAGGACTTCGAGGACCCGGCCGGTGTGGAGATCCACGGGATCATCTTCGGTGGCCGTACCCGCGATCGTGAGCCGTTGATCCGCGCGATCTCCGACGTCGCCGAGGGTGTGTACGACGGCCTGACCCTGGGTGCGGAGGCGACCGCCGCGGCCGACGGCCTCGAGGGTGTGCTGCGTTATGACCCGATGTCGATGCGTCCGTTCATGTCGTACTCCGAGGCCGACTATGCCGCGCACTGGCTCGAGGTGATCGGCCGCGCCACGACGAAGCCGATCTTCGCGCACGTGAACTGGTTCCAGCGTGGTGAGGATGGCCGCTTCCTGTGGCCGGGGTATCGGGAGAACCTGCGGCCGTTGAACTGGCTCATGCAGTTCCTGGGCGGCGAGGTCGAGGGTGTGCAGACCCCGGTCGGGGTGCTGCCGAAGCGTGAGGAGCTCAACCTCGAGGGCCTGGACGAGCAGACCCTGGCCGACCTCGACACGGTCCTGGCCATCGACGTCGAGCGCTGGCAGCAGGAGATGGGCTTCCGCGAGAAGCACCTCGCGCAGTTCGACGGGCTGCCCGAGGAGATCTGGGAAGCACACCGCCGCGTCGCCCAGGCCCTCGACAACGCCTGAGTCTTCAGCGGCTCCTCGCGGCACCCCGGCTCCTCGGAGCCGGGGTGCCGTGCTTCTCCAGCAGTACGTCGAGCGCTCGGGTCGGGTCGATCCCGGTCGGCTCGGTGGCGCGGCGGCTGGTGAGCGCGGCGAGGCCGTGCACCCCCGACCAGAGCGCGAGGCACTCCTCCGGGCGCGGCGTGCGGCCGGTCGTGCGGGCGAGCAGGGCGCCGAGGTCGGCGAACCAGCGGCCGGTGATCTCGCGCAGGTTCCCGCCCGCGCCCTCGAGCAGGTCGTGCCGGCTGATCAGGGCGAACATCTCCGGCCGGGTGCGGGCGAAGGAGAGGTACGCGCGGGCGGCGGCTCGGAGGTCGTCGGCCGCGAGCGCCGGGCCGATCTCGGCGTCGAGGTCCTCGAGGCCGCCGCGGGCGACGGCGGCCAGCAGGGCCTGGTAGGTCGGGAAGTAGCGGCGCGGGGCGCCGTGGGACACCCCGGCCGCGTTCGCGATCGAGCGCAGCGAGATGCCGGCCAGACCGTGCTCCTCGAGGAGCCGGGTGCCGACGGTGACGAGGTGGTCGCGGGCGCTCACCTAGACATTGTCTACGGCGGTGGGCCAGACTGGGAGTAGACAGTGTCTACTCGAGAGGTCCGTCGTGTGGTTCTGGGTGCTCAAGTGGGTCCTGCTCGGGCCGGTGGTGCGGTGGTACACCCGCCCGCGCGTGGCCGGCCTGGACCGCGTCCCTGCGCACGGGCCGGTGATCGTCGCGGCCAACCACCTCGCCGAGATCGACTCGCTCGTGCTCTCCCTCGTGCTGCCGCGGCAGCCGCGGTTCCTGGCGAAGGCGGAGTACTACGACGGCGCCGGGCTGCGCGGTCGCCTCGAGCGCTGGCTGTGCTCGGCGACCGGGCAGATCCCCGTCGACCGCTCCGGCGGCGACGCCGCCGCTGTCTCGCTGGGCGCGGCGTCGGCGGTGCTGCGGGACGGCGGCGTGTGGGCGATCTACCCCGAGGGCACCCGGTCCCCGGACGGCCGGCTGCACCGCGGTCACACCGGCGTGGTGCGGGTCGCCCGGGCGGTGCCGGAGGCCGTCGTGCTGCCCGTCGGCCTCGCCGGGACCGCGGACGTCGACCCACCGGGCCGCCGGGGCTGGCGGCGCGGGCGGGTCACGGTCGTGGTCGGCGCGCCTGTCGACGTACGGGAGGGGGAGGTGCGGGAGGCGACCGACCTGCTCATGCGCGCGATCGGCGAGCTGACCGGCCAGCAGCCGCTCGACCACTACGTCCCCCGCCGGGCGGCATGATGTCCGCATGCGCGCCGTCGTCTGCCACCGGGCCGAGCTCACCGTCGAGGACCTCCCCGACCTGACCCCCGAGCGGGGCCAGGTGCTGATCGAGGTGGAGCGGTGCGGCATCTGCGGCTCGGATCTGCACGCCCGGCTGCACTGCGACGAGACCGCGGCCGACGTCGCCGAGCTCGGGTACGACCACTTCATGCGCTCGACCGACCGCGTCGTGATGGGTCACGAGTTCGTCGGCACCGTCGCCGACTACGGCCCGCGCACCCGCAGGCAGCACCCCGTCGGCACCCGCGTCGTCGCGCTGCCGGTGCTGCGCGCGGGCGGCTCCACGCACCTGACCGGGCTCAGTCCGCTCGCCTCGGGTGGGTACGCCGAGCAGGTGCTCGCCGTCCCGTCGATGACCATGCGCGTGCCTGACGAGCTCGACCCCGCCGCCGCCGCGCTCACCGAGCCGATGGCGGTCGCGCTGCACGCCGTACGCCGCGGCGAGGTCGGCGCGAAGGACACCGCCGTCGTCATCGGCTGCGGCCCGATCGGCCTGGCGGTGATCGCGATGCTCAAGGCCACCGGCGTACGCCATGTCATCGCCAGCGACTTCTCCGCCGGCCGCCGCGCGCTCGCCGAGAGGATGGGCGCCGACGTCGTCGTCGACCCGGCCGAGGAGTCGCCGTGGGCGTCCTTCGCCGAGTCGAAGCGCTATCTCACCGAGGCGATCGCCCTCGCCGAGCTCGGCATCGACGCGATGGACAGGCTGCGCGCCGTCCCCCTCCTGCCCTGGGCCCGCGTCATGCGCGCCGCCGAGAAGGCCGGCGCCACGCCGCGTGGGCCGGTCGTCTTCGAGTGCGTCGGCGTCCCCGGCATGATCGAGCACGTCGTCGCCCACGCCCCGCTGCTCTCGCGGGTGGTCGTCGTCGGCGTGTGCATGGGCGAGGACTCGTTCCGGCCGTCCATGGCGATCAACAAGGAGATCGACCTGCGCTTCGCCTTCGCCTACGACCCCAGCGAGTTCCACCAGACCCTGCAGTGGATCGCCTCCGGCAAGGTCGACGTCCGCCCGCTCGTGACCGGCGTGGTCGGGCTGGACGGGGTGGCGGGGGCGTTCGAGGACCTCGGCGACCCGGAGAAGCACGCCAAGATCCTGGTGGACCCGTCGCGCTGACGGGTGGGTCAGGCGGCGGGATGTCGCAGCAGATGGGCCTTGACGATCTTGAGGTCGTCCTCGACCGCGCCGAGGCGGTGGTCCACGGAGTCGATCCGGATGCCGACGACCTCGGCCACGTGGTCGATCTTGGCGTCGAGCCGGGCTTCGACCCCGTCGATCTTGGCGTCGAGCCGGGTCTCGAGCCCGTCGATCTTGGCGTCGAGCCGGGTCTCGAGCCCGTCGATCTTGGCGTCGAGCTGGGTCTTGACCCCGTCGATCTTGGCGTCGAGCTGGGTCTTGACCCCGTCGATCTTGTCGTCGAACCGCTGCTCCAACGCGTCGAACCGTGTGTCGACTCCAACGAACCGCGCGTCCACGGCAGCGAAGCCGGCCGCCATCTGGGCGGCGAGGGCGTCGGTCCGCGCGGCGAGGACGTCGGCCCGGCCGTCGTGCTTCGCGTCCACGGCCCGGATCTCGGCGCGCAGCGTGGACACCGTGTAGCGGGTGGAGATGCCGAGCGCCGCGAACATCATGGCGCTGAACACGCCGAGGAGCGTCCAGATCTGCGGATCGTTCACGAGGTCCACCCCTTCAGTGTAGGACTCGCCGGCTCGGTGCGACGGCTGCCGAGATCGTGCCATCGCCGGGGGCGTCGGCCAACCGGCATCGAGCGACCTGTGGATAAGAGGTTCCGCCAGTAGGTGGCGTCGTCGCGAGCGTCGCGAGGCGCGTGCGATGGCAAGGCGCGGTCGCGAAGGCAGGCTGGATCGCCTTTCGAGCGGCCGCAACGCCGCCAGCGTGCGTGCGTCGCGGCGCGCAGCAGGCGTCACCTACTGGTGGAACCTCTAACTCGCTCAGCCCCGCGCGATCGCCCGTCCCGCGGCCCGTCCGGAGAAGATGCAGCCGCCGAGGAAGGTCCCCTCGAGCGCGTTGTAGCCGTGCACCCCGCCGCCGCCGAAGCCGGCGACCTCGCCGGCGGCGTACAGGCCGGGGATGACCGATCCGGCGGCGTCGACGGCGCGGGAGGAGAGGTCGGTGGCGATGCCGCCGAGGGTCTTGCGGGTCAGGATGTTGAGGCGTACGGCGATGAGCGGGCCGTGCTCGGGGTCGAGGATCCGGTGCGGCTTGGCGACGCGGATCAGCTTGTCGGTGCGGGAGCGGCGGGCGTTGGCGATCGCCATCAGCTGGAAGTCCTTGCTGAAGGCGTTGTCCAGCTCCGCGTCCCGCGCGGCGATCTGCCGTCGCAGCACGTCGGCGTCGAGCAGCGGCCCGCGCGCCGGGGAGTCGGCGGAGACGATGGCGTTCATGCCGTCGACCAGCGACTCGAGCGAGGACGCCACGACGAAGTCGCGGCCGTCGGTCTTGAACCTCTCCACCGGTGCGGGCGCCCCCTTCGCCAGCCGGGCCCGCAGCATCACGCGGACGTCCTTGCCGGTGATGTCGGGGTTCTGCTCGGAGCCGGAGAGGGCGAACTCCTTCTCGATGATCGACTGGGTCAGCACGAACCAGGTGTAGTCGTAGCCGGTCGCGCCGATCGTCGCGAGGGTGCCGAGGCTGTCGAAGCCGGGGTAGTTCGGCGCCGGCAGCCGCTGCCCGGTGGCGTCGAACCACAGCGACGACGGCCCCGGGATGATCCGGATCGCGTGGTCGGGCCAGACCGGGTCCCAGTTGTGGATGCCCTCGGTGTAGTGCCACATCCGGTCCGGGTTGACCAGCCGCGCGCCGGCGTCCGCGGCGATCGCGAGGCCGCGCCCGTCGACGTACGCCGGGACGCCGCTGATCATGTGCGCCGGGGCGGGGCCGAGCCGGTCGGCCGGCCAGCTGGCACGGATCAGCTCGTGGTTGTGGCCGATGCCGCCGGTGGTGACCACGACCGCCGGCGCGCGCAGCTCGAACTCCTCGGCCTCGACGCGGGTCGACTCGACGCCGCGCTCGACCGAGGACGGCTCCAGGACCGCCCCGCGCACGCCCACCACGGTGTCGCCGTCCTTGACCAGGGCGTCGACGCGGTGCCGGAAGCCGAAGCGGACCAGCCCGGCCTCCTCGGCCGCGAGCACCGGCTCGAGGAAGACCCGGACCACCTCGGGGCCGGTGCCCCAGGTGAGGTGGAAGCGGGGGACGGAGTTGCCGTGCCCGGACGCGTCGCCGCGGCCGCGCTCGGCCCAGCCGACGAACGGCAGCACCTTCAGGCCCAGCTCGCGCAGGTACGACCGCTTCTCGCCCGCCGCGAACCCGACGTACGCCTCGGCCCACTGCCGCGCCCAGTGGTCCTGCCCGGGTGTCCCGTCGTGCTCCGCGTCCACCCGGTCGAACCCGGCCGAGCCCTGCCAGTCCTGCCAGGCCAGCTCGAAGGAGTCCTTGATCCCCATCCGCCGCTGCTCGGGGGTGTCGACGAGGAACAGCCCGCCCAGCGACCAGAACGCCTGGCCGCCGAGATTGGCGCGGTTCTCCTGGTCGAGCACGAGCACCCGCCTGCCCGCGCGGGTCGCCTCGTACGTCGCGACCAGCCCGGCCAGGCCGGCCCCCACGACGATCGCGTCCGGCTCGAATCCCTGCATCGCGTCCTGGGTCACGCCGGGGAGCCTGCCACACCGGCCCCCGTGGCCCGCGCCACACTTCCTTGCCACTGGCAAGGAACCGGTTCTAGTTTCGCCCGGTGGGGACGACGCAGGGCGACCGGGCCGCGGGCTACGCGCGTCTCGCCGTACGGCATGCCGGGTGGGTGGTGCTCGCCTGGCTGGCGATCACGGCCGTGATGAACGTGGCCGTGCCGCAGCTGGAGGAGATCGCCGGGCGGGACTCCTCGCCCATGGTGCCGAAGGACGCCCCGTCGATGCGGGCGGTCGAGCTGATGAACGAGGAGTTCAGCAGCGGCGACAGCGAGAGCTTCATCGTGGTCGCGATGGAGCGGACGTCCGGGCTGACCAAGGCGGACCGCCGGTACGCCGAGGGGCTGGTCGCCGCGCTCGCCGAGGACGAGGACGACGTCGCGTTCGTCCAGGATGTCCGCGACCCCGCGCTGCGCCGGGCGCTCACCAGCGAGGACCGGCAGGCGCGCTACCTGCTGGTCGGCATCACCGGCGCGACCGGCGCGCCGTCGTCGCTGCGCCAGGTCGCCGCCGTCCGCGCCATCGTGGGCGAGCGCGCTCCCGACGGCCTCACCGTCGAGGTGACCGGCCCGACCGCGACCGTGGTGGACCTCGCGACCGAGACCGAGCACAGCGTCGTGCGGATCACCGTCGTCACCATCGGCCTGATCGCGCTGATCCTGTTCCTGATCTACCGCTCGTTCGCGATCCCGGCGCTCATCCTCACCGTCGTCGGGCTGGGCCTGGGGCTCGGGCGCGCGGTGGTGGCGTGGTGCGGGCTGCAGGACCTGTTCGCGGTCTCCACCTTCAGCGGCTCCTTCCTCACCGCGATCGTCCTCGGCGCCGGCACCGACTACGCCGTCTTCCTGGTCGCGCGCTACCACGAGCAGCGCCGGCTGGGCGTCGAGCCGGCGCGGGCCGCCGCGATCGCCGCGACCCGGGTGGGCTCGGTCATCGCGGGCTCGGCGGTCACCGTCGTCCTGGCCACCCTCGCCATGGCGCTCGCCGACCTCGGCTTCTTCAACACCACCGGGCCCGCGGTCGCGGTCAGCATCGCGGTCAACCTGCTCGTCAGCCTCACCCTGACTCCCGCCCTGCTCGCGCTCGCCGGCCGCCGCGGCTGGGCCGAGCCGCGCACCTCGAAGGCCGCGGGCGTGTGGCAGCGGGTCGCCGACGTCGTCGCCGCGCACCCGGTCCGGATGCTCGCCGCCTCGCTCGTGCCCCTCGCGCTGCTGGCGGCCCTGTTCCCCCTGGCCGACCTGTCGTACGACGTCCGCGACCCGCTCCCGCAGGACGCCGAGAGCAACCGGGGCTACGCCCTGCTCGCGCGGCACTTCCCGGTCAACGAGGTGCTGCCGGACTACGTCCTGGTGCGCGCCGACCACGACCTGCGCACCAGCAAGGATCTCGCCGTCCTCGAGCGCGCCGCCGCCGCGGTCGCCCAGCACGACGGGGTGGAGCTGGTGCGCGGCGTGACCCGCCCGCTCGGCGTACCCATCACGGAGGCGTCGGTCGCCCACCAGGCCGGTCTCGTCGGCGACGAGCTCGACCGGGCCAGGGGAGAGGTCGCCGAGGGCGCCGGTGGCGCCGAGGAGCTGGCCGACGGCGCGGGACGACTGGACGCCGGCGCCGGGCGGCTCGCCGCGGGCGCGGACCAGGCGGTCGACGGCGCCGGCCGGATCGCCGCCTCGACCCGCCGGCTGACCAAGGGCATGACGAGGCTGCTCGACGGCGCCGACGCCGCGATCGCCGGCACCGGCGACCTGCGCGCGGGTGCGGGCGGCCTCGCCGACGGGCTGGAGACCGCCGCCGACCAGGTCCAGGTGGCGGTCGACGGCCTCGCGCTCGTGTACGACGCCCTCGCCACCAAGAGCCTCACCTGCGGCCTCGATCCCGCCTGTCGCCAGGCGCGCACCGGCATCCGGCAGATCTGGGAGGCCGAGCGCGACCAGCTCCTGCCCGGACTGCGCCAGGCGGCCGCCGGGGCGCGAGCGCTGGCCGACGGTGGCGGCGAGCTCCGGACCGGCCTGCAGCAGCTGCGCGCCGGCCTGGCGCAGGCCCGCGACGGCAGCCGGCAGCTCGCCGACGGCCAGCGGGTCTTCGCCGACCGGCTCGGCGAGCTGTCCGCGGGAGCCGAGGAGCTCGCCGCCGGTGCGGGCCGGCTGCACGGCGGCACCCAGCAGGTCGCCGCGTCGTTGCCGGAGCTCGAGGACGGCCTCGAGGCCGCCGCCCGGCACCTCCGCGAGACCCGGTCCGCCGCCGACGACCCGGTGAGCGGCGGCTTCTACCTCCCGCCGGCCGCGCTCGAGGACCAGGACTTCGCCGCCGCCATGCGGCTCTACCTCTCCCCGGACGGCCGCACCGCGCGGCTCGCGGTACTCGGCTCCACCGACGCCTTCGGGCCCGAGGCCTCCGACCGGGTCGAGGACATCCGGACCATCGTGGCGACCTCGCTCAACGGCACCGCCCTCGACGGCGCCGAGGTCGTCACGACCGGCATGGCCAGCACCAACGCCGACCTGCGGCGCTACTCCCTGTCCGATCTCGAGGTGATCGCCGGCTTCGCGCTGGTGGCGGTCTTCCTCGTCCTGCTCCTGCTGCTCCGGAGCGTGGTCGCGGCGCTCGCGCTGATGGCGACGGTCGTGCTGTCGTACGTCGCCGCGATCGGCCTCTCGGTGCTCGTGTGGCAGTACGGCCTCGGCATCCAGCTGGACTGGACCGTCGCCGCGGTGGCGTTCGTGGTGCTCGTCGCGGTCGGCGCCGACTACAACCTGCTGCTGACCAAGCGGATCCGCGAGGAGGCGCCCGACGGCGCGGCGTCCGGGATCGCGCGGGCTACCGCCGCGACCGGCGGCGTGATCACCTCCGCGGGCGTGATCTTCGCGGTGTCGATGATGGCGCTGCTGGCGGGCCGCGTGACGACGATCGGCCAGGTGGGCTTCACGATCGCGGTCGGCCTGCTGCTCGACACCTTCGTGGTGCGCTCGCTGCTCGTGCCGGCGCTGGCGACCGTGCTCGGCCGGCGGCTGTGGTGGCCGCAGAAGGCCGCGCGATGAGGCACGGCGACCTGCGCCAGCGGCTGCTGCGGGCGGCCGAGCAGGAGATCATGGCCAACGGGCTCGCGCGGGCCAGCCTGCGCGGGATCGCGCGCCGGGTCGGCGTCTCCCACCAGGCGACCGCCCACCACTTCGAGGACCGCGCCGGACTGTTCACCGCGCTCGCCGTCGAGGGCTTCGACCTGCTGGTCTCCCGGACCCGTGAGGCGGTGGCCGGGGTGCCCGCGGACCGTGGCCAGCAGGTCGTGGCGTCGGCCGTCGCGTACGTCGAGTTCGCCGCCCGCCAGCCGACCATGTTCGACGTCATGTTCCGCCCCGAGCTGCTCCACGTCGACGACCCCCGGCTCCGCGCCGCCCGCCTCGCCCACCGGGCGCTGATGCTCGAGCTGGTCCACGCCGCGCAGGAGCAGGGGTGGGGCGCGTCGGTGCCCGCCGAGGAGCTGGCCACCCTCGGCTGGGCGGCCGTCCACGGGCTCGCCGTCCTCCAGCGCGACGCCCAGCTGACCGTCGTACCCGCGGGCGTGGATCTCGACCCGGCCCGCCTCCTCGCCCGGGTGGGTCAGGCGCTGGACGCGCTGGCCTGAACGCGGTTGCAGGAATCACCGCTTCAGCGGCGATTCCTGCAACTCCTGGACCGATTCTCTCGCTTCCCGCCCGTTGCAACGGTCAAGAAGCGAGGGAATCACCGCTTCAGCGGCGATTCCTGCAGCACCGCGAGCCGGGTCGGGGTCGAGCGGCCCCGCAGCGTGGTCTCGCCGTACGGCGCCCAGTGGGCGTCCTCGGGAGGGCCGGCGGCGGCGACGGTGTCCCAGGAGGCGAGGACGCAGCCGGGGACGTCCTTGGCGAGGTCGGTGAGCCGGGCGGCGGAGTTCACGGCGTCGCCGATGACGGTGTACTCGAAGCGCTGCTCGTGGCCCACGTTGCCGGCGACGACCTGCCCGGTGGCGACGCCGATCCCGGCGCCCACCTCCGGCACCTCGACGGCCAGCCGCGCGGCCGTCGCACGCGCCGCGGACAGCGCTGCGGCGGCATGGTCGGGGTGCTCCACCGGCGCGCCGAAGATGGCGAGCACCGCGTCGCCGATGAACTTGTTGACCAGGCCGTGGTGACGGTCCACCTCGTCGACGACCACCCCGAAGAACCGGTTGAGGACGGCGACCACCTCGGCCGGCCCGTGCTCGGTGGCGTACGTCGTCGAGCCGACCAGGTCCACGAACAGCACCGAGCACACCCGGGTCTCCCCGCCGAGCTCGATCTCCCCGGCGCCGAGCGCGGCGGCGGCCGCCGCGACCTCCTGGCCGACGTGCCGGCCGAACAGGTCGCGGATCTGCTCGCGATCGCGCAGGCCGTGGACCATCGAGTTGAAGCCGCTCTGCAGCTGCCCGAGCTCGGTGCCGTCGTACACGACGATGTCGGTGTCGAGCCGGCCGTGCTCGACCTCCTGCATGGCGTCGCGCACCGAGAGCAGCGGCGCGACGACGGAGCGGGCGTTGAGGTCGGTGAGCAGGAAGCCGAAGACCAGGACGATCCCGCACACGATGATCGTGACGACGGCGAGCTGCGCGAGCGTCGCGTCCGAGCCGGCGGGGGTGAGGGCCAGGATGGCGGTGACCATGAGGCCGATCAGCGGGGCGCCGGTCCCGAGGGTCCAGAAGATCGCCATCCGCGGGCCGACGCCGACGCCACGCACCCGCTGGGTGACCTTCACGTCGGCGAGCGCCCGGGCCGCGATCGGGCGCAGCGTGAACTCGGTGAGCAGGTAGGCGATGCCGGACACCACGACCGCGCCGATCCCCACCGTGAGGCCGGTGCCGACCGCGCGCGACGGCTGCAGCAGCACCGTCAGCACCGTGAACAGGATCGTCCCGACCAGCCAGATGAAGAATTGCGCGGACGTCAGCGACAGCGGCACCCGCAGCGCCTGCGCCCGCTGGCTGCGGTCCGGGTCGACCTCGGGCTGGGTGGCCCAGCGCAGCGCCCGCAGCGAGGACGTCGTCCCCCAGACCGCGCCGACGACGGCGGCCAGGACGACGTACGTCGGGATCGCGATCGCGAGGGCGAGCACCATCGCGTGGTTGGGCGCGGGCGAGGGGATCGCCCAGGTGTTGACGACGAACACCACGAGCGCACCGACCAGGTTGGTCGTCACCAGCATCGCCGTCAGCAGCACCTGGATCCGGACCCGCAGCTGCCGCGGCCCCTGGTCGCGCGGGCCGAGGATCCGCGAGCCGAACGGGCTCCGGCGTCTGGAGGCGGTCCCGCGCGGCATGGCCCGAAGCGTAGTGCCGACGTTGGGCCGACCTGATTGGATCGAGTCATGATCGCAGCGCCCGTCTTCGCCGCCGAGGAGATCATCGAGGCCTACGCCGCCTTCCACGAGCAGGTCGCGGGCTTCACCGCGACCGGCGAGTGGGAGGGCTATGCGGAGCTGTTCACCCCCGACGCCGAGTACGTCGAGCACGCCATGGGCACCTTCCGCGGCCGCGACGAGATCCGGGACTGGGCGGTGCGCACCATGACGTCGTACCCGGGCCGGATGATGACCGGCTTCCCGATCTCCTGGCAGGTCGTCGACGCCACGCAGGGCCGGCTGGTCTGCGAGGTCCTCAACCCGATGCCCGACCCCGGCGACGGGACCATGCTGACCGAGCCCAACATCACGATCATGACGTACGCCGGCGACGGGCTCTTCTCCCGCGAGGAGGACGTCTACAACCCGCTGCGCTTCCACACGATGGCGCAGCGCTGGGCGCGGATCGCCGCCGAGCACGGCAACGCCGACGAGGACGTGCTGTCCTGGCTCGACCGCTTCGGGGGTGGCCGGTGACCGGGGCCGCGAAGCGGCTGGCGCTGGAGGTCGTCGGCTGGGTCCTGGTGCTCGCCGGCATCGCCGCCCTGGTGCTGCCCGGCCCGGGCCTGCTGCTCCTGTTCGCCGGCCTGGCCGTGCTCTCCCAGCAGTACGAGTGGGCGGAGCGGATGCTCGAGCCGGTCCGGCTGCGGGCGCTGCGCGGTGCCGCGGAGGGCGTGGAGACCTGGCCGCGGGTGATCCTCTCCACCGTCTTCGCCCTCGGCATCGGGGTGTTCGGCGTGATCTGGCTGGTCGGCCCCGATGTCCCCGGCTGGTGGCCGATCGCCGACCGATGGTGGCTGATCGGCGGGCCCTGGACGGGCGTCACGCTGCTGGTCTCCTGCGCGATCGCGCTCGCCCTGCTCGTCTACTCCTTCCGCCGGTTCCACGGGAAGCCGGAGGCCGTCGCCGCCCTGGAGGGCGAGATCGACGAGGCGACGGAGGACGCGCGCGAGGAGCGCGAGCGGCTGCGGCACCGGATGGACGAGCGCCGGCGCCGCGAGGACGACTGAGCCGGCGCGACCCCGCGCGACCCGGCGCGACGACCGGGGACGGTCGCCGCGCCGGGGCCGGTGGCGGACCGCTCAGCGCACGGTCGCGCGGACCTTCGCCGTGCTCGCCGCCACGACGGCGCTGCCCTGGTAGCCGACGGTGAGCTTGACCTTGCCCCGCGGCAGGCCGCGCAGCACGATCGTGACCCTGCCGTTGCGGAGCTTGGCCTTCCCCACGACCTTCTTCCCGCGCCGGACGACGATCTTGCCGGTCGCGACCTCGGCCGCGCTCACCGTGACCAACAGCTTGACCTTGCCGTGGGCGCGGGACCTCGCCTTGGCGCTCACCACGGAGGACGCCTTGGCCGCGGGCGGCGGCACCGGCGCCGGGCCGTCGTTCGCGGGCGTCCGCTCGATGACGACGGGGCTCGAGGTGGCCGGCGTGCCGGCGTAGTGCGTCCGGTGCGGGACCGAGGCGTAGTGGATGCTGCGGCCGGCGTCGGCCGGCCTCACGACGTACGACGCCTCCTCCTCGTCCTCGATCTGCTCGCCGTCGCGGTACCACCGGTGCTCGATGCGCGTCGGGTCGGGGGTGAAGGCGGCGGGTGTGGCGGTGAGCGTCTCGCCGGTGCGCGGCGTCCCCGAGATCGAGGGCGGCCGCTGGACGGAGAACGTGCCCTCCCGGACCTGGTAGGTGAGCGTCGACTGCCGGGCGTTGCCGACCGGGTCGGTCGTCGTCACGGTGACCGTGTGTGAGCCGGGGGTGCTGGTGTCGAGCGGTGCGCCGTCGGCCACGCTGCCGTTGCAGGTGGCCACGCCGGAGTGGGCGTCCCAGCAGCCGAAGCCGTTGACGACCCGCTGTCCCAGGGCGTACTCGGCGTTCTGCGCCAGGTGCGGCGCGAAGGTGATGGTCGGTGCGACCCGGTCCACGCCGACCCAGATCCGGGCCTCGGCGCGGTTGCCGTTGCCGTCGAAGGCGGTGATGTCGATCTGGGTCGAGCCCTCGTTGCTGACCGGCAGGCTTCCCCGGCGGCCCTCGAACACGTCCTCGAGCTCGGTGGCGCCGGTCATCCGGTACGACACCTGGCTCACGCCGGAGCTGGCGCCGCCGCCCGTGCCCTCGTCGCTGACGAGGACCGTCACGGTGCGGGGGCCCGGGAACCAGCCGTCGACGCCGCCGGTCGGGTAGTCGAGGTGGATCGTCGGCGGGGTCTGGTCGATCGGGCCGGGTGGGGGAGTGGGGTCCTCCGGGTCGACCGGCTGAGCCGCCGCCGGGGTGGCGACGAGCACGGCAGCGGCGGCCAGCAGGGCGATGGTGCGGGTCCTTCTCATGACAGGTCCTCCTTGACGATGCGGCTGCGGCTCAGCGAGAGCCAGCTGCCGACGAGCACGAATCCGGGCAGGGCGACGAAGGGCAGGCCCGGTACGCCGGTCGCGGCGACCGCGACGAAGGCGAGCAGGCAGACCAGGCCGGCGAGGACGGCCGGTCCGCGGGTGACCAGGCCCTCGCGCAGGCCCATCCAGGCGATGCCGCCGAGGGCGACGGCGAGCGGGAGCGCGGCGATGAACGGACTGAAGTCGTTCATCACGTAGTAGGTGTAGAGGCCCGCGTCGTCGTAGGTGCCCTCCTCGATCGCGCCGTGCAGGTAGTTGCCGAGCGCGCCCTTCCAGCCGTAGGCCAGGGTCAGCGTGCCGGCCGCGGCGACGGCGCCGAAGGAGACGATCGAGGCGCCGATCGACCAGTCGTAGCGCTGGCTGACGTGGCGGCGCCACACGGCGGCGAAGACCAGCAGGGCGGCGACGCAGAGGAAGCCGCCGAAGCCGCCGATGCGGAAGGGCAGGTGGTCGAGGTCGGGGATGTCCCGGACCGAGACGGTGTAGTCCCCGGACGCCTCACCGGCGGGCCGCTGGTCGGTGAAGAGCGTGCCGACCATGCCGAGCAGGCCGGCGGCGCTCATCCACAGCGGCCAGGCGCGGAAGCGGGGGAGTCCACGGGCACGGGCGTGCCCCGTGGATCGGTGGCGAGTGACATGAGGAGTGGCTCTCTCGGGAGCGGCGCGCCGGCGCCGTCCGCCGTGCTCTACGGCGGCGTCCTCACCCTCGTCCGCGCGGCAGCCCGGCCGGCAGGTGCAGGCGTCCTCAGTACGCCGGGTCGCCGCCCTCGGGCCGGCTGACCCCGATCCCCGCCTCGCGCGCCTTGACCACCAGCGCGGCCCGGTCGTTCACGTCCAGCTTGGTGAAGACGGCGTACACGTAGTTGCGCACCGTCTTGGTGGTGAGGACCAGCATCCGCGCGATGGTGGCGTTGTCGTGCCCGCGCGCGACCAGCTCCAGCACGTCCCGCTCGCGCTCGGTGAGCTCGGCGAAGACGCCGCCGCGCACGCTGCGGGCGCCGGTCAGGTAGTCCATCGCCCGCCCGGCGACCTGCGGCCCGAGCATGACCGCCCCCGCCGCGACCGCCCGCACCGCGCTCTCGATCTCCTCCGGGTCCGCGCCCTTGACGAGGTAGCCCCGCGCCCCGGCGCGCATCGCGCCGAACAGCGCCTCGTCGTCGCCGAACATGGTGATCACCAGGACCCCCGTCTCGGGCCGCCGGCGCAGGATCTCGCGGGTGGCGTTCGCCCCCGACCCGCCGGCCAGGTCGAGGTCCATGAGCACGACGTCGGGTGCCGTCGTACCGACGACCTCCACCGCCTCGTCCTCCCCGGCCGCCTGGCCGACGACCGCGAACCCGGACTCCTCGAGCAGCGAGGCCATCCCGATCCGGAAGACGGGGTGGTCGTCGACCACCACCACCCGGATCGGATCCGTCGCGGGTGTCGTCATGGCAGCACCATCCTCACTCGGGTTCCCGCGGCCTCGCCGCGCGGCTCGACCACCACGTGCCCGCCGAGCTCGTCGGCCCGCTCCCGCATCGAGACCAGGCCGACCCCGCCGCGCGGCGAGCCGGCGATGCCGCAGCCGTCGTCGGTGACGTCGAGCAGGACGGCGCCCTCCGGCGTCGTGGTGACCAGGACGTCGACCGTGCCGGCCCGGGCGTGCCGGTGGGTGTTCATCAGCGCCTCCGTGGCGACGTGGTAGATCGCGATCTGCTGCCGGGTGTCCAGCCCGGTCGCCTCCACCCGGGTCCGCACGCCCAGGCCGGCGCCCCGGAAGCGCTCGGCCAGCACCTCCAGCGCCTCGCCGAGGTCGCCGTCGTCCAGCTGCGCGGGCAGCAGCGAGCGCGCCAGCAGGCGCACGTCCTCGGTACGCCGGGTCAGCTCCGCGCGCATCCGGTCGATCAGCTCGGACGCGCCCTCCGGGTCGTGCCGGAGCCGGCGCTGGGCGGCGGCCAGGCCGAGGCCGACCCCGGCGAGCGCCGGGCCCATGCCGTCGTGCAGCTCGCGCCGGAGCATCCGCCGCTCCTCGTGGCGTACCTCGCCGAGCCGCTCGGACGCCGCCCGGAGCCGCAGGTTGGTCTGGGTGAGGTCGAGGCCGAGCGCCAGGACGTCGGACAGCGAGGTGAGCACGCGGACGGTCCGTCCCTCCAGGCGCTGGCCGGGCGCGGCCTGGGCGGTGAGGTCGCCGACGTGCCGGTCGTCGACCACCAGCCGGAGCGTCACCTGCCGGTCGGGCTCGATCCCGGGACGATCCGGCCCGGCGCTCGCCACCACCCGCGGCTCGTCCGCGGAGACGACCTCGACCCGGCCCAGCCGCAGCCCGCCGCGGACGGTCTCCACGAGCGCCGGCAGTACGTCGCGCGCGCCCCCGCGGACCTGCCGCCCGAGCTGCGTCAGCAGCTTCACCGGGTCGGCGGCGCCGCCGTGCACCAGCTGGTCGACCCGGCTCTGCAGCCACTGGCGCAGCGGGTGGATGACCAGCGCCAGCCCGGCGACGACGACGGTGCGGATCGCGTCGTCGCTCATCGGCAGCAGCCGGCTGGTGACGCTGACGAGGGTGACGTAGAGGACCACGACCAGGGAGGACAGCAGCCCCCACACGGCGAGCCGGGGCACGGCGACGTCCAGCCCGCGGTCCCAGGTGCGGAGCACGACGACCACCACGGACAGGCAGAGCAGCAGCTGGGCGACGGCGACGACGGGGATGCCCAGCGGCTCGGCGACGCCTCGCCACCACGACTCCGGCCAGAACTGGAGGATGGCCATGCCGACGAACATCAGCGTCACGGCCAGCGCCAGCACGCCGTACGCCCGCGCGCCGTCGCGGGGCTCCTGCCGCCACTGGCGCACGACGTCGACCACGGCGAGCAGGCCCACCGCCGCCGACACCCACAGGCTCGGCCACACCAGATGCCCGAGCAGCGGGCCGAGGGCGGTGTCGTCGAGCGCGAGCGGGTTCTCCGGCGCGCCGTCCTGCTGGCTGGTCGCGCTGAGCAGCATGATCACGGCGCTGACCACGACGCCGGTGGCCGCGAGCGCGCGTCGTACGGGCGTGAGCCGGTCCGGGCGCAGCAGCCACGGCAGCACGGTGATCGCCAGGAACCCGCCCGGCGCGGACAGCCACGCCGACGCATGCACGGCCAGCCCGGCGCCCGGCAGGCCCGGCCAGGTCCAGGCCGCGAAGCTCCAGGCCAGCGCCGCGGCCGACGCCGCGAACCCGATCCCGATCACCGCCGTGAGCCGGCCGACCGGGTGGTCGCCGTGCTTCACGATCAGCGCCGAGGTCGGGCCGGTGGTGGTCGCGACCAGGAGGTAGAGCACGAAGTAGCTGCGCTCGGCGTACCACGGCACCTCGTCGAAGGGCGCGTCGGCGGCGAGCGTCAGCACGACCGCCACCACCACGAGTCCCCAGGTCGTCGCCACGATCCCCAGGGCGACGCCGGGCCGGCGCCCGACGCGCTTGTCCATGCCCGGCATTGTGCTGGATCGGACGGCCCGGCGGGCAAGGTCCGCAGTCCTCGATCGGCCGGGCACCGCTTGTGGCGGTCGGGGTGCATGGATCCCCGGACATCCGGGGATCCATGCGCTTGTCAGGTGTTGCAACGCCTGACAAGCGCATGAACCGCCCGTCCGCTGTGACGGTTGGGACGCGAGTGATCAGCCGATGTCGACGGCGATCCGGAACCCGCCGTCGCGCGGGTCGACCTGGAACCCGCCGTCGTCGCCAGCGGTCCCGCTGACCACCTCGTGGCCGAGCCCGGGCGGCTCCTCGCGCGCGACGTCGTACCCCTCGACGCCGGCCAGGGCGCTCGCGTAGTGGTCGAGCACGGCGACGGCGTCCTGGTCGGTGGCGTAGTCGACGGTCTGCACGCTCCCGGTGTCGTCGGACACCGCGCACAGGACGGCGCCTGCGGGCGGGTCGGGCCAGCCGGCGGGCAGGGCGGCATCGGCCAGGTCCGGCTCGCCCCAGGCCAGCGGGAACGCGCCGGCGCACTCCTCGGGGACCCCGGAGTCCTCCTGGGCGTCGGCGAGATCCTCCCGGGCGTCGTCGACGTCGCCGAGCTCGTCGGAGGCGGTGGGACGGGCCTCGGGGCCGTCGTCGTCGCCGCAGGCGGAGAGCGCGAGCATCCCCAGGACGGCGGTGATGGTCGCGGCGGGGCGCGCGATGGTGGTGAGCATGTCTCTCCTCGTGGCGTAGGGGCATGGGGCGGTCGACAGCAGAGCCTCCGGCGGCGGACGGCCCGGCATCGAGAGGCCGTCGTCCCCGATCCGCCGGGTCGTCGGGCAGGCTGGACCCATGACCGGACGAACCGAGCCCGACGGCCGCACGATGCGCGAGCGGATGGACGCCGGCGACCTCTACCTCGCCGACGACCCCGAGCTGATCGACGCCCATGTCCGCGCGCAGGAGCTGACCGAGGCCTACAACGCCACCGGCGTGGGGGAGCGGGAGCGTCGTACGACGATCCTGGGCGAGCTGCTCGGCGCGATCGGCGAGGAGACCGCGATCCGTCCGCCGCTGCGGGTCGACTACGGCACGCAGATCCGGATCGGCGCGCGGTCGTTCGTGAACTTCGGCCTGGTCGCCCTCGACGTCGCGCCCATCACCATCGGCGACGACGTGCAGATCGGCCCGCACGTCCAGCTGCTCACGCCTCTCCATCCACTGGAGGCGGGCCTGCGGCGCGACAAGTGGGAGAACGCGCTGTCGATCGCGATCGGCGACAACGTCTGGCTCGGCGGCGGCGTGATCGTCTGCCCCGGCGTGACGATCGGCGCCGACACCGTCGTCGGCGCCGGCTCGGTCGTCACCCGGGACCTGCCTGCCGGCGTGCTGGCGGTCGGCAGCCCGGCCCGGGTGGTGCGCGAGCTGCCCGCATGACCACGCTCGTCGCCGCGCTCGCGGAGCGCCGTGCGTCCGGAAGCGGGCCCGGGCAACGCAGTGACGGGCTCCGGATCGCACTGGCGATCGAGGGCGGCGGCAACCGGGCGGCGTACTCCGCCGGCATGGCGCTGGCCCTCGACGAGGCCGGGCTCACGCGTGCCTTCGACGATGTCTACGGCACGTCCGGCGGGGCGCTGAACGCCGCCGGCACCCGCCGCTCCGACCAGCGCGCCGCGCCGCCCTCGCGAGTCGAGCGAGTGCTGCTGGCGCCGTACTTCCTGCGGCACGGACGGGCCGCCGGCGTCGCGCACGTCGGCCGGCACCGGACGTACGCCGAGGACGACCTCCGGCTCGCCGAGGGCACCTCCGCCGAGGTACCCACGCTGGTCGAGGTGCGCCCACCACCCGGCTCGCCGGACGTGGCCCGGCTGACCAGCGACCTGGGCGCCATCGACACCGCGACCGAGCACGGCCGCTCGGCGATGAACGCCTTCCTCGACCGGCTGCCGGGCTGACATGACCGACCTCGCTCCCCAGCGCAGGCCGCGCGACCGCAAGCAGCAGATCGTCGCGGCGGCGGCCCGGCAGTTCGAGCGCGCCGGGTTCCACGACGTCGCGGTCGCCGACATCGCCGCGGAGGTGGGGGTCACCGCGTCGGCGCTGTACCGCCACTTCCGCGGCAAGTCCGGCCTGCTCGCCGCGGCGGTCGAGCAGGAGATCGACCTCCTCGAGCAGGCGTACGGCGGCGCGGCCGACCTGCCGCTGCTGCTGGACCACGCGGCGACGCTGCTGCTGGGGCCCGGGCGCCCCGGGAGCGTGTGGCAGCGCGGGCAGTTCTTCCTCGAGCCGGATCGGGCCGCGGAGCTCGAGGCGCGGTACCTCGCCGCGCTGCAGCCCCTGCGGCGCGCGGTGGTGGCCGCCGCCCCGGCGACGGGCGACGCCGACGCCGACGCGTTGACCTGGGCGGTCCACACCGTCCTCACCACCGGCCGGGCCTTCGAGCGGGCCCGACTGGACCGGGACCGGGCCCGCACGCTGATGGTCGGCGCCGCGACCGCCGTGGCCGACCTGGGCACGCTCCTGCCCGCCGGGGTCGTCCCACCGGGGACCGCCGCCGCTCCCGGCCGGGGCCTGCGCCCGGCGTCCCGGCGCGAGGCGGCGCTCTCGGCCGCCGTACGACTCTTCGCCGAGCGCGGCTTCCACGCCGTCGGCATGGACGACATCGGCGCCGCGGCGGGCATCTCCGGGCCGACGCTCTACCACCACTTCCCGAGCAAGTCGGCCCTCCTCGCCCACGTCCTCACCCGCTGCCTGGACGCCCTGCAGTTCGACCTGTCCGGCGTCCTGTCCGCCACCGACGACCCGGTCGAGGCGCTCGAACAGGCGCTGGCGTCGCTGGTGCGGATCAACGCCGCGCAGGGCGACGCCCTGGCCGCGCTGTTCACCGAGATCGTCCACGTCCCCGAGGACGAGCGGGCGCCGATCCGCCGCATGCAGCAGGACTACGTCGACGAGTGGGTCGTCCTGCTCGTGGCCTGCCGGCCCGAGCTGACGCGCGCGGACGCCCACGCCCTGGTCCGCTCGTCCCAGACGGTCGTCAACGCGATGCGGCTGCGCCTGCCCCTCGCCGAGGCGGACCAGCGGGACGCGCTGCTGCGGATCGGGCGGGCGGTGCTGGGGACTCGGCGTAGGTAGATTCAGGTAGACAAAAGTCGTCAGATGGCTCCATGAAGTCGATCACCGTCGCCGAGCTCCGGCAGAACCCGACCGAGGCGCTGCGCGACGTCGAGTCCGGTGAGACGTACGTCGTGACGCGTCACCGGCGCGAGATCGCCCGCCTGGTGCCGCCGGTGGCGGACGCGGAGCTGATCCCCCCGCGGGCGCGGACCGGCTCGCGTCTGACGGAGCGGCCACGACGGCGGTTGCGGACCGCGGGCTCGGTCGAGGAGCTGCTGGAGGCGATGGAGTCCGACTGGTGACGAGGTACTACCTCGACACCTCGATCGCGGTCCATGCGCTGCTGGGCTCGCGGCGCGCGGAGGAATGGTTCGATGCGGTCACGGCCGATCCCGCCGACACGTTGGTGTCCTCGCGGATCCTTCGCGCGGAGCTCACCCGGGGCTGCGGAGGGAGGACATACCCGTCACCGAACGGGACGCCGTTCTCGACCACGTCGCGATGATCCTGCTCACGGAGGGGATCCTGACCGGTGCCGAGGCGATCGCCGACCACGTCAGGACCCTCGACGCGGTGCATCTGGCCTCGGCGATCGCCTGCGGTGCGGAGACCGTCGTCGTCACGCACGACCTGAGCCTGCGAGCGGTCGCCGAGGGGCTGGGGTTCCGGGTGCACGATCCGCTGCTGGACGACGGAGACCGCGGCGGCAGTGCCGGCTGACCGGTCTCGCTTCGGAACCGTCGGACCCCACCACTAACGTCGGGGCCGACATGACCCTCCACCTGCACCGCGCCGCGCGGACCGACCTGCTCGCCGACGAGCTCGGCGGGCTGCTCGCGACGCCGCTGGCCGACCCGTTCGCCAGCGAGGTCGTGGTGGTGCCCGCGAAGGGCGTGGAGCGCTGGCTCACCCAGCGACTGTCCCACCGGCTCGGCGCCGGCCCGGCCGGCGGCGACGGCGTCTGCGCCGGGGTGCGCTTCCTCCAGCCCGCCTCGCTGGTCGGGCTGCTGGTGGGCGGCACCGGCGGTTCGTCGGGTGTCCCGCGCCCCGGGCACGCACCTCGCGGCGTTGCCGACGCTCACGAGACAAACCCGGTCTCGCTTCGCGCCGGCGCCTTGCGAGGCACGCACCCGGAGCACGGCCCACCATCGACGACCCCCCGGCGACGCCCACCCGGCCGCGACCGCGACGACCCGTGGCACCCCGACCGGCTGGTCTGGCCGCTGCTCGCCACCATCGACGACTCCCTCGACGAGCCGTGGTGCGCGACCCTCGCCACCCACCTCGGGCACGGTCTCGACGGCGAGGAGGGCGAGCTGCGCCGCAGCCGCCGCTGGTCGGTCGCGCGTCGGCTCGCGCAGCTGTTCACGTCGTACGCCGTCCAGCGGCCGGCGCTGGTCCGCGACTGGCGCGCGGGGCGCGACACCGACGGCGCGGGCGCGCCCCTGGCCGAGGACCTCGCGTGGGAGGCCGAGCTGTGGCGGCGGCTGCTGCGCCGGATGGCGGACGCCGGCCACGTCGAGCCGCCCGACGTCCGCCACGAGCGGGTGTGCGCGGCGCTGCGGTCCGGCGAGGTCGACGGTCTGGACCTGCCCGACCGGCTGTCGCTGTTCGGCCACACCCGGCTGCCCGAGACCGAGATCGACCTCCTCGTCGCGCTGGCCGCGCACCGCGACGTCCACCTGTGGCTGGCGCAGCCGTCGGCGGCGCTGTGGGACGCGGTCGCCGCGGCCGGCGTCGAGGTCGGGCCGCGGGACGCCTCGGCCTCCGCCGAGCTGGCCCGGCATCCGCTGCTCGCCTCGCTCGGCCGCGACGCCCGCGAGCTGGCGACAGTGCTGGGCGCGCGGGTGCGTGCGGGGGAGGCTGAACCCGAGTCCCCGGATTCCCCGCTGCTGCGCGCCACCAGATGGAGCGTTGGCGACGTTGCCGACGCTCAACAGTGCAACCAGACTGCCGTCGCGCCGGACGCCTTGCCACCGCACGCATCTGGCGGCGCTCGCGACGCGGCCAATCCGGGGACTCGGGTTGTCGACGCCGGCGCGGCGCCCGACCCGGCCGCGCCCGACGACCTGCTCGGCTGGCTGCAGGCCGACCTGCGCGCCAACCGCGCGCCCGCGGAGGAGGAGCGCAGGGATCGGGTCCTCGCCGCCGACGACCGGTCGGTGCAGGTGCACGCCTGCCACGGCCCGGCCCGCCAGGTCGAGGTGCTGCGCGAGCTGCTCGTCGGCCTGCTCGAGGACGACCCGACCCTCGAGCCCCGCGACATCGTGGTGATGTGCCCCGACGTCGAGACCTACGCGCCGCTGATCTCCGCCGGGTTCGGCCTCGGCGAGCTGATCGGAGAGCAGGCCGATCCGCGCGGGCCCGGAGGATCCGAGCTGCATCCGGCCCACCGGCTCCGGGTCCGGCTGGCCGACCGGGCGGCCAGCAGCACCAACCCGCTGCTCGCGGTCGCCGTGGTCCTCGTCGAGCTCGCGGGTGCGCGGGCGACCGCGTCGCAGGTCCTCGACCTGCTGTCCCGACCGGTGTGCCGGCGCCGGTTCGGGTTCACCGACGACGACCTCGCCCGGATGACCCGGTGGGTCGCCGAGGCCGGGGTCCGGTGGGGGATCGACGCGACCCAGCGCTCGGCGTACGCCATGGACGGCTTCGAGCACAACACCTGGCGCGCGGGGCTCGACCGGCTGCTGCTCGGAGTCGCGATGAGCGACGACGACCACCGCCACGTCGGCCGCGGGCTGCCCGTCGACGACATCGCCAGCGGCGAGATCGAGCTCGTCGGCCGGCTGAGCGAGGCGGTGGCGCGCCTCGGCGCGTGCCTGCGCGCCCTGGACGCGGCGAGTGTCGCCGATGCGTGGTTCGCGGCGATCATCGAGGGCGTGCGCGACCTGTGCGAGGTCGACGAGGACGACGCCTGGCAGCTGCCCCAGTTCGAGCGGGAGCTGGCCCGCGCGCGAGCCAGCGCCGACGAGAGCGACCCGGACGTGCCGCTGCGGCTCGCCGACGTCCGGGCGCTGCTCCAGGCGCGCCTGGCCGGCCGCCCCACCCGTGCCAACTTCCGCACCGGCACGCTCACCGTCTGCACCATGGTGCCGATGCGGTCCGTGCCCCACCGGGTGGTCTGCCTGGTCGGCCTCGACGACGGCGTCTTCCCGCGTACGACGGGCGTCAACGGCGACGACGTCCTCGCCCGCCGGCCCCGCGTCGGCGAGCGCGACCTGCGCGGCGAGGACCGCCAACTGCTGCTCGACGCGATCCTCGCCGCGGGGGAGCGGCTCGTGATCACCTACACCGGCGCCGCCGAGCACACCGGCCAGGAGCGGCCGCCCGCGGTGCCGCTCGGCGAGCTGATCGACGCGCTCGATCGCACCGCCGCGGAGCCGGTGCGGTCGCGGGTCGTCGTCCGCCATCCGCTGCAGGGCTTCGACCCGCGCAACCACGTCCCCGGCGAGCTGGTCGGAGCCGGGCCGTTCAGCTTCGACCGGGCCTCGCTCGCCGGCGCGCGGGCGTCCGTGCGCGAGCGGACGCCGGTGCCGCCCTTCCTCGGTGAGCCGCTCCCCGCCCGCGCTGTCCAGGACGTCTCGCTCGCCGATCTCGTCGACTTCGTCCACCGTCCGGCCCGGGCGTTCCTCCGCGGGCGGCTCGACGTCGCCACGCCGTTCGAGCCCGGCGAGGTCGCCGACGCGATCCCGGTCGATCTCGACAACCTGGAGAAGTGGGGGTCGGCGACCGGCTGCTGCGCGCCGTCCTCTCCTCCGACGACCCGGCCGCCACCGGCGAGGCGGTGATGCTCGCCGAGCAGTTGCGCGGGACGCTGCCGCCGTTCGGGCTCGGGTACGGCACCCTCGCCGACGTCGTCCGCGACTGCCAGGCCCTGCTCCAGCAGAGCGCGCCGCTGCGGGCCGCGCCCGGCCGCAGCATCGACGTCGACGTCGACCTCGGGGGCGGCCGTCGCCTCACCGGCACCGTGCCCCGCGTCCACGGCAACCAGGTCGTCGACCTCACCTACTCCCGTCCCGGCCCCCGCCAACGGCTCACCGCCTGGCTCGCGGTGGTCGCCCTCAGCGCCAGCCACCCCGACGAGAACTGGACCAGCCACGCCATCGCCCGCGCCCGGGGCGGTCCCCAGCGCGCCCTGGCCGGTCCGCTCGACCACCGCGCCGCCGAGTGGCTCGCCGCCGTCGTCGCGCTCTACGACGAGGGCGCCGTCCGTCCGCTCCCCATCCCGCTGCGGACCGCGCACGCCTGGGCCGAGGCCCGCGCCCGAGAGCTGCGCGGAATGGACGTCGACCCGGTCGAGGCCGCGGCCAAGGCCTGGACGACCGACCGGTTCCACCCTCTCGGGATCAAGGGCGAGGACGACGACGCGATCCACCGCCGGATCTGGGGCCACGACGCTCCCGTCTCGGTGCTGATCGACGCCGGCCTGCCGTCGTACGCATGGGCGCTGTGGGAGCCGCTGCTCTCCGGCGCCGAGAAGGTGGGACCCTTGTGATCCCCTTCGACATCCGCGGCCCGCTGCCGACCGGCACCACCCTGCTGGAGGCGAGCGCCGGCACCGGCAAGACCTGGACCATCGGCGCCCTGGTGACCCGGTACGTCGCCGAGGAGGGCGTGCCGCTGGAGCAGCTGCTCGTCGTCACCTTCGGCCGGGCGGCGAGCCAGGAGCTGCGCGAGCAGGTACGCCGCCAGCTGGTCGAGGCCGAGCGCGCGCTCGCCGGCATCGACCTGGCCGAGGCGGCGCGGACCGAGGTGATCGAGCAGATCCTCGACTGCCCGCCCGACGAGCGGCGGCTGCGCCACCGCCGGGTGGCCCAGGCGCTCGCCGACTTCGACGCCGCGACCATCGCCACCATCCACCAGTTCTGCTCGCTGGTGCTCGAGTCCCTCGGCGTGGCCGGCGACACCGACGCCCGCGCCCGGCTGGTCGAGGACCTCGACGACCTGCTGGTCGAGGTGGTCGACGACCTCTACCTCCGCGCCTTCGCCCAGCTCCCCGACGGCACCGCTCCCGCCTTCACCCACACCGAGGCGCTCGCCATCGCGCGCGCGGTCGTGGGCGACCCGCAGGCCGTCCTCGAGCCGGCCGGCCTCCCGCGCGAGGACCCCGCCGGGCGCCGGGTCGCCTTCGCCACCGCCGTGCGCCGCGAGCTCGACCGGCGCAAGCGCCGCCTCGGCGTGCTGTCGTACGACGACCTGCTGAGCCAGCTCGCCGAGGCGCTCGCCCACCCCGACTCCCCGGCCCGGGCGCGGATGCGGGCGCGCTGGCGGATCGTGCTCGTCGACGAGTTCCAGGACACCGACCCGGTGCAGTGGCAGGTCTTCGACCGCGCGTTCACCGGGCACGCGACGATGGTGCTCATCGGCGACCCCAAGCAGGCGATCTACGCCTTCCGCGGCGGCGACGTGACGACCTACCTCACCGCGGCCGACACCGCCACCACCCGCCAGACCCTGGCCGTCAACCGGCGCAGCGACGCCGGGCTGATCGCCGGCTTCGGCCACCTGCTGGGCGGCGCCGAGCTCGGCGATCCGCGGATCGTCGTCCACGACGTCGAGGCCCACCACCGGGAGTCGCGGCTGGTGGGGGCGCCGCGGCCGGCGCCGTTCCGGATGCGGGTGGTGCGCCGCGAGACCTTCCGCAAGCGGGGGTCGACCGCGCTCCCGGTCGCCCGGGTCCGGCCCCACATCGCCCGCGACCTCGCCCACGACGTCCGGGCGCTGCTCGCCGGCGACGCCACCTTCGACGGCCGGCCGCTGCGGCCCAGCGACGTCGCCGTCATCTGCTACCGCCACGCCGACCTCGCCGCCGCCCGCGCCGCCCTCCAGGAGGTCGGCGTCGCCGCGGTGATCGCCGGCGGCGGCAGCGTGTTCGCCACCCCGGCGGCGGTCGAGTGGCTCTCGCTGCTGGAGGCGTTGGAGCAGCCGCACCGCACCGCCCGGGTCCGGGCCGCGGCGCTCACCTGCTTCCTCGGGTACGACGCCGCGACCCTCGACGCCGGCGGCGACGAGCTGAGCGACGAGCTCGGTGACCGGCTGCGGTCGTGGTCCGAGGCGCTCGGCCGGCGCGGCGTCGCCGCCGTCGTCGAGGCCGCCACCTCCGGCGGGATGCCGGAGCGGCTGCTCGGCCAGGTCGGCGGCGAGCGCACCCTCACCGACGTCCGCCACATCGGCGAGGTCCTCCACGAGGCCGCGCTGCGCGAGCAGATGGGTGCCGTCGCCCTGCTGGCCTGGTTGCGGCAGCAGGTGCTCGAGGCCCGCGAGGGCCGTGGCGCCGAGCGCACCCGCCGGCTCGACTCCGACGCCGCCGCGGTGCAGCTTGTGACCATCCACGCCAGCAAGGGCCTGCAGTACCCCGTCGTCTACCTCCCCTCCCTCGCCGACCGCTGGGTCGGCAAGCCCGACAAGCCGCTCTACCACGACGCCGACGGCCGGCGCTGCCTCGACGTGGGCGGCTCCGGTCCCGACTGGGCCGACCACGTGCGCCGGTGGACCGACGAGGAGAACGGCGAGTGGCTGCGGCTGCTCTACGTCGCCCTCACCCGGGCCCAGAGCCAGGTCGTCGCGTGGTGGGCGCCGACCCGCAACGCCGAGGCCTCGCCGCTGCACCGGCTGCTGATGCGCCAGCCCGCCGCCGACGGGCCGGGCCTGCGCGGGGACGTCCCGGTCGGGCCGCCGGTGCCCGACGAGGATGCCGCGACCGCGCTGTTCGCGACCTGGCGCGACCGCGGCGCCTTCGTGCCCGAGGTCGCCGAGCCCGCCGCCGACCTGCCGGCGGTGCCGCGCGACCCGCCGGCCGCGATGGACGCCCGGGCGTTCACCCGCACCGTCGACACCGAGTGGCGGCGCACGTCGTACTCCGCGCTGAGCCGGGTCGAGCTCGGTACGCCGGTCCCCGGCGTCGGCAGCGAGCCCGAGGTGGCGGCCAAGGACGACGAGGCGCTGGGCGACCTGCCGGCCGTCTCCACCGTCCGGGACGAGGATCCCGCGCTCGCCGTACCCTCGCCGATGGCCGCTCTCCCGGTCGGCGCGACCTTCGGATCGCTCGTCCACGCGGTGCTCGAGCACGCCGATCCCACGGTGCCCGACCTGCGCGCCGAGCTGCTCGAGCACATCGACGAGCAGCTCACCTGGTGGCCGGTCCCGCTCGATCCCGAGGAGCTCGCCGACGCCCTCGTGGCCGTGCTCGACACCCCGCTGGGGCCGATGCTCGACGACACCACGCTGCGCGTCGTCGGGACCGCGGACCGGCTCTGCGAGCTGGACTTCGAGCTGCCGCTCGCGGGCGGCGACCACCCCGCGGCCATGTCGTCGGGTGTCGACGAGGTGCTGCTCGGCGACATCGCCCGGCTGCTGCGGGCGCACCTGCCCGCGGGGGACCCGGTCCGGGCGTACGCCGACGCCCTCGACAACCCGCTGCTCGGGGGACAGGTGCTGCGGGGATACCTCACCGGCTCGATCGACGTCGTCCTCCGGCTGCGCCCGGCGGGCGGCGGGGCCGGCGGTGATCCGCGCTATGTCGTCATCGACTACAAGACCAACTGGCTCGGGCCGGCCGACGAGCCGCTGACCGCCGGGTCGTACCGACCGGCCGCGCTCGACGAGGCGATGGGCCATTCCGACTATCCGCTCCAGGCCCTCCTGTACGCCGTCGTGCTGCACCGGTTCCTGCGCTGGCGGCAGCCCGGGTACGACCCGGCGCGGCACTTCGGCGGCGTCGCGTACCTCTACCTGCGCGGCATGTGCGGCCCCGACACCCCGCGGGTCGACGGCAGCCCGTGCGGGATCTTCACCTGGCAGCCGCCGGTCGCGCTCGTGCTCGCGCTGTCCGACCTGCTGGACGGGAAGGCATCGTGACCGAGATCTTCGAGCCCACCTCGGCCCACGACCCCCGACTGGCCCGCGGCGTGGACGGACAGCTGGGTGCGTTCAACGCCGCGGGCGTCGTCGACGCCGCCGACGTCCGGGTGGCCGAGCGGGTCGCCGCCCTGGCGGGGGAGGACGACGAGCGGGTGCTGCTCGCCGCCGCGCTCGCTGTCCGCTCCGTGCGGGGCGGGTCCGTCGGCCTCGACCTCGACGCGCTGCCGGACCTCGCGGACCTGCCGGGCCTGCCCGACCTCGCGTGGCCGGACCGCGCCGACTGGGTCGCGGCGATCGAGGCGTCCGCGCTGGTCGCGTCCGAGGTGCTCCACGTGGAGCACGACCTGGTCTACCTCGACCGCTACCACCGGCTCGAGCGCCAGGTCGCCGACGACCTCGCCGCGCGGATGGAGCTCGGCCCGCCGGCGGTCGACGACGGCGTGCTGACCGCGACCCTGCAGCGGGTGAGCGGGCACCACCTGAGCCCGGAGCAGGCGGCCGCGGTCGAGCACGCCGCCCGGCACCGCACGACCGTGCTGACCGGCGGGCCCGGCACCGGCAAGACCACCACCGTGGCCCGGCTGGTGCTCGCGCTGGCCGACCAGTTCGCGCTCGCCCACGAGCGGCCGATGTCGATCGCGCTCGCGGCGCCGACCGGCAAGGCGGCCACCCGGCTGCAGGAGGCGGTGGAGGAGGAGCTGTCCGACCTCGGCGCGCTGGGCGACGGACCCCACCAGATCACCGCCCCGCGGGGGCTGACCCTCCACCGGCTGCTGGGCTGGCGCCCCGACAACGCCACCCGGTTCCGGCACGACCGGGCCAACCGGCTCAAGTACGACCTGGTCGTCGTCGACGAGGCGTCCATGGTCGACCTGACCATGATGGCCCGGCTGCTCGAGGCGGTGCGCCCCGACAGCCGGCTGGTGCTGGTGGGCGACCCGCGCCAGCTGACCTCCGTGGACGCCGGTGCGGTGCTCTCCGACCTCGTCGCCGGCTTCGCCGCCCACCCGGACTCCCCGGTCGCGGCCCTGACCGAGAACCACCGCTCCACCGAGGAGATCAAGGGCCTGGCCGCCGCTCTGCGCGACGACTCGCCGGACGCCGCGGACCGTGTGCTGGAGGTGCTCCGGGCCGGCACCGGCGAGGTCACCTGGGTCGAGACCGACGACCCGGTCGCCGCCCTCCAGGCCGAGTGCACCGCCGCCGCGCTCCGGATCCGCGCGGCCGCCGTCGATGCCGGGCCCGAGGCCGCGCTCGCCGAGATCGAGGCCTTCCGGCTGCTCTGCGCCCACCGCGACGGCCCCTACGGCGTCCGGGTCTGGAACCGCCACGTCGAGCAGTGGCTCGCCGCCGAGCTCGGCGTACCCCTCGGCTCCGCCTGGTACGCCGGCCGCCCCCTCCTGGTCACCAGCAACGACTACGCCCTCGACGTCTACAACGGCGAGACCGGCGTCGTCGTCACCGACCCCGTGGGCCGGCCCCGGGCCTGGATCGCGGGCGCCGGAGCACCCCGCCCGTTCGCCCCCGCCCGGCTCGACGCGATCGAGACCATGCACGCCATGACGATCCACAAGAGCCAGGGCAGCCAGGCCACCCGGATCGCCGTCCTGCTCCCCGAGGAGGACTCCCGCCTGCTCAGCCGCGAGCTCTTCTACACCGCCGTCACCCGCGCCCGCGAGAGCCTGCTCGTCGTCGGCTCCGAGGCCGCCGTACGCGCTGCCGTCACGACCACCGCCCAACGCGCCACCGGCCTCCGCCGCCGCCTCACCACCTCCCGCGAGGTGTGAGCTCTGCACGCGCGAAGTGCGAGGTTTGCACGCGCGAAGTGCGAGGTTTGCAGGCTCGAGGTGTGAGTCCTGCCGCCCGGCCCAACCGGTGGGCCCCGCAACCGGCGCGAAACCTGGTCGGGTTAGTGTCGAGACCATGCCGTTCCTGCTGCGCGTGCTGCTGCCCGACGTCCCCGGTTCGCTGGGCCGCGTCGCCACGGCCATCGGTATGGCGGGCGGCGACATCGAGGCGATCGAGATCGTCGAGAAGCGCGACGACGGC
The DNA here is from genome assembly GCF_006494775.1 of Nocardioides humi. Classification (NCBI taxonomy): domain Bacteria; kingdom Bacillati; phylum Actinomycetota; class Actinomycetes; order Propionibacteriales; family Nocardioidaceae; genus Nocardioides; species Nocardioides humi. The sequence goes on along the minus strand of NZ_CP041146.1, from coordinate 2,571,718 downwards.
ACCGCGGTCGACGACGTCCTGCTCGAGCTGGACCAGGGGATGATGCCCGACTCGGTCGTCTCGGCCTGCAACCGGCTCGACGACGTCGAGGTGCTCTTCGTCAGCCGCTACCCCGCGGGCGGCAACCTGATGATGGACCTCGAGGCGGTCGAGGAGCTGACCGCCTCGCCCGACGACGCCTTCGACAAGCTGATCGACCTGCTGCCCGCGACCTTCCGGGTCGACTGGGCCACCCGGGTGCACCGCGCGAAGGGCGTCGTCTACGGCACCAGCGCCGCCCCCGACGACTTCGAGTTCGTCGAGATCGAGAGCCCGACCCGCCTGGAGTCCCCCGAGGACGAGGTCACCCTCTTCGCCGCCGCCCGCCTCGACGGCAACGAGATCGTCGTGATCGGCCGCCGCGGCGGCCCGGAGTTCGCCGACTCCGAGATCGCCCGCCTCGGCCACCTCTGCGGCTTGGCCGTCACCATCGCCAACAGCTGACCGCGCCCGTCACCCCTCGACCGGCTCCAGGAGGAAGAGGGGGATCTGGCGGTCCGTCTTCTCCTGGTACGACGCATAGGTCGGCCAGGTCGCGACGGCGTGCTCCCACCACCGCTCCCGCTCCTCGCCCTCGGCGATCCGCGCCCGGTAGGCCTTCGGCTCCGGCCCGTCCTGGAGGTCGACGACGGGGTGGGCGACGAAGTTGGCGTACCAGCTCGGGTTGTCCGGGGCGCCGCCCTTGGACGCGACCGCGGCGTACACGCCGTCCCTCTCGACCCGCATGACCGGGTTCTTGCGCAGCTTGCCGGACCTCGCGCCGACGCTCGTGATGACGACGATCGGGTCCTTGCCACCCTGGAGCGTGTTGGCCTCGCGGCCGCCCGACGCCTCGTACGCCGCGACCTGGTCGCGAACCCACTTCGTGCTGCTCGGCTCGTACTCACCTTGAAGAGTCATGACGTCACAAGACCACGCGGTCGGCGGCTATTCCAGAGCGGCTAGCGTTCGGCCCATGAGTGCGATCGAGGGCGTGAGCGAGACGTTCGACGCGAGCCAGTGGGACGTCATCCCCGGGTTCGAGGACCTGACCGACCTGACCTACCACCGCGCGAAGGCGCACGGCACGGTCCGGATCGCCTTCGACCGCCCCGACGTCCTCAACTCCTTCCGGCCCCACACCGTCGACGAGCTGCTGCGCACCCTCGAGCACGCGCGTACGTCGGGCGACGTCGGCTGCGTCCTGCTGACCGGCAACGGTCCGAGTCCCAAGAACGGCAAGCGGTCCTTCTGCGCCGGCGGCGACCAGCGGATCCGCGGCCGGGCCGGCTACCAGTACGAGGACGTCGCCGCCGGCGCCGGCGACACGGGCGCGGAGGAGCCGAGCCCGATCGACAAGGCGAAGCTCGCCCGCCTGCACATCCTCGAGTGCCAGCGGCTGATCCGGTTCATGCCGAAGGTCGTCATCTGCGTCGTACCCGGCTGGGCGGCCGGCGGCGGCCACAGCCTCTTCGTCACCTGCGACCTCGCCCTCGCCTCCGCCGAGCACGCCCGCTTCAAGCAGACCGACGCCGACGTCGGCTCCTTCGACGGCGGCTACGGCTCGGCGTACCTCGCCCGCCAGGTCGGACAGAAGTTCGCCCGCGAGATCTTCTTCCTCGGCCAGGAGTACTCCGCCGACGACGCCGTCCGGATGGGCGCCGCCAACCGCGCCGTCCCCCACGCCGAGCTCGAGGCCACGGCCCTCGAATGGGGCCGCCTGATCAACAGCAAGAGCCCCACCGCCCAGCGGATGCTCAAGTACTCCTTCAACCTCCTCGACGACGGTCTCGTCGGCCAGCAGCTCTTCGCCGGTGAGACCACCCGGCTGGCGTACATGACCGACGAGGCGCAGGAGGGTCGCGACCAGTTCCTGGAGAAGCGGGAGCCGGACTGGTCGCCGTTCCCCTGGTACTACTGATCGGGCGCGTTTGTGCAGGTCAGGCGAGGGTTCTGGCCGCGAAGTCCGCGTCTGGTCCGCAAAAAGTCCGTTGCTAGTCGGCAACGCCCGCACTCTTGGTCGCGCGGCTAGCATTGAAGACGCGGGGCCACGAGGACCACAGCGCCGCTTCGCCGGGAGGCACGCACCCTATGATCAAGTTGTGGCGCTCACTGTGACTTGGCCGGACTACAGCGCCGCGCCCGTCGTTGAGGTTGTGGTTGGCGTCGAGTTCGCCCCGCTTCCGAACTTCGGTGTGCTCTCCTTTGGCGCCCTCCATGAGCTCTGGAAGGCTCGCTATCCCGAGGTCGCAGAGCGAGAGGCGCTCCCACCAACGCGTCCGCTCCGACCAACTGGTGGGTTCGAGTTTCAGTTCGGTCAGGGCATACCGCCGACTCGCCTCTGGATGGCCTCGCAGGGCGGCGAGCGGCTTATCCAGATCCAACACGATCGTCTGTTGCTGAACTGGCGAAAGGTCGAGGCCGGTTCCGAGAGCGCTGTCTACCCAGGGCACGAGGCATTGATCGCCGAGTTCAGACAGCTGTTCGAGGAGTTCGCGACCAGCGCCGCCGTTGGCGGCGTCGCTCTGACGCCACTAGTGACTGAGTGGAGCTATGTGAACCGGCTGACCTCGGACCATCTGCTTGATGGTCAGGCCCTGTCGGTGTGGACGGCGCCGGACCTTCCGATCGAGACGGAGCCCCTTTTCACCAACCTCCAACATGTGCGACGTTTCCACCACGAAGGCCGGGATGGCCAAGTTGAAGTCTCTGCCGCCCCCCAGCAGATCGGCGAAATGTCGGCGGGGTTGTTGACAATCTCCGTGAAGTGCTTCCACCGACCTGATACAACTATGACTTCTGCGCTGGACAGCGCAGAAGTGGCTTGGCAGGTGGCGCGGGCAACGTTCGCCGCCACGACGACCGAATCGGCACGACAGCAATGGGGTGAAGCCCGGTGAGCCTCACGTATGCCGTTCCATCGACATCTCCCGTTGGGATCCGCCGTCCCACCCTCGTGCGCAAGAGCAGGCAGCCGCTGCCTGTTCCGGAGATGACTCTGGCCGAGCCGAGTCTCAGCACGGGTGTTCAGCGAGACCGTCTGCTGGTGCACTTCGTCGCATCGCTGCGTGACATCGTCGTATCGAGCACTGACATCGACGCAGACCTCGCGCGAGCCGAGGTCGCTTTGGAGCTCCTCGACGCTCTTCTGACGGATGATCACCCGACGCCGCAACTGTCGAGGGGGCCTAGTGGCGCTCTGACGATCGAGTGGCTCGTGGACGGCTGCGTCCTAGTGATTGACGTCGTATCGCCCTCCGACGTCCGGCTCTGGGCGGAGGACGCTGCGGGGAGCGACGTTTTTGACTACGAGTTGAACCGGAACTGGGAGCCGTCAGATGGCGCGATCCGCGAGGCGCGCGACTTTCTTGAAGCTCTTGCGAAGGGTGTTCGTCACCGGGTTCAGCTTCGGGGACTCTGAAAGCTCGAGCAAGTCGAACCTCCGCATGACGCCTGTCTCACAGCACGAACTCCTGCTTCGCAGGTACTCACCGGTCAATCCCAATCACATCACCAAAGATGAAGGCACGGGCAAGCCCGTCCTGAACTGGTCGGCCTTGGAGTTCGATGAGGATGGCTGCTCCGTGTATCGCGAGAAGCTCCTCCTTGAGGACGGACTGACCCGCGACGCCATACTCGATCCACCATACGTCGGCATCGCCACGACGATGGCGGCGGACGTCGAGCGGTATAGCGTTCAGACGGGCGCTGCGACTGTTCATCCCTTCTTCGTCCTGGCCTCGCCGCGAACGGAGCGGCCTCCGCTCCCCACGGATCGGGCCCATGCGTCGATTCGTGAGAGGGAAGGCCACGGTCTGTCGGCGCGAAAGCTCGACAAGGCGCGTCGAGGACTGGGGCGCCATGCGTTCACGGTTGTCGAGTAGGGGCAGCCACCGAGGCGCGCATGAGATCTCCCGCCGCCGCCCGCGTCCGATCCTCCGCCGTCGGCCACAGATGGCTGGCCGCGAGCGAGTGGGCGGTTGCCGAGGGGGAGCGACGGGTGCGACATGGGCCGTGCCTCCGAGACGATCGTGAACGGGTCGTACGTCGATCGCGGCTCAGCATGGGCCACCCGGGTGTCGCCGGGGTGACCGGCGCGTGTCGTGTCGCGAAAGCGGTGCCCACCACGCGCCGGGTGAGCGAGCCTCACTCGCCGACTAATCTACTGTTAGTCTCCTGAATTGGTTCAGTTAACGACGATCAGGAGTCGCTCGTGGAGACCAGGCGTACGCGGCGGGCCGATCTCCCTGCGGGTGCGCGGGGTCGGCGGTCCTCGGGCATCACGGCCGACGTGCTGCGGGTGGTGCTCGATCACGGGCCGGTGGCGCGCAGCACGGTGGCGAGGGTGGCGGGCTACTCGGCGGCGTCGCTGACCGGGGTCTCCACGCTGCTCATCGACAAGGGGCTGCTGCGGGAGGCGCCGGAGGCGGCGGGTCCGCCGGGGGTGGGCCGGCCGCATGTGCCGCTGGCCATCGACACGGAGACGACGGCGGTCGTGGGCGTGCACATCGCCGTCCACCGCTTCACCGTGGCCCTGCTCGACCTCCGCGGCCGGGTGCTGGTGGAGCACAAGCACGAGCACGCCGGCCGCGATCCCGAGGTGGTGCTCGGGCGGATCGCCGTGGAGGTCGGGCGCCTGCTGGAGGAGGCCGGGGGCCGGCGGGTGCTCGGGCTGGGGCTGGCCACCGGGGGATGGGTGGACGCGGCGGCCGGCGTCGTCGTCGAGCACCCGATGCTGGGCTGGTACGACGTCCCGGTCCGCGAGCGGCTCGCCGACGCGACCGGCCTGCCGGTGGCCGTCGACGGGCACTCCCGCGCGCTGGTGCGCGCCGAGCAGCTGTTCGGCCGGCACGTCGAGCAGGCGCGGTCGAGCATCCTCCAGCTCTTCGTCGGCAATGTGGTCGACATCGCCTTCGCGACCGCGGGAAGCGTCCAGCAGGGACCGCGCTCGGCCGCGGGCGCGGTGGCGCACCTGAAGATCGACGACAGTGCGGAGCCGTGCGAGTGCGGCAAGGTGGGCTGCTTCCAGGCGGCGGTCTCCGAGCGCACCCTGGTACGACGCGCGCTGGCCGCCCGGATCATCGACCGCCCCGTCTTCCGGGATCTCATCGGCGCGGCCGAGGGCGGTGACCCGCGTGCGGTGGCGCTGTTCGAGGAGCGGGCGGGCCTGGTCGGGCGGGCGGCCGCGCTGCTGCTCGATCTGTTCGACCCCGACCTGCTGAGCGTGGTGGAGGTGGGGGAGCGGGTGCTTCCCCGGTGCCGGGAGCTGTTGTTGGCCGAGGTCGAGTCCGGCTCGCGCGCCGGTGTCGGGGCGGGGCAGGTCGTGGCGGGCACGAGCTTCCCCGAGCACGTGCTGGCGACGGCTGGCGGTGCGGTGGTCCTGGACCGCATCTACGCCGCTCCGGTCAGCGTCCCGGGCCGGCTCTCACGCGCCTCCTGACGCTGCCGGAGCCGGTCCGCGGCCGACTTCCCTATTTTCAATCCGACGCATTGTTGCGTATAAAGTTGATCGGCTTAGTCTGATTTGCATGACGACGCCGGCGCCCGCTCCCCACGACGGCATCGCCGCCACGGCGGCGGACCTCATCCCGCGCTCCACCGGGCACTGGCCGGTCGGCCCGTCGGCCTTCCGGCGGGCCTTCCGAGGTCACCCGGCCGGGGTCGTGGTGATCACCCTCGACGCCGGCAACGGCCCGGTCGGCTTCACCGCCACCTCGCTGGCCTCGCTGTCGGCCGAGCCGCCGCTGGTCAGCTTCGGCATCAACGCCCGGTCCTCGAGCTGGCCGCACGTCCGGGACGGGCGCACGGCCGTCGTCCACTTCCTCGACGCCCGGCACCAGCCGGTCGCCGCGACCTTCGCCACCAGCGGCATCGACCGCTTCGCGGCGACCGCGTGGCGCCGGCTGGCCACCGGGGAGCCGGTGCTCGCCGAGCACGCCGGCTGGCTGCGGGTCCGGTTCCGGCACCAGATCCCGGCGGGCGACTCCCGGCTGGTGATCGCCCACGTCGAGGAGGCTCGCCTCGCCGAGGCCGTCACGACCTCGCCGCTGCTCTACCACGACGGCGCCTACCACTCCCTCTGACCACCAGGAGCGGGATGTGACCTGCGGCACATTCCTTATTTCAGGCCGACGCATTGTTGTGTTCTAACTCTAGTGACTTAATCATATTTGGAGTACGGCACCGTCCCGCACCCGCACTCCCGCTCTGTCCCCCGGAGGAGAATCGATGAAGCCCAGTCCTGTGCCCCGCGAGGGAAGCCGCCTGCGCCGCGGCGCCCTCGTCCTCCTGACCGCGCTCTCCGTCACCGCGCTGGCGGGCTGCGGCAGCGACAGCACGCCGGTGAAGGCCCTCGCCGCCGACGCCGCGCTCCCCGACGACGTCGCGGACGGCACGGTGCTCCGGCTCGGGATCCCCGACGCCGAGGTCGCGCTCGAGACGTCCGGCCTGATCGACGAGGTCGAGGGCTACCGGATCGAGTGGGCCAACATCAGCGGCGGCCCGCAGAGCCTGGAGGCCTTCCGGGCCGGCGCGCTCGACGCGAGCTCGGTGGCCGAGATCCCGCCGCTGTTCGCGACCTGGACCGACACGCCGGTCAAGATCTTCGCGGTCAGCGAGAACCCCGACCCGCTCGACAACCCGATCTACGAGCTCGGCGTGGCGCCGGGCGTCGAGGTCGGCGACCTGGCGGACCTCAAGGGCAAGAAGATCGCCTACTCGCCGGGCCAGGCCCAGGGCGCGCTGGTGCTGAAGGCCCTGCAGAAGGCCGGACTGGCCCAGGACGACGTCGAGCTGGTCGAGCTCCAGAGCGTCAACGACACCTACGTCAACGCGCTCGGCAGCAAGCAGGTCGACGTCGCCCCGCTGGGCGGCACGCTGCTGACGTCGTACCTCGCGAAGTACGGACCCGACGGCGGTACGTCGATCCGCACCGGCATCCGCGACGACGCCAGCGTGCTCTACGGCCCCGCCGAGGTCTTCGAGGACGCCGACAAGGCGGCCGCGCTCAAGGACTTCGTCCGGCTCTGGGTCAAGGCCCGGCAGTGGGTGAAGGACCACCCCGACGAGTTCGCCCAGGCCTACTACGTCGAGCACGAGGGGCTGACCCTCGAGGACGGCAAGCGGCTGCTGGCCACCTCGGCCAACCGCGACGTCATCGGCAGCTGGGACGACTTCATCGCCCGCCAGCAGGAGACGGCCGACCTGCTCTCGAGCGAGCAGGGTCACCCCGAGCTCGACGTGACGACCCTCTACGACCGTCGCTACGAGCAGGTCGTCGCCGACGCGCTGGGAGGCTCCTGATGACCGCGTCCGTGATCAGCCGGCCGACTGCCGAGCTGACGCCGGTGACCGTGCCGGACCGCCGGGTGCTGCGCCGCCGCCTCGGCCCCGGCCGCCGGATCCCCTTCGCGCTCTGGCTGGGCCCGCTGCTCCTCGTGGCGCTGTGGTTCCTCGCGTCCTGGACGGGCGTCCTCGATCCGCGCACCCTCTCCGAGCCGTGGGTGGTCGTCTCCACCGCCGGCGACCTGATCGAGAGCGGCCGGCTCCAGGAGGCGCTGCGGGTCTCCGCGGTGCGCGCGTTCGCGGGCCTCGGGCTCGGCATCGCCGTCGGCCTGGTCCTCGCGCTGGTCTCCGGTCTCAGCCGGGTGGGCGAGGCGCTCATCGACGGGCCGGTCCAGGTGAAGCGGGCGATCCCGAGCCTGGCGCTGATGCCGCTGCTGATCCTGTGGCTGGGCATCGGCGAGGAGATGAAGATCATCACCATCGCCATCGGCGTGGCGATCCCGATCTACATCCACACCCACAACGGGCTGCGCGGCATCGACGGACGGTACGTCGAGCTGGCCGAGACCGCCGACCTCAGCCGGAGCCGCTTCGTCCGGCACGTGGTCCTCCCCGGCGCCACCCCCGGCTTCCTGCTCGGTCTCCGGTTCGCGGTCACCACCTCGCTGCTGTCCCTGGTCGTCGTCGAGCAGATCAACGCGACCAGCGGCATCGGCCACCTGATCACCCTCGCGTCCAGCTACGGCCAGACCGAGATCATCGTCGTCGGCCTCGTGGTCTACGCCCTGCTGGGCCTGATCGCCGACGGCACCGTTCGACTCATCGAGAGGAAGGCGCTGTCATGGCGACGCACACTGGGCTCGAGGTGAGCCCCACGACCGGTCCCCCGACCGGTCCCCCGACCGGCCCACCGACAGCCGGAGCGGTCCGGGTGGAGCAGCTGCACCGCAGCTTCAACGAGGCCGGCGGCGTCCTCAAGGGACTCGACCTGCAGATCGCTCCCGGGCAGTTCGTGGCGCTGATCGGCAAGTCGGGCAGCGGCAAGTCGACCCTGCTGCGGGCGCTGGCGGGGCTGGACCGTGAGGTCGCGGGCACCGGGATCGTCGAGGTCCCCGACCGGGTGTCGGTCGTCTTCCAGGACTCCCGGCTGCTGCCCTGGAAGCGGGTGCTGGACAACGTCGTGCTCGGCCTCGACGGCAGGGACGCCCGGGACCGCGGCCGGCAGGCGCTGGCCGAGGTCGGCCTCGCGGGTCGCGAGCGCTCCTGGCCCCACGAGCTCTCGGGCGGGGAGCAGCAGCGGGCGGCGCTGGCGCGCTCCCTGGTGCGCGATCCGCAGCTGCTGCTCGCCGACGAGCCGTTCGGCGCGCTCGACGCCCTCACCCGGATCCGGATGCACGCGCTGCTGCACCGCCTGTGCGCCGTGCACCGTCCGGCGGTGCTGCTGGTCACCCACGACGTCGACGAGGCGATCGTGCTCGCCGACCGGGTGATCGTCCTGGTCGACGGCGTCGTCGCCACCGACCTGACCATCGACCTCGGCGACCAGCGCTCGCCGGCCGATCCCCGGTTCGCCGCGCTGAGGGCCCGGCTGCTGGCCGACCTCGGCGTCGAGGACGACACCCGCCGGGTCGTGGAGGTAGCGGTCTGATGGCCACCCGCGACCAGGTACGCCGCCAGCTACACCTCAACCTCTTCCTCCACGACACCGGCCACCACGAGGCGTCGTGGCGGCTCCCGGAGTCCGACCCGCACGCGCACCTCTCGCTCGAGGCACACCAGCACCTGGCGAGGGTCGCCGAGGCCGCCAGGTTCGACTCGCTCTTCCTCGCCGACAGCCCGGTGCTCTGGGGCGATCCCGGCCGCCGGCCGTCCGGCAAGATCGAGCCGACCGTGCTGCTGGCGGCCCTCGCCGTCTCCACCAGCCGGATCGGCCTGATCGCGACCGCCTCCACGTCGTACAACGAGCCGTTCAACCTCGCCCGCCGGCTGGCCTCCGTGGACCACCTGTCGGGCGGCCGCGCCGGCTGGAACATCGTCACGACCGCCGGCGACGCGGCGGCCCGCAACTTCGGCCTCGACGAGCAGCCCCTGCACCGCAGCCGCTACGAGCGGGCCGACGAGTTCCTGCAGGTCGCCACCCGGCTGTGGGACAGCTGGTCCGACGACGCCGTCGTCGCGGACAAGGAGGCCGGCGTCCACGCGCTGCGCGAGCGGGTGCGGTCGATCGACCACCGCGGCCGGTTCTTCAAGGTCGACGGGCCGCTCAACCTGGCCCGCTCGCCGCAGGGCTACCCGCTGCTCGTGCAGGCCGGCTCCTCCGAGGACGGCAAGGAGTTCGCGGCCCAGTGGGCGGAGGCCATCTTCACCGCGCAGCCGACGCTGGAGGAGAGCCAGCAGTTCTACGCCGACATCAAGCGCCGCGTCGCCGCGGCCGGGCGCAACCCCGAGCACGTGCTCGTCCTGCCCGGCATCGTGCCCGTGATCGGGGAGACCGAGGCGGAGGCGCGCGAGCTCGACGCGGAGCTCGACCGCCTCATCGCCCCGCAGTACGCCGTCGTCCAGCTCGCCCGCACCCTGGGCGTCGACGCCGGCCGGCTCCAGCTCGACCGGCCGCTGCCGGCCGACCTGCCCGACGAGGACGCGATCGAGGGCGCCAAGAGCCGTCGTACCCTCATCGTCGAGTGGGCCCGCCGGGAGCGGCTCACCGTCCGGGAGCTGATCGGCAAGCTGGGCGGCGGGCGCGGCCACCGCACCTTCACCGGCACGCCGGTCCAGGTCGCCGACAGCATCCAGCACTACTTCGAGAACGGCGCCGCCGACGGCTTCAACATCATGCCGGCGGTGCTGCCCTCGGGCCTCGAGGCCTTCACCCGGCACGTCGTGCCGATCCTCCAGGAGCGCGGCCTGTTCCGCACCGAGTACGCCGGCAGCACGCTGCGCGAGCACTACGGACTGCCCCGCCCCGAGAACCGCCTGGACGTCCTCGCAGTCGAGAACAGGAGACCCGCATGAGCGCCGAATTCCTCTGGTACATCCCCAACCAGGTCGACCCCGGGCACCGCGGCGACCCGACCGTCGAGGGCCACAACAGCGTGGAGACCCTGACCGCCCACGCCCGGGCCCTGGAGGAGACCGGCTGGAAGGGCGCGCTCCTCGGCACCAGCTGGGGCCGACCCGACACCTTCACGGTCGCCACCGCGCTCGCGGCCCGGACCACCACCTTCGAGCCGCTCATCGCGATCCGGCCCGGCTACTGGCGTCCCGCCCACCTCGCCTCCGCGGCCGCGACGCTCGACCACCTGACGGGTGGCCGGGTGCGGATCAACATCGTCTCCGGGCAGGACCAGCTCGAGGCGTACGGCGACGCCGAGGGCGACCAGGCGCACCGCTACGCCCGCACCAGGGAGTTCCTGCAGATCGTCCGGCGGCTGTGGACCGAGGAGTCGGTCACCTTCGCCGGCGAGCACTTCTCGGTCACCGACTCCACGGCGCTCCCGCGGATCCGGCCGCGCGGCGAGCGGCGGCACCCGAAGCTCTACTTCGGTGGCGCCTCGGCCGCCGCCGAGCGGGTGGCCGCCACCGAGGCCGACGTCCAGCTCTTCTGGGGCGAGCCGCTGGACGGCGTACGCGAGCGGATCGAACGGCTCCGCGGGCTCAGCGCCGACCTCGGCCGCGAGCACGCGCCGCTGGAGTTCGGGCTGCGGATCACGACCTTCGTCCGCGACACCACCGAGCAGGCCTGGGCCGACGCCGAGGCGAAGGTCGCCGAGCTGGCCGAGCGGCAGAACACCCGGCCGCCGCGCCGGCAGACGGCGGTCGGCCAGCAGCGGCTGCTCGACCTGCACGCGCGCGGCGAGGTGCTCGACGACAACCTCTACACGACGCCCGGGAGGTTCGGCGGCGGTGGCGCCGGCACCACCTGGCTGGTCGGCTCGGCCGAGGACGTCGCGAAGTCGCTGCGGAAGTACCAGGACCTGGGCATCACCCACTTCGTGCTCTCGGACACGCCCTACCTGCCGGAGATCCGGCGCCAGGGCGAGCAGCTGCTGCCCCTGCTGCGGGACGGCGCCGAGGCCGCCTGATGACGATCGCCTTCCGGTACGCCGACCCGGTCGCCGAGCTCGCGCTGGGCGATCTCGCGCCGGGCAACGACGTCCTCGCCACCCAGCTCGCCCATCGCTCGGTGCGGCGGTTCACCGACCGCGACGTCACCGAGGCGGAGCTGACCGCCCTGGTCGCCGCGGCCCAGTCGGCGCCGACGTCGTCGAACCTGCAGGCGTGGAGCGTCGTCGCGGTGCGCGATCCCGCCCGCCGGGCACGCCTCGCCGCGCTCGCCGGCGGCCAGGGGTTCATCGAGCAGGCGCCGCTGTTCCTGGTGTGGGTCGCCGACCTCGGCCGGGCCCGCCGGCTCGGCGCCCGCTCCGGCGTCGACCTGGCGGCGACGGAGTACGTCGAGACCACGCTCATCGGCTTCATCGACGCCGCGCTCGCCGCGCAGAACGCCGTGGTCGCGGCCGAGTCGCTCGGCCTGGGCACGGTCTTCGTCGGCGCGATCCGCAACCGTCCGCTGGACGTGGCCGCCGAGCTCGGGCTCCCCGACCACACCGTCGCCGCCTTCGGCCTCGCGGTGGGCGCCCCCGACCCGGCCGAGAACGCCGGGATCAAGCCCCGGCTGCCGCAGTCGGCCGTCGTCCACCGCGAGCAGTACGACGCGCCGGCCGCCGACGCCGCCATCCCCGCGTACGACGAGCGGCTGGCGGCGTACAACGAACGGCACGGGCTGCCCGGCGACTGGAGCAGCCGGGTCCTCGCCCGGCTGGCCGGGACCTCGTCGATGGCCGGGCGCCACACCCTCCGGGACGCGCTGGCCGAGCGCGGCCTGCCCTCCCGCTGATCACCCACCCACGAAGAAGCCCCGAAGAACCCCGAAGAACCACGGAGAAAGGCAGCACCATGACCATCGAGGTCTCCTCCTACCGCCTGCTGGGCCGGACCGGCCTGCGGGTCAGCCCGCTCACCCTGGGCGCCATGATGTTCGGCGCCTACGGCAACCCCGACCACGACGACTCGATCCGGATCATCCACACCGCCCTGGACGCGGGGATCAACATCATCGACACCGCGGACGTCTACTCCCGGGGCGAGTCGGAGGAGATCGTCGGCAAGGCGCTGGTCGGCCGGCGCGACGACGTCGTCCTCGCCACCAAGTTCCACGGCTCGATGTCCGACACCGACCCCAACCAGCAGGGCAACTCGCGCCGTTGGATCATCCGCGAGGTCGAGAGCTCGCTGCGCCGCCTGAAGACCGACCACATCGACCTCTACCAGGTCCACCGGCCGCGCCCCGAGACCGACATCGACGACACCCTCTCCGCGCTCTCGGACCTGGTGCACCAGGGCAAGATCCGCTACTTCGGCACCACCACCTTCCTGCCCTCGCAGATCGTGGAGGCGCAGTGGACCGCCGAGCGCCGCAACCGGGAGCGACCGGTCACCGACCAGTCGCCGTACTCCCTGCTGGTGCGGCACAACGAGCGCGACCTGTTCCCGACGCTGCAGCGCCACGGGCTCGGCCAGCTGCCGTGGAGCCCGCTCGCCGGCGGCTGGCTGTCCGGCCGGCACCGCCCGGGCTCGCAGGTGGTCTCGAGCCGGGCGAAGCGGCAGCCGGCCCGCCACGACGCCACGCTCCCGGAGAACGCCCGGAAGCTGGAGAAGGTCCAGCAGCTGCAGGCGCTCGCCGACGACGCCGGCATCTCGCTGATCCACCTGGCGCTGGCGTTCGTGCTGGAGCACCCCGTGGTCAGCTCCGCGATCATCGGCCCGCGCACCCTGGAGCAGCTCGAGTCCCAGCTCGACGTCGGCAAGGTCTCGCTCGCCCCGGACATCCTCGACCGGATCGACGAGATCGTGCCGCCCGGCACGACGGTCAACGAGGCGGACCGGGGCTACCAGCCCCCGGCTCTCGCGGACGCGTCCCAGCGCCGCCGCTCGAACGCCCGGTGAGCGGCGGGGCCGGTCCCGAGCGGGGCACCCTCCGCCAGCTCGCGCCGCTGCTCGGACGCGCCAACCTCCGGCGGATCCGGCTGGCGATCGTCCTCGCCGTCCTCGGTCAGCTCGCGCTCGCGGCGATCCCGCTGATCCAGCAGGTGATCGTCGACGACAGCATCGTCGCCCACGAGCGACCGCTCGCGCCATGGATCGCGCTGCTCGTCGTCACCGGCGTCGTCTGCTTCGTCCTGCAGTACCTGCGCCGCTCGGTCGGCTTCAAGGCGGCCGCGCGCAGTCAGCGCGACCTCCAGCGTCTCGTCCACCACCACCTGCAGCACCTCGACCCGACGGGCCGCGACCGGTTCCGCACCGGCGACGTGATGTCCCGGGCGACCAGCGACCTGACGTTGATCCAGATGTTCCTGCAGCAGCTCGGCATCGCCTGGGGCAACCTGACCCTGCTCGTCGCCGCGCTGGCGGCGATGGTGTGGCTCTCGCCGGTGCTGTCGCTGGTGATGGTCGTCAGCGTCCCGCTGTTCCTGTGGGTGGCGGTCCGGTTCCGCGCGAGGACCTTCCCGGCCAGCTTCACCGACGCGCTGCAGAAGGCCTCGGTCGCGGGCATCGTCGAGGAGGCGGTGACCGGCGTCCGCGTCGTCAAGGCGTTCGGCCAGGAGGCCCAGGAGCAGGAGGCCCTCAACGGCGCGGCCCGCCTGCTGTTCCAGTCGCGGCTGCGGGCGGCCCGGATCACGGCGGCCTTCTCGGCGACGCTCGACGCCTTCCCCGGCCTGACCCAGGTCGGCGTGCTCGCGCTCGGCGGCTGGCTGGTGATGCAGGGCCAGCTCACGCTCGGTGTGTTCCTGGCCTTCTCCAGCTACGTCGTCCAACTGGTCACCCCGGTGCGCTTCCTCTCCAGCATCCTCACCACGAGCCAGCAGGCCCGCGCGAGCACCGCCCGCCTGGTCGACCTGCTCGCGGCGACCTCGGCCGTGCGGGATCGCGCCGACGCCGTACCGCTGGTGGCGCCGGTAGGGCGTGTCGAGCTGGACCACGTCGACTTCGGGTACGCCGGCGGCGAGCCGGTGCTGCGCGACGTGTCGCTGCGCATCGAGCCGGGGGAGAGCGTCGCGATCGTCGGTGCCTCCGGCTCGGGCAAGTCGACCCTCGCGCTCCTGCTCGCCCGCTTCCACGACCCCACGTCGGGCGTGCTGCGGATCGACGGCCGCGACGTGAGGGGCTACACCGTCGCATCGGTGCGGGACGCCGTCGGGCTGGTGTTCGAGGAGGGCTTCCTGTTCTCGACCACGATCCGCGACAACATCGCCTTCGGCCGGCCGGCCGCCAGCGACGACGAGGTGGAGCACGCCGCGATCGCCGCGCATGCCCACGGCTTCGTCGCGGGCATGCCCGACGGCTACGACACCGTCGTCGGGGAGCGTGGGTACACGCTCTCCGGCGGGCAGCGGCAGCGGATCGCCCTGGCCCGCGCGGCGCTCGCCAACCCACGGGTGCTCGTGCTCGACGACGCCACCTCGGCCATCGACGCGCGGACCGAGCACGCGATCCACGCGTCCTTCACGGAGGTGCTCGCCGACCGGACCACGATCCTCATCGCCAAGCGCGCCAGCACGCTGCGGCTCGCCGACCGGGTGATCGTGCTGGACGAGGGGCGCATCGTCGACCAGGGCACGGTGCCGGAGCTGCAGGAGCGTTCGGCGCTCTTCCGGGAGCTGCTCACCGGCCCGGAGGCCGAGGCCGACGACCTGTCCGTGATGGCGGTGACGGTGCCGGTGACCGCGGTCGACGCGGCGGCCTGGCCGGCGGAGGCCGACCGGACCGGCGCGCTCAAGGTGAGCGCCTTCGCCGCCGACGCCGTCGCGCGCAGCACGGGCGGCGGGGGAGGCGGGGGCAGCTTCGCCGACTCCAGCCGGCTCGGCAGCCTCGCCACCGCGTCCCCCGAGCTGCTCGCGGCCGTGGCCGCGCTGCCGCCGCTGTCGGGCGAGCCCGACGTCGACATCGCCCGGCAGACCGCCCCGCACGACGACTTCTCGATCCGCGAGGTGTTCCGGCCGTTCCACCGCCCGCTGCTGTTCGGCGCGCTGCTCGTCGCGATCGACGCGCTCACCGGGCTCTCCGGGCCGACCCTGATCCGCTTCGGCGTCGACCACGGCGTGCTCCGCGACGCGGTCGGCGTACTCCTGGCGGTCGTGGCGGGCCTGCTCGTGCTGCAGCTCGCCACCTGGGCCAACCAGCGGTTCATGACCTCCTTCACGCAGCGCACCGCCGAGCGGATGCTCTTCGGCCTGCGGGTGCGCACCTTCGCCCATCTCCAGCGGCTCTCGCTCGACTACTACGAGCGGCACCAGGCCGGGAAGATCATGACCCGGATGACCTCCGACGTGGAGGCCTTCGCCCAGCTGCTCCAGCAGGGCCTGGTCACCGCGCTGGTCAGCCTGCTCACCTGCGGCGGCATCGCGATCGTGCTGGCGGCCTTCAACCCGCTGCTGGCGCTGGCCGTGGCCGTGGTCCTCGTCCCGTTGGCGGTCACGACCGTGCTGTTCAGCCGGGCGTCGAGCCGGTCCTACCGGATCGCGCGCGAGCGGATCTCGGTCCTGTACGCCGACATGCAGGAGAGCCTCTCCGGCATCGCGGTCAGCCAGGCGCACAACCAGCAGCCGGCCAACGAGGCCCGGTTCGCGCGGCTGGCGCAGGACTACTGCTCGGCCCGTGAGCGCTCCTTCGAGCTGCAGGCCCGGTTCTTCCCGTTCCTCGACCTGCTCTCCACCACCGCCAAGGCGATCGCTCTCGCGGTCGGCGCCGGCATGTACGCCGACGGCGCACTGAGCTCGGGCATCCTGATCGCCTTCCTGCTCTACCTCGACCAGTTCTTCGCGCCGATCCGGCAGCTGTCGACGGTGTTCGACCAGTGGCTGCAGGCGCAGGTCGCCACCACGCAGCTGAGGGAGCTGCTGCAGACGCCCTCGGCGACGCCGCAGTCCGCTGACCCGGTCGTCCCGGGCCGGCTGCGCGGCGAGATCGGCCTCGACCACGTGACCTTCGCCTACGGCAGCACCGGCGCCGTGGTCGCCATGGACGACGTCAGCCTGACCATCCCCCCGGGACAGGTGGTCGCGCTGGTCGGCACCACCGGCGCGGGGAAGTCGACGCTGATGAAGCTGGTCGCCCGGTTCTACGACGCCACCGCCGGGACCGTCCGCATCGACGGCGTACCACTGCGCGAGCTGGACCTGCCGTCGTACCGCCACCAGCTGGGGTTCGTCCCCCAGGAGCCGTTCCTGTTCTCGGGCACGATCCGGTCCAATATCGCCTACGGACGCCCCGGGGCGAGCGACCTCGAGGTGGAGCGGGCGGCCCGGCAGGTGGGTGCGCACGACTTCATCGCCGCGCTGCCCCTCGGCTACCACACGCCGGTCAGCGAGCAGGGCAGATCGCTGTCGGCCGGCGAGCGGCAGCTGCTCAGCCTCGCGCGCGCCCTCCTCGTCGATCCGGCGATCCTGCTGCTCGACGAGGCCACCGCCAACCTCGACCTCGCCACCGAGGCCCGGGTGCAGCGCGCGATGGGCCTGGTCGCGAGCGGGCGGACGACCATCCTGATCGCGCACCGGATCCACACCGCCCAGGCCGCTCACCGGATCCTCGTGGTCGACAACGGCGTGATCGTCGAGGACGGGTCGCACCGGGAGCTGCTGGGTCTCGGCGGCCGCTACGCCGCGCTGTGGGCGGCGGTCGCCCGGGACGTCACGCCCGCCGCGCCGCGGCGGACCGGCGTAGCCTCGACGCTCGGGTGAGCGCCGGGAGGCCGTACTCGAGTAGAGAGGTCTAGTAACCTCACTTTGGGTCGACCGACTGGGGAGAGGTGTGGAGTGGCACGTCGAAGGACCGGTGAGTTGCGCGCGTCGCTCCCCCTCAGCAGGTCGGCGCTGGCGGGGATCGACGACCCCGGCCGGCTCCCGGAGGCGCAGCGGGAGGCGGTGAGGCCCACGCCGACGCCGGGGTTCACGCGTGAGGTCGAGCGGCCGAACGTCCTGCTGGTCACCGTCGACGACCTGGCCACGATCGACATGCCCTACCTGCCGCGGGTCCGGCGGCTGATGGAGCGGGGTGGGGTGGCGTTCGCGGACGCGCTGGCGCCGACGCCGCTGTGCGCCCCGTCGCGGGCCTCGCTGCTCAGCGGGCAGTACGCCCACAACCACGGGGTCCGCACGGTCAGCGGCCGCGACGGCGGCTACTCCGCGTTCTCGCACGCCGACACGCTCGCCACGGCGCTCCAAGAGGCGGGCTACGACACCCTCTTCACCGGCAAGTTCATCAACCGGTACGGCGAGGACGGCACCGCTCACGACGTGCCGGAGGGCTGGACCGACTGGCGGGCGACGGTCGACCCGTCGACGTACCGGTTCTTCGGGCCGCGGATGAACGTCAACGGCGTGGTGGCGCGCTCGAAGGGCTACACGACCGACGTGATGACCGCGCACGCGCAGGAGATGATCGGCGCCGATCGCGGCGGCCGGCCGTGGTTCGCGTGGGTCAACTACGTCGCGCCGCACGTCGGCTTCCCGGGCGGGAAGGACGACCCCAAGCGGCTGTTCCCGGGTACGCCTGCGGGCGAGCTCAAGACGACCGTGCCCGACCCCAAGGACCGCGGCCGCTACCGCCGGGTGCCGCTGCCCCTCTTCCCCAGCTCGTTCCCGGAGGGCGACCCGGCGGTGCCGTCGTACGCCCCCGCCAACGCGAACCGGTTCGACGCGCTGCAGAAGCGGGCGCTGAACATCGTCTACCAGCGCCGGATCGAGGCGGCCCGTGGGCTGGACCGGGCGATGGCGAAGCTGTTCCGCACGCTGCGCAGGACCGGGCAGCTGGACCGGACGCTCGTCGTGTTCCACTCCGACAACGGCTACGCCATCGGCCCGCACAACATGAACGGCAAGCGCTTCCACTACGACGAGTCGCTGCGCGTCCCGCTCTACATGCGCGGCCCGGGGCTGCCGCGGGGTGTCGTGGTGCCCACCGCCGTGACCGTCCCCGACCTCACGGCCACGATCTTCGCCGCGACCGGCGTGCGGCCGCCCCGTCCGCTCGACGGCGTGGACGTGCTGCCCTGGATCGGCGCCCCGCCGCAGGTCCGGGTGGTGCCGATCGAGGCGTGGATCGGACGGGGCGAGGTACGGCGCGCCCGGCGGGTCTATCGCGGCGTCCGGATCGGCACCTGGACCTACGTGGAGTACCGCCGCGGCGGCGTCGAGCTCTACGACCGCGGCCGCGATCCCTACGAGATGCACAACCTGGCCGACGACCCGGCGTACGCCGACGTCCGGGCGACGCTGTCCACGCTCACCGCGCGCTACCGCAACAGCGGCGGCGAGACCGCTCCGCACCAGCTCTACGCCGCCGACCGGCTGGCCGAGCTCGCGGGAACGCCCCCGGCTGCGGCCGCGGTGTCCACCGGCCCGTGACGACGGTCACCCGGTGGGCGGGTAGCCTCCGGTCGTGCCCCAGATCGTCGTCCTGACCGGTGCCGGCATCTCCGCGGAGAGCGGGGTGCCGACCTTCCGCGACGCCGACGGCCTCTGGGAGGGACATCGCGTCGAGGACGTGGCCACGCCGGAGGGCTTCGAGCGGGACCGGGCGACGGTGCAGCGCTTCTACGACGAGCGCCGCGCCGCGCTGGCGACCGTGGAGCCGAACCCGGCGCACCGGGCGCTCGCCGAGCTGGAGGAGACGCTCGGAACCGGGCTGCTCGTGGTCACCCAGAACATCGACGACCTGCACGAGCGGGCCGGGTCGCGCAACGTGGTGCACATGCACGGCGAGCTGCTCAAGGCGCTGTGCCGTGCGTGCGGGGTGGCGTCGCCGTGGCAGGGGACGCTGATCGACGAGCCGGCCTGCCCGGGATGCGGGGTCGAGGACCTGCGGCCGGACGTGGTGTGGTTCGGGGAGGTTCCCTACGAGATGGACCGGATCGCCGACGCGCTGGCGGAGGCGAGCATGTTCGTGTCGATCGGGACGTCGGGCGCGGTCTACCCCGCCGCGGGGTTCGTCCAGCACGCCCGCCGCCACGGCGCCCGCACGCTCGAGCTCAACCTCGAGCCCAGCGAGGGCAGCCACTTCTTCCACGAGTCCCGGCAGGGCCGGGCCGGCGACCTGGTGCCCGTCTGGGCCCGTGAGGTGCTCTGGGCCTGATGGGAGACGCCGAGCCCAACCTGGGGATGCAGTTCGCGTTCGCCTTCCGGGCGCTGGCGGACCGGCACGCCGAGGTCCTCGGGGAGCTGCTCGGCGAGGACCTCAGGCCCGCCCACGCGTACCTGATGCGGGCGGTGGCCGACGAGCCGCAGAGCGTGTCCCGGCTGGCCGGAATGCTGCAGGTCAGCAAGCAGGCCGCCAGCCAGATGGTCGACCTGCTGGAGGACCGCGGACTCGTCGCGCGCACGGTGAACGCCGCCGACCGCCGGACCCGCGACGTCACCACCACGCCGCGCGGCGAGGAGGTGCTGGCGACGGCGGACCGGGCGTGGCGGACGGTCGAGAACGAGGTCGCCGAGGCCGTGGGCCCGCGGGCGTACGCCGCGCTCACCAAGGCCCTGCACGCCTATCTCGCCGCCTCCGGCACCGGTACGACGGGCGGCGTCCGCCCGATCTGGTGACCCGGGTCGCCGATGGTCAATTCGGTTGACCATCGGTCGCAGTCGACCTATATTTGGTCAACCCAATTGACCAAAGGAGATCGATCATGTCCGCCCACGTCACCCGAGCCGACGGCCGGCGCGTCTCGGAGACCCCCAACGCCGTGATGACCACCCTCGCCTCGCCCACCCTCAGCGGGACCGGCGACCTCAGCGTCTGGCGGGTCGCCATGACCGAGGGCCAGCAGGGGCCCTGGCACCTCTTCGACGTCGAGCAGGTCTGGCTGGTGCTGTCCGGCGAGCCCACCGTCGAGGTCGACGGCGACCGGCTCGACCTCGCGCCGGGGGACACCCTGAGCCTCCCGGCCGGGGTACGCCGGCGGATCTCGGCCGGTCCCGGCGCGGAGCTCCTCGTCTGCGGCGCCGGCCGGGGCCGGGCCGTCCCGATCGACGGCGACCGGCTCGGCGACCCGGTGACCCCGCCCTGGATCGCCTGACGCCCACGGGCCCGATCCCAGTCGGCTCCCAGTGCCGGCCGTCATCCTCGGCACCATGAGCACCCCCACCGACCACCCGACCACCCTCCTCCTCCCCGGCCAGGCGGCCGCGCCGCCGGGCCCGTGCGACCTGGGCGGCATGTACCTCATGCACCACGCCTTCCGCCGCGACCTGCGCGACCTGCGGGCCGCCGCGGAGCACACGCCGCTCGACGACCGGGCCACCTGGCGCGCGCTCGGCGTGCGGTGGACCCGGTTCGCGCACCACCTGCACGAGCACCACTCCGTCGAGGACCGGGTGCTCTGGCCGCTCCTCCACGAGCGCGTCGCCGCCGCCGGCGACGAGCAGGCCGGTGCCGTCCTGGAGGCGATGGCGGCCGAGCACGCGCTGATCGACCCGCTGCTCGAGAAGTGCGCCGAGCGGTTCGAGCGGCTGCTCGCCGTACCGGACCCGGAGGCGCTGGCCGGGCTGCCCGCCCTCCTCGCCGAGACCCGCGCGGTCCTCGACGACCATCTCTCGCACGAGGAGCGGGAGGCGGTCGCCCTGGTCCAGCGGTACGTCGGCGCGGGGGAGTGGGAGGAGCTGGAGCGCACCGAGTTCCGCGGCCGGCCGAGCCTGACCGAGCTGCGCTTCCAACTGCCGTGGATGGTCCACGAGGTGCCCGGCGAGGTCGTCACCGGCCTGGTCCGGGCGGCCGGGCCGGTGTTCGCGCTGGTGCTGCGGCTCTCCCGGCGCCGGTTCCTCCGCGACCACGCCGCCGCGTTCCGGCACGTGCCGTGAGCAGGGGGTGCGGTCGGCCACCGACCGCGACTTCGCCGACCTGGTGCTCGGCGCCGCGACGCCGGTCCTGGTCTGCTTCCACCGGGGCGCGCCCGCCGCCGACGAGCTGGACGTGCTCGCCCGCGACCTGCCCTGGTTGACCTGCGTGCGGATCGACATGGACCGCTGGCCGCGCACCGCCGCGTCGTACCGGGTCACCGAGGCGCCCACCCTCGTGCTCTTCCAGCGCGGGGCGCCGGTGCTGACCCTCGCCGCCGGCCAGCAGCCGACGCTGGTACGCCGCACCGTCGAGGCGCTGGCCCCGCGGCCCTGACCGTCCGAGCCCGATCAGATCCGGTACGCCGCGCGCGCCGCCTCGACCCAGGCGGCGTACCTCTCCAGCCCCCACGCCCGCCCCAGCGCGACCGCGGCGTCCGCATGCCGCGCGGCGGCGGCGAGATCACCGGCCGCCGCCGCGCCGAGCGCCAGGAAGCCGTCGACCGGCCCGAGCGGCATGGCACTGCCGCCCGACGCCATCAGGCCGGCGTACGGCGCCGCGACGGCGTACCCCCGGGTCGCGAGGTCCGGCAGGCCGAGCCCGAGGCCGAGCTCGCAGGCCAGGCAGGCGTTGGCGAGCAGCGTGTAGGAGTGGTCGTCGAGGTCGATGTCGGGGTCGGGAAAGGAGTCGCGGGCCAGGTCGACGAGGCCGAGCCGCAGCAGCAGCCAGGGGCCGACGTGGCGCATCGAGACGCCCTCGTCCCCGGTGGCGCCGAGCCGCTCGCCGAGCCCGGCCAGGGTGTCGACGTCGCCGGACCAGAGCGCGGCCAGCGCCGTGGTGCCGATCAGCGCCCGGTCGAAGTTGGGGATCCGGCTGTGCCGGGCGAGGTCGGTGACCTCGGCCAGTTCGCCGGCGGCGATGTCGTCCTCGCCCGCCATCGCGCGCAGCGGGATGTCCGCGGCGAGCAGCACCGCCTCGGCGGTGACCAGGCCGAGGTGCCGGGCCAGGCCGAGCGCGCCCGGCAGCAGCGACCGGAACGCGGCCACGTCGCCGGCCTCCAGCGCCGCGCAGACCACGAGGGCCTGGGCGAGCGCCTGGGCCCGGGCGTCGCCCAGCTCGGTGGCGACCGCCACGGCGCGCTCGGCGAGCGCGCGCCGCCAGCCGAGCGTGTCGGTACGCCACCGGGCCGAGAACGCGCCGGCGAGCACCACCGACTGCAGCCGCAGGTCGTCGGTCGCGTCGGCGAGCGCCACCGCCTCCTCGACCAGTGCGTCCACCCGCGCGAGGTCGTCGGAGTAGTACAGCTCGGTGGCCAGCGCGACCCGGGCCCGAGCGCGCAGCCCGACCGCCGCGTCGCCGGCGTCCAGCTGGGCGATGGTGCGCTCCAGCGCCGCGACGACCGGGGCGTGCACCACGCCGAAGGTCCGCACCTGCCAGACGGCGCCCTCGATGGTCGCCATCGCGGCCCGGGCCGCCCGCTCGGGATCGCCGGTGCGCTCGGCGGCGGCCATGGCCAGGTCGACCGACCGGCCGAGCCCGCCCCACTGCCCCGCCCAGCGCTGGGCGTCGACGAGCAGCATCAGCAGCTCGTAGCGCTCGTGGTCCTGGCCGGCCGGATCCTGCTCCTGCAGCGCCACCGCCCGGGTCAGCAGCTCGGCCTCCTCGCGGTGCGCCGCGTCCAGGCCCGCCTGCTCGGCGGCACGCAGCACCGCGCGCCACGCCGTACCGGCGTGCTCGGGCCGGCCAGCTCCCAGTGCCGGGCCAGCTCCGCGCGCTGCTCGACCCGGCGCAGACCGGCATGCGCGCCGAGCTCGGCGGCGAGCCGCGCGTGCCACCGGCTGCGCTCGGCGCCGCCGAGGGAGTCCAGCACGACATCGCGGACCACGGCGTGCGCGAACGCACCGCGGCGTACGACGCCCGCCGGCTCGTGCACCAGGCCGGCCGTGACCGCCGGAGCCAGCCGGGTGGCGAGCGCCGCGAGGTCGACCCCGAGGGCGAGGGCCACCAGGCCCGGGTCGAACTCCCGGCCGGCGACCGCCGCCACCGCGAGCGCCTCGCGGGTGTCCGGCGGGAGCTCGGCCACCCGGGCCGCGACCACGTCGGTCAGCGAGCCGCTGACCACGCCGCCCGCCCGGGCCAGCTCCACCAGGAAGAACGGGTTGCCGCCGGAGCGCTCGATCAGCTCCGCCACCTGGGCCGCCGGCCAGGCCCGGCCGGTCGCCGTGTCGACGAGGGACTGCGCGGGCGCGGCGGCCAGGCCGGTGAGGTCCACCCGGGCGCCGCCGTGCCGGGCGACGACCGCGGCGACGCCGGCCAGCGCGGCGTCGTCGCCGGCGCCGGCCCGCCTCGTCGCGAGCAGCAGCAGCCGCTCGGCGGTCGCCGAGGCGACGAGCTGGCGGAGCACGTCGAGGGTGGCCGGGTCCGCGTCGTGGATGTCCTCGAGGACGACCAGGACCGGGCGTGCCTGCGCCGCTCGTCGCACGGCGCCGGCGATGGTCTCCCAGGTGTCGAAGTCCTGCGGATCGGCGCCGGCGAGATCCGCGAGGTCCGTCTGCTCGCCGGGATCGGCGCCCTGCTGCCGCAGCGAGCCGAGGACCTGGTGCCACGGCCAGAGTGGCGGTGCGCCCGGCCGGCCGCAGTCGGCCGTCACGACGGTGAACCCACGCTCGAAGGCGCGGTGGGCGGTCTCGAGCGCGAGCCGGCTCTTGCCGATCCCGGCCTCGCCGGTGAGCCAGGCGGCCCGGGCGCGGCCGCTCTCGGCGTCGGCGAGGGTCGCGGTCATCAGGTCGAGCTCGGCCTCGCGCCCGGCCAGCGGCCACGGCGGCGGGGGTGGTGCGGTCCGGCCGCCGGCCGTGGTCGGTGCGGCGTCGAGGTGGACTCCGCCGGTCGCGGGGGCGGTGGTGCGGTCCTGCCAGGTCACCGAGGGGTCCTGGCGCAGGATCGCGGTCTGCAGCTCACGGACCGGCGCGCTGGGCTCCACGCCGAGCTCGTCGTCGAGCACCGACCGCAGCCGCTGCAGCGCCGCGAGCGCGTCCGCCTGCCGGCCGGACCGGGCGAGGGCGACCGCCCACAGCGTCCACCAGCGCTCGTGGAGCGGGTGCGCCCGGGTCATCGCCTCCAGCGCGGGGACGACCTCCGCGTGCCGGCCCAGCGCGAGATGCGCGACCGCGCGCAGCTCCTCGGCGGCGGTCCGGTGGTCCTCGAGCCGGGCGCGCTCGGCGGTGGTGTCGGGGTCGTCGCCCAGCTCGGCGTACGGAATGCCGCGCCAGGCCGCCAGCGCCCCGTCGGTGACCACCAGCGCCTGCTCGACCTGGGCCACGGCCGCGGCAGGCGCGGTGGGCCGCAGCGGATCGGGTACGACGGCCAGCAGCTCGCGCGCCCGCACCACCCCGTCCACCAGGCCGGTGTCGTCGCGCGCGGCGCGGTCGGTCCGCAGGGCGTACCCGCCGTGCTCGGTGACCAGCACCGTCGCCGGCCGGCGCGGCCCGCGATCGGGCTCGAGCGCGCGGCGCAGCTGGCCGACATAGCTCTGCAGCGTCCCGGTCACGCTGGTCGGCGGGCGGTCGCCCCATACCCGCGCGATCAGGCCGGGCACCGAGAGCACCCTGCCGTGCTCCAGGGCGAGGGCGGCGACGATGGCCCGCTGCCGCGGGGTGCCGAGGTCGATCTCGGTGCCGTCCCGGCGTACCCGCACCGGGCCCAGCACGTCGATCTGCACGCGCTGATGGTAGGCGCCGCCACTGGGAGCGGACTGGGAATCGGGAATCCGCGCGCCTGGTCGTCGCCCAGCGGGCTCCCAGCGCGCCGCGACACGCTCCTGCGGCAACCGACAACCGAGATCGATGGAGACCCGATGCGTTCCCCCACCCGCCCCTTCCTGCATGCGCCGGCGCTGGCGCTGTCGACGGTCCTGCTCGCAGTGCTGGCAGTGCTGGCCTCGCTTGCACCGGCCCACGCCCTCGACGACGACGATCCCACGGACCCCGGCGGTCCGGCGCTGAGGTTCACCAAGCTCCAGATGGGCGCGTCGCCGGCGTACGGCGGGCGTCAGGGCCTGCTGTTCACCACCAACTACAGCGCGCAGGAGACCGTGGCGACGGTCTACTACACGCCGAGCAACGACACCCCGCTCACCGACGTGCTCGCGACGAGCGACAAGGAGGGCACCATCTCCTGGCCGACCTCGCCCCGGTTCAAGCCGGGCAGCTACAGCGTCACCCTCGAGGTCGTCAAGGAGAGCAGCTCGGTCACGTCTTCCCGCCTCACCTTCACCGTGAGCAAGGCGGGCGTCACGTCCATCGCCGCCGTCGACGACCTGCGGGTCGCCCAGTACCGCCCCGTCGACCTCAGCCTGACCGTGAGCAGCACCGCGGCCGACGCCCCGCTGCGCGGCGCCTACACGCTGCTGGCGAAGCCGGTCGGCGGCGGGCCGGACGTCTCCGTCAAGGAGGGCGGTTACGAGGGTGCCGGCCCGCACGTCCTCTCCCTGCAGCAGTTCGCCGCCACCCACCCGGGCGTCTGGGAGCTGTACTTCCTCACCTCCGAGACCGACCTGCTCGCCTTCGGCAGCACCCGGGTCGCGCGGCTCGAGGTGCTCCCGAGCCGGGTCCCGACCGCGCTGGCGCTCGACCCGGGCACCACCACGCACGAGTACGGCGACCCGTCGGCCGCGATCTCCGCCAGCCTCACGTCCGGATTCGACGTGGCCGGCCTCGCGGGCCGGGTGCGCCTCCTCGACCGCGGCGTGCCGACCGGCGACGAGGTCGAGGTGACCGGACCGGGCACCGTGACGTTCCCGCTGGGCGCCCTCGCCGTCGGCGAGCACAGCCTGTCGCTGGAGTTCCTCGGCAACGACGTCTTCGAGGGCTCGGCCTCGCCCGCCCGAGCAGTCACCGTGACGAAGCCCGGCGAGCAGGACCCCGACCCCGAGCCCGACCACGCGGACGGCCCGGCGAAGACGACCTTCGCCGCCCAGGTCACCGGCAGAGTCAAGCTCAAGCGCGCCCGGCGGGTCGCCGTCGTCAAGGCCGCCGTGGTCGCGCCCGGGCGAGCCGCCCCGCTCGCCGGCCAGGTGCAGGTGCTGGTCGGGAAGAAGGTGGTCCGCACCGTCGACATCGCCGCGACCAACGGCGTGGTGAAGGTGAAGGTGAAGGGCCTCAAGCCCGGCAAGCGCAAGATCACCGTCCGCTACCTCGGTGCGCCCGACGTGGTGGCCGCCGCGGCGAAGTGGAAGGTCAAGGTCCCGCGCCGCTGACGCCTTCCCCCGGGGTGGTGCCGCTCGGGCGGCGCCGCCCCGGAGTGCGTTGCCGTGAAACCTACGTCCCCACTCCGGCGTCTTCTGGGAGACGAGCTGGTTGCGCGGACCGCGGCCACATGAACGGGAGCCGATGGACGAGCATGACTTCGACGCCTTCTACTCCGCCTCGGCGGCGCGCATCACGGCACAGGTCCACGCCATGATCGGGGACCGCGACGAGGCGCAGGAATGCGTCCAGGAGGCCTTCACCCGGGCCTGGGCCCAGCGGCGGAGATTCGCCGAGGTGGAGTACAGGGAGGCCTGGATCCGGACGACGGCGTACCGGCTCGCAGTGAGCCGCTGGCGCCGCACGAGCCGCGGACGGCGGGCCTCCGATCGTGCGCTGTCGGACGACGGCATCGTGGCCGCGCCGAGTGAGACCCACGTCGCCGTGGTGGCGGCGCTGCGGGAGATCCCGGCCACACAGCGCCAGGCCATCGTCCTGCATCACCTCGCCGACCTCCCGGTCCGCCAGGTGGCCGCCGAGCTCGGCATCTCGGAGAACACCGTCAAGACGCGGCTCCGCCGAGGCCGCGCCGCCCTCGCCGTCCTGCTCGGCGGTGACGAGCACGAGCCGCTGCCGGGGGTGATCGGCCATGGCTGACCGGGAGACGCCGTTCGGCGACCTCGGCGACCTCGGCGACCTCGGCGACCTCGGCTGGACGCTGGGTCAGCTGGCTCCGTCGGCCGAGGTGCGCGCGGCCGGGGATCGCCGCCGCCTGCGCCACGTGCGCCGTGTGCGGGGCGTGACCGGCGGCCTGGCGCTCGGCCTGGCCACGGCCGTGCCGTTGACGCTGACGGCCCTGGGCGGGGGGAGCGGCGCCGGGCCCGCGGCGAGCGACCCGGTCGTCCGGGTGACGACCGTGCCCGACGACTTCGCGCTGGGTGCCGGCATGGGCGCGCCGCGGCTCAGCGCCGACGCCGACCAGGTCGACGGGATCGACCTGTGCGGGGACGCGGACGGGGTCCGCCTGCTGCTGGCCCGGGCCACCGACGTCCTGATGGCCACCGCCGGCTCGAAGGACCCGAGCGAGCAGCGCCTCCTGATCCTGTTCCCCGACGACGCCGCCGCCGAGCGGGCCCTGCACCGCGCGCGACGGGCCCTGGCCCGGTGCGCGGCCGAGCCCCGGGGCGATGCGGTGCTGGCCGTCCGCGTCGGGAACGCGTTGCTGCTGAGCCGGGCGACAGGCGGCCCGGTGGGCGCCGACGCGACCACCGAGGACGAGCTGGTCGAGCGGTCGGCGCCGGTCCTGCTCCGGATGTGCGTCTTCGCGGAACGGCCCTGCTGAGGGAAGCGCCGACGCATCGGGGCGGCCCGGTCCGACGACCCGACCGCCCCGACGTGTGTCACTCGGCTCTCAGCGCACCCGTACCGCGGCTGTCTTCTTGACGGTGGTGGCGTAGCCGGAGCGCCCGACCGTGATCTTGACCGAGATCTTGTGGCCGCGGTCCTTCCGCTTCAGCCGGTACGTCGCCTTCGTCGCGCCCCGGATGGCCTTCCCGTCGCGGGTCCACTGGTAGGTCACCGACGTCGGGGACGGCACCCAGGTGCCCGCCTTGGCCTTGAGCTTCTTGCCGACGCGCGGCGCACCGCTGACCTTCGGCTTCTTCTCGAGCGTCAGATGCTGGCCGGTGCCGGGCGCGGGCAGGTCGGGGGTCTGCCCGATCGCCGCGGCGGACCATGCCGGGTCCGAGCCGCCGGGGGCGAGCAGGATGTCGACCCGGGTCTCGCTGCTGCAGTTCATGTCGCTGGCGCGGTAGATGCCGTCCGGCTCGGCCCAGGCGAGCGTGGAGCCGTCGGGCGCGATCGTCGGCTCGTGCAGGTCGCCGTCGGCCAGGCCGATGTTGCAATAGCGGGTCTGCCCGTAGACCGGCTTCCACGGCGTGGCGCTCGTCCGCACCTCACCCCCGTTGGGGATCACCACGATCGACTCGTCGCCGACGTCCCCGCGGACCCCGACCGTCCATCGGCCGTCCCGGGAGACCTCCATGTCGGAGAGCTCCTTGCGGTTCGTCTCGTAGTCGCTCTCGCTGAACCACGGGATGTCGCGCCGGCCGAGGTCGTAGAGGTGGACCTTGTTGCGGTACCAGTGGTTGAGCACGACCCGGTCGTTCGTCACCCAGGAGGGCTTGTCGTAGAACGCGAGCCCCCACTGACCGGGATCCGTCGGGTGGTCCGCGGCCGTGAATCCGGTCACCCACCGTTTCTCGCCCAGCGCGAGCTTGAAGTAGGTGTAGGCGATCCGGGCTCCGTCGGGGGAGATGGCGGTCTCGGTGAGATCGCGTCCGGAGACCGTGTTGCCGATCGCGTCGTACAGGTCGGGCGGGTCGAAGGCGTTGAACACCTCGCCACGCTGGTTCATCCGGTAGACGATCCCGCCGTGGTGGGCGACCACGACGCCGTTGTCGGACTGGGTGGGCGACTGCCAGGGGTCGGCCGCGGTGCCGCCGTTGGTGACCTGCCGGTGGACACTGCCGTCGCCGTCGGTGAGCCACACGTTGTGGTCCTTGATGTAGACGATCGATCCGCCGCCGGTCGCCGCCTGGGCAGCCGGAACGGGTGCGCCGCCGGGGACGATGCCGAGGACCGTGGCGGCGATGCCGAGCGCGATCGCCGAGCCGAGGCCGCGGCGGCTGGGGGTGATGGACACAGAACTTCCTCTCCTTGGTCGAGATCGCCACGATCGGGCTGGTCAGTGGGACCGCACTGGGAGCGGACTCGGTGCGCCGGGCGGTGAAACCTGGCCGCGGTCCCGGGCGTCTCGTCGGTGTTCGATCACCGAGAAGAAGGAGAAGCAGATGTCTGCCCACCGATCCCAACGGATCGCCGCCGTCGTCGCCGGGAGCTGTCTGGCCGGAGGTCTCGGCGTCGTCGGTCTGGACGGCAGTGCGACCGCAGCCTCCGAGGGGCCGGGGCCGGCGCGCGGGGCCCTGGACGTCGTCCACCCTGTCGGCGAGCCCGATTCCGCGGCAGCCGAGCCGCGGGCGCCCGAGGCGGGAGCGTCCATGTCCTCGCCCTACATCCCGGGCGTTCCACACGTCCCCTCGGACGTCCTGCTCGTCATGGGAGAGGGCGGCTCGCTCGACGGCTCCCGGTTCGTCGGTCCCGAGGGCTCGCTGTTCAACGGCCCGGTCGACGAGGTCGAGGACCGCGTCGACGCCTGGTGGGCCGAGCAGATGGCGGCAGGCCTGACCCCGAGGAGGCCGACGCTCTGCTCGCCGACCACTAGGCCGGGAAGCAGGGACCCCCGACGAGGGCGCGCTGGTCGTCGATGGCGGCCAGCGCGCCCTGCTCTGCTGCGTGGTCGCCTGTCGCTCGGTCGCCTGCCGCCGCTCGCCCCAGTCGGCTCCCGGTCGTACTCCAGCGCTCCCGACGACGCTGCCGGTGACCCCGAGAGAAGGCACATCCATGAACCACGCACTCCCGATGTTCAACCTCGCCCACCGGCACACGCCGCGTGAGGTCGTCGTACCCCGCAGCGCCGAGGAGGTGGCCGAGGTCGTCCGCGGCGCCGCCGGCACCGGGGAGCAGGTCCACCCGATCGGCGCCGGCCACGGCTGGACCCACGCCGTCGTGGGTGGCGTCGCTCTGCTCACCCGCGGCCTCGCGGGCGTCGAGATCGACCCCGTCGCCGGTCGCGCGCGGATCGGCGCCGGTGCCACCTGGGCCGAGGTCATCGCGGCCGCGGCGCCGCACGGCCTGGCCCCGCTGGCGGGATCGGCGCCGGCTGTCGGGGCCGTCGGCTACCTCCTCGGTGGCGGGCTCAGTCCGCTCGGCCGCACCTACGGCTGGGCCACCGACCACGTCCGGTCCTTCGAGATCGTCACGGGCGGCGGCGAGGTCCTCACCACGTCCGCGAGCAGTCACCCCGACCTCTTCCAGGCTCTGTTGGGCGGCAAGCGCGCACCCGGCGTCGTGACGTCCGTGGACGTCGACCTGCTCCCCCTGGCCACGGTGTACGGCGGCGGCCTGTTCTTCGACGGCGCCGACGCCGAGGCCGTGCTCGGGGAGTGGGCCGCGTGGTCGGCCTGCATTCCCGCGACGGTCAATACCTCGGTGGCGCTCTTGCGGCTGCCGGATCGTGACACCGTCCCGGAACCGCTGCGCGGCCGCTGCACGGTTCACGTCCGGTTGGCGGTCGTCGACGAGGAGGATGGGGCGGCCGCCGTGCTGCTCGAGCCGATCCGCAAGGTGGCGCGGCCCGTCATCGACACCGTGGCCCGGCTCCCGGTCTCCGCGATCGGCGCCATCCACGCCGACCCCGAGCAGCCGATGCCCGCTCTCGAGGCCGGAGCGCTGCTGTCGTCCTTCGACGTCGACGCGACGCGCGCGCTGCTGGCCGTGGCCGGTCCGCAGGTACAGGCGCCGTTCGCGGTCGTCGAGGTCCGCCGGCTGGGAGGCCTTCTGGCCGAGGCGCCCCGCCGGCCGGATTCCGTGGCAGGACGTGACGCGGCCTACGGGCTCTTCGTCGTCAGCGCGCCCGTCCCCGAGCTGTTCGAAGGCCCCGTCCCCGCAGCCGTCGGCGATCTCGCCCGGGCCATGGCGCCGTGGGCGAGCGGCCGGTTCCAGCCCAACTTCGTCGGTTCGCTGAACCAGCCCACGGCCCTCGACGCCGCGTGGCCGGACGACGTACGCGACCGGCTGGAGCGCGTCCGACACATCTACGACCCGGCCGGTGTCATCGGCCATTGATCGGTCCGCCAGCCACCGACCCGGCGCGTACTGACCTGCCGGAAGTGTCGACCCGGCAGGAAGTCTCTGCGGGGTCGGCGACGATTCGAGGTCAGTTCGTGACGGGTCGGCGGGCGTCAGGGGCGGGCGAGCTCCTCGTCGAGGATCCTGGTGAGGCGCTCGCGCTCGTGCTGCAGGCCGAGGGGCTCGAGCCAGTCGAGGATGGTGGCGCGGAACAGCTGGCCGGACTCGATCACGCGGGGGTCGCAGTGGCCGGTGGACTCCAGGGTGACGACCCCGTACAGGGCCGACCACGCCCGCATGTAGATCCACAGCAGTCCGCGGTCCTCGCGGGGATGTGGTCGGCCTTCGCGGGGATCAGGGGGTCGAGGACGGAGTCGCGGATGACCGGGTCGAGGTCGTCGAGCGCCGGGAACGGGAACTGGTACAGCTCCCAGATCTGCCAGAGCAGGTCGGTGAAGTAGTGGCCCGACGTGGAGAGGGTCAGCAGGTCGCGGCGCTCGCTGTCGGCCTCGGCGATCGGGTTGGCGAAGACGAGGGCGAACTCGCGCGGCCTCGTCAGCGCCCAGCGACGGAACCGCGTGCACGCCACCGTCAGCCGGGCGGCGGGGTCGTCCTCCGGGAACCGGGAGGCCGCCTCCGCCCACGCGGCCGTGGCGGCCTTGTCGA
This sequence comes from Nocardioides humi, assembly GCF_006494775.1. NCBI lineage: Bacteria > Bacillati > Actinomycetota > Actinomycetes > Propionibacteriales > Nocardioidaceae > Nocardioides > Nocardioides humi. The sequence goes on along the minus strand of NZ_CP041146.1, from coordinate 2,539,877 downwards.
GCTCGAAGGCGACCAGGTCGACGAGCTGCTGGTAGCTGGCGACGTACCGGTACAGCGCCGGCGCCGTCATCCCCATCCCCGCCGCCACCGCACGCAGCGACAGGTCCGCCCCCTCCTCGAGCAGCCGCGCGGAGACGGCGACGATCTCGTCGTACGTCGCCTCGCGCTGGCGCTCGCGGCGGGTGGCGGGCGTACGGAGGTGGGGCACGGGACTCCTCGAGATCGGCTGGGTCGGATCCGGCAGTGAACACTTGACTACCACAGTTTACACCGTTTACGGTTAACGGCGTTCACGAAACTGACAGAGCTTCACTCTGGTGACCAGGAGGAGTCGGCATGATCGAGCGATGGGGCGCCGTGGTGGTCCGACGTGCCGTGGCCGTGCTGCTGGTCGGGCTCGGCATCACCGCCGCCGCGGCGATCGCCGGCGTCGGCCTGGAGGACTCGCTCTCCGCCGGCGGCTTCGACGACCCCGGCACCGAGTCGGCCCGGGAGCTCGCCCTCGAGCGGGAGACCTTCGGCAACCGGTCGATCGACGCCATCGTGATCTTCTCCAGCGACGACGAGGAGGCCGCCGACCCCGCCTTCCAGCAGGAGGTCGAGCGGACCGTCGCCGCGATCCCCGGCGACAGTGTGGTCTCGGTCCTCACCTGGTACGACGTCCAGGACCCGGCCATGGTCAGCAGGGACGGCCATGCCACCGCCGTCTACGTCTCCCTCGCCGGCGACAGCCAGAACGACTTCATCGACTCCTTCGACGCGATGCGCCCCGCGGTGGAGGAGAGCTCCCTCGACACCGAGCTCGCCGGCGCCTACGCCGTCTACACCGACGTCAACGAGGAGACGAAGTCCGACCTCCTGCGCGCCGAGATCGTGTCGATGCCGATCGTCCTGATCCTGTCGCTCATCATCTTCCGCAGCGTCGTCGCCGCGCTGATGCCCGTGCTGGTCGGCCTGGTGGCCGTGCTCGGCGCCCGCGCGGCGATCGCCGGGCTCAACCAGCTGGTCGACGTGTCGATCTTCGCGCCCAACATCATCACCCTGCTCGGCCTCGGCCTGGCGATCGACTACGCGCTGTTCGTCGTCTCCCGGTTCCGCGAGGAGATCGCCCGCGACCCCGGCGACCCACGCGGTGCCGTCGTCCGCACGATGGCCACCGCCGGCCGGACCGTCGCATTCTCGGCGCTGACCGTCGCGGCCGCGATGAGCTCGCTGCTGGTGTTCCCGCAGACCTTCCTCAAGTCGATCGGGTACGGCGGCATCGCGGCCGTGCTCGTCGCGATGGTCGCCGCGCTCACCGTGCTGCCGGCCGTCCTGGCCCTGCTCGGGACCCGGATCGACGCGGTCCGGATCCCGTTCCTCCAGCGCTCGACGCCCGTCGAGTCCGACCACGGCGCCTGGGCCCGCCTCGCCCGTGCCGTGATGAGGCGCCCGGTCGTGGTCGCGACCGCGGTGGTCGTGGTCCTGCTCGCGGTCGCCTCGCCCTTCCTCGGCGTCAAGTGGGGCAGCGTGGACTACCGGGTACTGCCCGCCGACACGCCGTCCCACCAGGCCTCGGAGCGGCTCAACAGCGAGTTCGGCCCGGAGCGGTCGACCGCCAACGTCCTGGTGAGCGGTGCCGACGACGCCGGCGTGGCGTCGTACACGCGGGCGCTGGCGGAGGTGGACGGCGTCGTCGACGTCCGGCCCGTCGCGACCGAGGGCGACACCACCCTGCTGCGGGCCGCGTGGGAGGGCAACAGCCAGACCGCCGACTCCCAGCAGGTCGTCCGCGACCTCCGGGGGGTCGACGCGCCGGACGGGGCCGACGCCCTCGTGGGCGGCCTGACCGCCGACACCGTCGACCTGGCGGGCTCGGTCGGCGACCACCTGCCGCTGATGGGCGCGATCGTCGTCGGGGTGATGCTGGTGCTGCTCTTCCTCGCCTTCGGCTCGGTGGTGCTGCCGCTCAAGGCGGTGCTGATGAACGGGCTCTCGATCACCGCGTCCTTCGGCGTCGTGACCTGGATCTTCAGCGACGGGCACCTCGCCGGCCTGCTCGGGTTCACGCCGCAGGGCTTCCTCGACCTGACCAACCCGATCGTGATGCTCGCGGTCCTGTTCGGCCTGTCCATGGACTACGAGGTCTTCCTGCTCTCCCGGATCCGCGAGCAGTGGGACGCGACGGGCGACAACGACCTCGCCGTCCAGACCGGCGTGCAGAAGACCGGTCGCATCATCACCAGCGCCGCGCTGCTGCTGGCGGTCGTGATCGGCGCGTTCAGCCTGAGCGGCGTCGTGTTCATGAAGATGCTCGGGCTGGGCATGCTGGTCGCGATCCTCGTCGACGCCACCGTCGTCCGGGCCCTGCTGGTCCCGGCCACGATGAAGCTCCTCGGCCGCTGGAACTGGTGGGCGCCCGGTCCGCTGGCCCGCTGGTGGGGTCGCCACGGCTTCCGCGAGGAGTACGACGCCCCGCCGGCGCCGGAGGTCCCGGACCCGGTTCCCGCGGGTCGCTGACCGCCGCGGGCACCGCCGTCCCCCTCCGCGTCGGGTGGATCGGGTAGAACAGACCGTGTGTCCTTCCCCTCCGGTCCCGGCTCCGGCCCCGGCTTCCCGGGCCCCGGCGAGCCCGCTGCCGCCGGTGCGCGCATCGGGCGGTTCCGGATCCTGGAGCAGCTCGGCCAGGGCGGGATGGGCGTCGTCTACCGCGCGATGGAGGAGAACCTCGGCCGCGAGGTGGCGCTGAAGGTCATCGCGCCGCTGTTCGCCCACGACCCCGAGTTCCGGGAGCGGTTCACCCGCGAGGCGCGGGCCCAGGCGTCGCTGGAGTCCGCCCACGTGGTCGCGGTCTACGCGCACGGCGAGGAGGACGGCTACCTCTACATCGCCAGCCAGCTGGTCCCCGGCGGCGACCTCGGGCAGCTGATCCGCAGCGAGGGCGTGCCCAGCCTCGCCGAGGCGCTGGAGATCATCGAGCAGGTCAGCAGCGGCCTCGCCGACGCCCACGACGCCGGCCTGGTGCACCGCGACATCAAGCCCGGCAACGTGCTGGTACGCCGCCGACCGGGTGCCGTGCGCGCCTATCTCACCGACTTCGGCATCGCGCGCCGGATGAACGCCGACGCGACCCGGTTCAGCTCGTCGACGGCCGGCACGCCGTCGTACATGGCGCCGGAGCTGCACGGCGGGGCGCGGGCGAGCGCCGTGAGCGACCTCTACGCCCTCGGCTGCCTGCTGTGGGTGGCGCTCACCGGGCGGCCGCCGTACCGCGGCGAGTCGGAGTACCAGCTGGTCGCGGCCCACGTCCGGGAGCCGGTCCCGCAGCTGGCCGGGTCGAGCCCGATGGTGAACGCGACCAACCGGATCCTGCGCACGGCGATGGCCAAGGAGCCCGCGGAGCGCTACCAGCGGGCGGCGGAGATGAGCGCCGACCTGCAGGCCGCGCTGCGGCTGCCCGTCACCCCCGGCGCGGCCGTGCCGGAGCAGCGCGGCGCCACGGCGCTGCGCCCCGTGGACCGGCCCACCCCGAGCCCGCCTCCGGCGACCCCGCCTCCGGCGACCCCGGCGCCCGCGGCTCCGGCCCATGCTGCTCCGGTGACGGCGTACACGCCCGTGCCGCACACCCCGACACCGACACCGGGTCCCGGGCCGGGTCACCGTGCGGGCGGCGCCGGGGGGCGTCGTACCGGACCGGGGGTGCGGACCTGGCTCCTCATCGCCCTCCTCGCGGTGCTCCTGGCGGCCGGGATCGGCGTCGCGGCCGCCCTGCTGACCCGGGACGGCGATCCGGAGGGCGCGGCCTTCCTCGACCTGCCGGCCAAGGAGATCGTGCGCGCCTCGGAGAAGGACATGGCCGTCGTCGAGACCGCCCGGATCCGCGGGCAGTTCGCCGACGGCGACGACACCGTCGAGGTCGACGTCGTCTCCACGACCCGCGGCGACTGCAAGGGCACGCTGACCTCGACGAAGTCGGGCGGCTCCGCCGACATCCTGCGCGTCGGCGGCAAGACCTGGCTGCGCGCCGACGCGAAGTTCTGGGACGCCACCGTCGGGCCGGGTACGTCGGCCCTGGTGCTGCCGGTGATCGGCGACCGCTGGGTGCTCGACGACTCGATGACCGACAGCACCGAGGCGGTCTGCGACCTCGACGAGCTGCTGGAGCGCGACGGCCGCGAGAACGCCGAGGCGAAGGTGCTCGACACCACCGAGGTCGGCGGCGACCGGGCGGTGCGGGTCGAGCAGAGCGAGGGCTCCCAGCGCGAGGTGCTGACCATCCGGGTCGCCGAGCCCCACTACGTGCTGCGGATCGACGAGTCCGACGTCGACCACTTCGAGTTCTCCGAGATCGACGAGGAGGCGACGATCGAGGCACCCGACCCCAGCCGGGTCTTCGACCTGCAGGGCTTCCTCGACGGCGTCAACGGGCTCACCGGCGGCGGCTCCGGGGGCGGCTCCGGCGCGAGCTGAGCGGTGGCCGGTGCCGGGCCGCACGGTGCTGTAACACGTGGTCCACCCTTCTACCCGCCCGTTCTCGTCGCGACACGCCGCCGACACGCCGAGCGCGGCGGGGAGAACGGGCGGGTAGTCAGGCGAACAACGTGTTACAGCGGCCCGGGAGACCAGGCTCAGGCGTTCTCCTTCTTGAACACGGCGGTGCCCCACCACACGGCGAGGGCGAAGAGCGCGACCGTCCAGCCGACGCCCCAGACCATCGAGCCGTCGAAGTCGCCGAAGAACGCGGCGCGGACGGCGTCGACGACGTGGCGGATCGGCATGAAGTCGCTGAGCCGCTCGAGCCAGCCGGCGCCGAAGCTCATCGGGAGCAGGATGCCGCTGAGCAGCAGCACCGGCATCATCACCACGTTGATGACCGGCGCCATCACGTCCTCGCTCTTGGTGGTCAGGGCGAGGGCGTTGGACGCCGCCGCGCAGGCGCCGCCGAGCATCAGGGTGAGGACGACGCCGACGACGATGCCGCCGAAGGAGGTCTCCATGCCCATGATCAGGCCGAGGACGACCAGGATCACCGCCTGGACGAACAGCTGGAGCAGGTCGCGGTAGAGCCGGCCGAAGAGCAGTGCCGAGCGGTGCGCCGGGGTCACCCGCTCCGCCTCGACGACGCCCTCGCGCCACTCGCCGATGAGCGAGAAGCCCGCGAAGAAGGCGCCGAAGATGCCGAGCTGGACGAGCATGCCGGGCACGAACCAGGTGTAGGCGTTGCCGCCCAGCTGGGCGATGAGCGGCTTGAGCAGCGGCCCGAACAGCAGCAGGTAGAGGACCGGCTGCAGCATGCCGATGATCACCCAGGCGGGGTTGCGCAGGTTCATCCGCAGCTGGCGGTTGAAGACGATCCAGGACTCGCGGAAGAAGGTGTTCACGCGTTCGCTCCTTCGGTGGGTACGCCGGCGCCGGCGTCCGGGCCGTCCGGGCCGTCCGGGCCGTCCGGGCCGTTCGGGCCGTCGGCCGACGGGGTCGCCGCGTCGGCCGCCTCCGCGGCGGCCTCGGCGTCGCGCAGGGAGCGGCCGGTGAGGGTGAGGAAGACGTCGTCGAGGGTCGGGCGGACCACCTCGATCGACTCCAGCCCGACGCCGGAGGTCTCCAGGTCGCGCAGCAGGCCGGGGACGGCCTTGCCGGCCCGGGCCACCCGGCCGCGGACGTGGTGGCCCTCGACCTCGACCTCGGCGCTGATCGAGGCGAGCTTGTCGCGGGCGACGGCGACCTGCTCGTCGGTGCTGACCTCGAGGTCGACCAGGTCGCCGGCGACGGCGGCCTTGAGGTTGTCGGCGGTGTCGCTCGCGACGATCCGGCCCCTGTCGATGATCACGATCCGGTCGGCGAGCGCGTCGGCCTCGTCGAGGTAGTGGGTGGTGAGGAAGACGGTCGCGCCCTGCTTGGCCCGCAGGTCGGAGATGTGGTGCCACAGGTTGATCCGCGCCTGCGGGTCCAGGCCGGTGGTCGGCTCGTCGAGGAACACCAGGCCGGGGGAGTGGATCAGCGCCATCGCTATGTCGAGGCGCCGCTTCTGGCCGCCCGACATGTTCTTCGGCATCCGCCGCCACAGCCCCTCGAGCTGGAGCTTGTCGAAGAGCTCGTGGCCCTTGGCGACGGCGGCCTTCTTCGACATCCCGTAGAGCATCCCGTGGTCGACGACCTCGTCGCCGGCGTAGGCACCGGAGAAGGTCGAGCCGACCTGGGAGCAGTACCCGATGCTGCGGCGTACGTCGACCGCCTGCGTCGCGACGTCGTACCCGGCGACGGTGGCGGTGCCGGCCGTCGGCTTGAGGAGCGTCGTCAGGATCCGCAGGGTGGTCGTCTTCCCCGCGCCGTTGGGGCCGAGGAAGCCGACGACCTCGCCCTCGGCCACGTCGAGGTCGACGCCCTGCACGGCGTGGACCTCCTTCTTCTGCTTGCCCTGTCCGCTGTGGAAGGTCTGCACGAGTCCTCGTGCCTCGATCATGGAGATCCCCTCGGTAGTCAAGGTTGAATAGAGCGAGTATTCAAGATTGAACACGACGCCGTCAAACGCGTGCGCCGCCGCTCGCCACCCAGCACAGACCATGCCACCGACATCGATTCATCGGCGAGGGAGTTTCCGCCCTCGCGGGCCGCGGGAACGGCTCCGGTCAGAGCCGGCCGAGGATCCGGACCCACGGGCCGTGCTCGTCGGCGACGACCTGGGCCCGGACGTCGTAGACGTCCGCGATGAGCGCGGGAGTGAGCGCCTCGGTCGGCGGGCCGGCCGCCACCACCCGGCCCTCGCACAGCACGACGAGCCGGTCGCAGAACTGCGCGGCGAGGTTGAGGTCGTGCAGGGCGATGACGGAGGTGATCGGCAGGCGCCGCACCAGGGTCAGCAGCTCCAGCTGGTGGGCGATGTCGAGGTGGTTGGTGGGCTCGTCGAGGAGCAGCTCGTGCGGCTCCTGGGCCAGGGCCCGGGCCAGCTGGGTGCGCTGCCGCTCGCCGCCCGACAGCGTCTCCCACGCGCGGTCCAGCAGGTGCCCGACCCCGACCGCGTCGGCCGCCTCCGCGACCGCGGCCTCGTCGGCCGCGTCGTGCGGGCGCCACGGTCCCTGGTGGGGGATCCGGCCCAGCGCCACCACGTCGGCGACGGTGAGGGCCACGGTGGTGTCGGCGTGCTGGTCGACGACCGCCACCCGGCGGGCGAGGGCCCGGCGCCGCCAGTGCGCGACCGGCACGTCGTCGAGGGTGACCACGCCCGACGACGTACGCCGGGTGCCGGCGAGGAGGCGCAGCAGGGACGACTTCCCCGAGCCGTTGGGCCCGAGCAGGCCGACGGTGGCGCCCTCGGGCACCTCCAGCGACACGTCGTCGACGATCAGCCGGCCGCCACGCCGCCACCCGACGCTGTGCGCGCGCAGGCTCATGCCCGCCTCCCGCGGCGGCCCAGGATGAGCGCGAACGCCGGTACGCCGACCAGCGCGGTCACAACGCCGACCGGCAGCTCCTGCGGCTCGACGAGGACCCGGGCGACCGTGTCGGCCCACACCAGGAAGACGGCGCCGGCGAGTGCGGTGACCGGCACCAGGGCGCGGTGCCGCGGACCCACCACGGCGCGCGCGGCGTGCGGCAGCACCAGCCCGACGAACCCGATCGCGCCGGCGGCCGCGACCGCGACGGCGGTGATCGCGGCCGTGGTGACCAGGAGGACCGCCCGGGTCCGGCCGACCGGGACGCCCAGCGTGCCGGCGGCGTCGGTCCCGAACGCGAACGCGTCGAGCGAGCGGGCCAGCACGACGCAGACCAGGGTCCCCGCCGCCACGACGACGCTGACCAGGAGGGCGTCCGACCACCGGGCCCCACCCAGCGAGCCGAGCAGCCACACCAGCACCCCGCGGGTCTGCTCGGGATCGGCGGAGGTCAGCACGATGAAGGACGTCAGCGCCGCGAAGAGCTGGGTGCCGGCCACCCCGGCCAGGATCAGCTTGTCGGGCCCGGACCCGGCCGCCCAGGCGAGGAGGACGACGAGCGCGAAGGACACCAGCGCGCCGACGAACGCGCCGCCGGTCAGGCCGAGGGTGCCGGCGCCGATGCCGAGCACCGCCACCATCACCGCGCCGGTCGACGCACCCGAGGAGATGCCGAGCACGAACGGGTCGGCGAGCGGGTTGCGCAGCAGCGACTGCAGCACCGCGCCGCACACGGCCAGCCCCGCGCCGCAGGCGGCGGCGAGGATGCTGCGCGGCAGGCGCAGCTCCCACACGATCGCCGCGCGCAGGCTCGACAGGTCCGCCGGCGGACCGCCCAGGTGCTCGCGGACGACGGCGACCACGTCGCCCACCGAGAGGTCGGCCGGCCCGATCGTGATCGCGGTCGCCACCGAGAGCAGCACCAGCGCGGTGCCGACGACGACGGCCGTCGCCAGCCGCAGGCGGGAGGTCAAGCGACCCCGTAGACGACGAAGTCGTCGAAGAGCTGCCAGACCGTGCCGTGCTCGGCGAATCCGGCCTGGGCCAGCGCGCCGAGTCGGAAGCCCACGCCGGTCGCCTCGGGGGCCGGCCGGTCGGCGAAGCGCCGGTCGCGCTCGGCCGCCAGCTCGGCGTACCCGGGCCGGGCGGCCAGCTCCGACCACCACGTGTCCCACGGCTCGGCGCCCTGCGCGAACGCCGCGTCCTGGGTACGCCGGTCGTGCTCGGCCGCCCAGGCCCGCAGCCGCGGCTGCCGGTGGTCGTAGCGGAAGTGGTCGCCGTCGAGGAACACCCCCGCGTCGGCGAGCAGGCTCCGCGCGGCGCGGTAGGCGTCGACCAGCTGGGCCGGCGTCAGCCAGTGCAGCGCGGTCGTGGAGACCACGCCGGCCACGGGCAGGTCGCCGAGCTGCTCGCCGATCCGCTCGCGGATCCGATCGACCCAGCCGGGCGCGGTCAGGTCCTCGTCGAGGAAGACCGCGCGGCCGTCGTACCGCTCGCCGGCCTCGCGCGCCAGGGCGAGCAGCGCCGGGTCGTGGTCGACGCCGACGACCCGGGCCCGCGGGAACCGCTCCAACACGCGGAACGACAGCGAGCCCGGGCCGCAGGCCAGGTCGACCACGAGCGCCGGCGCGCCACCGGACTGCAGGTCGAGCACGTCGAGCATGGCCGTGAAGCGGCCCTCGCGGTCAGCGATGTACGCCGCCTGCTGGCGGTCCCAGCGCTCGAGCAGGCCGGGCTCGCTCACGACGCCAGCCCCAGCTCGCGCAGCCCGGCGGCGAGCTCCTCGATGCCGTCGACGTTGCGGATCGAGGGGTCCATGGTGGTGCCGTCGAGGACGATGTAGCGCTTCTCCCTGACCGCCGTGAGCTGGCTGGCGACCGGGTCGGACTCGAGGAAGGCGATCTTGTCCTGCGCGCTGTCCCCGTCGCCGCCGCGGCCCAGGTCGGCGAGCACGAGCACCGTCGGGTCGCGGTCGAGGAGGCTCTCCCAGCCGATCTCCGGCCAGTACTGGTCGGAGTCCTCGAACGCGTTGGCGGCGCCGACGGCACGGGTCATCAGGCCGGGCGCGCCGCAGCAGCCGGCGATGTACGGCGTCTTCGTGGCGGCGTACCACCAGGCGAGGGTGACGTCCTCGGCGCCGGAGGCGGGCTTGGCGGCGGCGGTGCGCTGCTGCAGGTCCGCGATCAGCTCCGCGCCCCTCTCGGGGACGCCGAACAGGCGCGCGACCTCCTCGATCTCGTCGTACTGGTCCTGCAGCTCTAGCGCATCCTGCTGGTGCGCGTCCTGGCCGGTGCACTCGCTCGGAGACTGGTACGTCGGCACGCCGAGCTCGGTGAACCGGTCGCGGTCGGCGATGCCCTCGTCGGTGAAGGTGTAGTCGAAGGTCGTGTAGACGAGGTCGGGCTCGCGGTCGAGCACGGTCTCGAACGAGGGGAACTCGGTGCTGAAGGGCTCGACCTTCGCGCGCTCGGCCTCCAGCTGGGGGAGCACGCTGTCGTCGCTGATGGCGTACCCGGCCATCCGGTCGCCGAGGCCGAGGGCGAGGAGCAGCTCCAGGGCGGGCTGGTTGACCGCGATCGCCCGCTCCACGGGCTTCTCCACGGTCACGTCGACCTCGCAGTTGGCGACCTCGACGGGGTACGCCGCGCCCTCCGCCGGGGAGCCGGTGGACGGGCGGTCGCTGCCGGCGGTGTCGTCGGAGCCGCAGGCGGTCAGCGCCCCGAGCAGCAGGACGCCGCTCAGGAGGGCAGCAGGGCGGAACAGGGTGGGATGGGGCATGGGGGACTCGCCGTCGTCATCCGCAGGCCCGGGTCGCGGGGCCTGTCCATCGGGTTCACGCGGGCCGGTCGGTCCACGGAAGCCAGCAGGTCTTCGGGCTCGGGATCGATCGGGCGGGGCGCCTTCCCAGACCGGGGTCCAGTGGCTGGCTGATGCCTGCTCCGCCCGTCACCCACACCGCTGCGCGTCAGCTCCGGAGTCACACCGGATTCCCTGGCCACCGGGTGGCTTGACTGGCACGCGGAGCGTAGCAGCGCCCGGTCGGCCCGGTCGCCCCGCCCTCAGCGGTCTCAGCGGTCCAGCAGGGCGCGGTAGCGCTCGCGGTCCGCGTTCATCTGCCAGCCGGGGTCGTCGGCGGGCGGGGTCCACGTGGTGGTGTCGAGCCGGAGGCCGCCGGCCCGCATCAGCTCGATCGTCTCGCGCAGCCAGGCCAGCTCGGCCACGGCCAGGTCCAGCCACATCACCACGCCGCGCAGCGCGTGCGGCGGTGCCTCGGCCGGAGCGGCCGGCGTGGCGAGGCGGGCCACCAGCTCCTCGAGGGCGACCCGGCGTCGTACCAGTGAGCGCAGGGCCTGGTCGGGCGGGACCAGCGGCAGCAGGCCGAAGGCGGCGCTGAAGCCCTTCCGGTCGGCGACGCCGACCTCCTCCAGCCCCGCCGTGACCAGCCGCTCCAGCTCGGCGCGGCCCGCGTCGGTCACCTCGTAGACGGCCACCTCGCGGCCTCCGTCCTCGAGGTCGTGGCGCACCAGGAAGCCCTGCCGGGTCAGCGTGGCCAGCCCGTTGTAGATCGAGCCGGGGTTGAGGTTGGCCCAGTCGTCGACGCTCCACGACATCAGCTCGCGGCGGATCTGGTAGCCGTTGATCGGCTCGAACAGCGCCACGGCACCCAGCAGCAGCATCCGGGTGTCGTGGGCGGCCATGTCCCGGATTCTAGGAGTCGCGGGGATCAGCCATCGAGCAGCGCTGCGAGCCCGCCGCGGCCGACGCCGAGCTTGCGGTAGGCGCGTGAGAGGTGCACCTCGACGGTCTTGGTGGTCACGAACAGCCGCTGGGCGATGTCGCGATTGCGCAATCCGGCCGCCGCGAGCTCGCACACCCGCCGCTCGGCAGCGGTCAGCGCTGCGACGCCGGTGACCTCGATACGGGCGACCCGCCCGCCGGCGAGCGCCAGCTCCGCGCTGGCCCGCTCGGTGACGGCGTGCGCGCTGAGCCGGTGGGCGAGCTCGCGGCCTCGGCGCAGCTCCTCGCGGGCCTCGGTGCGCTGTCCGGTGCGACGCAGCGCCGATCCCAGCGCGACCCGGGACCGGGCTTCCTGGAGCCGGGCCTCCGAGGCCGCCAGCACCGCGACGGACCGCCGCAGATCGGCGATCCCGTCGGCGGCGGTCATCTCGCCGACGATCCTCAGCGCCTGGCCGAGCACGCTCGGCGCGGCCTTCTGCTCCGCGGCGGCGAGCGCGAACCTGGCCAGCTCGACCGCCTCGTCGGCGCGGCCCAGTGCCCAGAGGCTCTCCGCCGCCGCCGAACGCCAGTCGCACCACGTCGGCGAGTCCATGTCGAGCGCGGCCAGCCGCTCTGCGCAGGCGTCCAACGAGGCGAGCGCGGCCGCGTGCTGCCCGCTCGCGGCCCGGACCAGGCCGCGGGCACGCAGCAGGTGGATCCCGGTGGCGTTGCCCGGATCCTTCGCGATCTCGTCGGGGACGCTGTCGACCGCTGCGGTGGCCTCGTCCAGCAGCCCCTGTGCGAGCAGGGCCTCGGCCCGGCCCGCCAGGGCGAGTAGGCGGACGGCCTCACCCCCGGGCACCAGGTCGGCCTGGGCCAGGGCGGCAGCGAAGTCGGTCGCACTGTCGTCGACCTTGCCCGCCCACAGATGCGACCAGCCCCGAGTGACCGCCGCGGCGGCGTACAGCGGGACGGAGCCTTCGCGTGCGGCGTGCTCGAGACCTCGGGCGCACAGGCGCGCGGTCTCGTCGTACGCGCCGGAGCAGGCGAGGTGGGTCCGTGCGATCGTCCAGTCGAAAGGGCTGGCCACCTGCTCCGGCGTCAGCCCCTCGCCGATCGCGCGCCGCGCGAGCTCGCCGGCCTCGGCGATGGGGGCCGTGGAGGCATTGGAGACGGACGCCTGCTGGATCAGCAGCAGCCGCTCGCCGGGGGTGTCGCCGGCGAGGTCGCCGCGAGCGGTGAGCCGGGCTCGGGCCGGCACGACCTCGCCCGGCACGGTGAGCGCGGCCGCGATCAGCATCGCCTCGGTTACCAGGTGGAGGTCGCCGTGCTCGGGGCCGAGGTCGTCGAGGACGGCCCGCAGCAGCGGCACGGTGCGCTCGTAGAAGCCGCCGACGTGGTACGCCGCCGCCAGTGCCAGCGCGCACTCGGCCCGCAGCACCGGGTCCACGACGTCCCGGCCGGCACGCTCCAGGGTGATGACTGCGGCGGGGTCGGCGGCGTGCAGCTCGGCGGTGCCCAACTCCACCAGGACCGGAGGCAGGTCGGCCGCGGCCGGCGGCTCGGCGACCGCGCGGCGAAGCAGGTCGACGGCCACGTGGGGAGCGCCCTCGGCGAGCGCCTCCTGGGCGGCCGCGCGCAGCAGCCCGACCGCCCAGGGGTCGCCGGTGCCCTCGACCTCGAGCAGATGTCCGGCGGCTCGGTGCGGGTCCTCGGCGCCGAGGATCAGCGCTGCCCGCCGGTGCAGTTGGTCGCGAGCCGCCGGTGCGGTCGTGGTGCTGACGGCGCTGCGGAGCAGGGCGTGCCGGAAGGTGAGCGGGCCCTCAGGGGCCAGTAGGCCGGCGTCGCGCAGCCGGTCCGCGGCGTCCGCGGCGTCCGCGATGTCGAGAACGGCCAGGGCGGCCGCGGTCCGGAGCGGAGCGGTCTCCAGGGCGGCCAGCGCGCGGGCCAGCGCCTGCTCGGCGGGTGGCAGCGCGCTCAGCCGCTGGATCACGGCGTCCACCACCGATCCGGGGACCAGGCTGCGCACGGCGTGGGCGGTGGTCGTACTGGGGCGCGAGGCGAGAAGGTCGCCCAGCGCCACCACGAGGAACGGGTTCCCGCCGGTCACGTCCACGCACGCCGCGATCACCTCGTCGTCGGCCTCCGCGTCCCATCGGTCGGCCAGGCAGGCGCGGATGCCGTTCGGGGAGAGGGGACCCAGATCCAACCGTACGGCGCGTGGGTCGGCCAGCACGGCCGCGAGCGCCGGCCGCCGCCGGTCCGGCAGCACGTCCCGGGCGGCCACCACCTGGAGCACCGGCAGGTCGTCCAGCCGGGCCAGCAGGTGCTGCAGGAACAGCAGTGACGCGTCGTCGGCCCAATGCGCGTCGTCCACCGCCACCACGAGCGGCCCGTCGGCGGCCAGCCCGTCGAGCAGCCAGTACAGGCTGTTCAGGATCGCCGACTGGTCGACCGGTGCGGCGTTCGGCCGGTGCAGCACCAGGTCGACGGCCGGACGCGCGGCCCCATGGGCGATTGCCTCCAGCGCGGCGGCGGGCAGTCCGGCCAGGGCTCGTCCGAAGAGCTGTCGCACGACGCCGTACGGCGCGTGCGCCTCGAGCTCGCCCGCTGTGGCCCGCAGCACCCGGGCCGGCCCCGCGTCCTCGAGGACGGCGCTCAGCAGCGCGGTCTTGCCCGCACCCGCCGGACCGATCAGGCAGAGGGCGCCGCCGGTGCCCGCACGGAGGCCGGCGACCCGCGACCGGGCGGCGGCCAGGCTCGTCTCCCGCTCGACGAGTCGGTGCTCCTTCACGGGTAGAGGCTAGGGGGTGAGCGCTGGTGTTGGGGTCGTTCCCTGATGCCGAGCGGCTATCGGCGGTGGGTGAATGGCCCGGTGATCCGTGCCCGACGCCTTGTGGCTGTGTCCTTCGCCGCCGTTCTGCTCACCGCCACCGGCTGCTCGTCCGAGGACTCCGGCGGCTCCGCGGCCGTCGGCGGATCGGGGCAGCCCGACCCGGACGCGCCCCTCGCCTTCGACGTGGTCGAGGGCGTGACCTCCGATCTCGCCAGCGGTGAGTGCGCGCAGCCCTACTGGAGCGAGAACTCCACCGGTGCCGATGGTCAGGTCGACTTCCGCCAGTTGGACTGCTGGGCTGAGGGCGACGACCCGGAGTCGGTGCTGGGTGGCCTCCCCGAGCTGATTCAGACCGTCGTGTGGGTCGAGTTCGACTCCGCGGACGAGGCGAGGACGTACGCCGACGGCGAGCTCAGCGACCGGACGGTGCTCGTCGCCGGGCCGACGGTCCTGGTGGCCAGCCCCTACCCGTGGGCGGAGCAGGCGCCGGAGATCGTCGCCGAGGCCCAGGCCGCCTGCGGCTGCGGAGCGCTGCGCCCCTGAGCGACCCCGGGGGAATGCCGGGTGCGGGCCGCCGGTTGCAGCGATACGTGACCGTCTCCACAGCCAGCCCGATCACCCGCGCGAGCGTCGGGCTGCGCAGCGAGCGGGGGCCGATCCTCGGCGCGGTGATGCTCAGCACGGCGCTCGTCGCCATCGACACCACGATCCTGGCGACCGCGGTGCCGGCGATCGTGACCGACCTGGGCGGCTTCACGCAGTTCCCGTGGCTGTTCTCGACGTACCTGCTCGCGCAGGCCGTCACCACCCCGGTCTACGGCAAGCTCGCCGACGTGTTCGGGCGCAAGCCGCTGATGCTGCTCGGCATCGGGCTGTTCGTGCTCGGGTCGCTGCTGTGCGCGGTCGCGTGGAGCATGCCCGCGCTGATCGTCTTCCGCGGTCTGCAGGGCCTGGGCGCGGGGGCGATCCAGCCGAGCGGGATGACCATCATGGGCGACATCTACTCCGTCGCCGAGCGCGCGGTCGCGCAGAGCTATGTCGCCGGCGTGTGGGCCGTCTCGGCCGTCGTCGGTCCCACCCTGGGCGGGCTGTTCGCCGAGCACGCGTCGTGGCGGTGGATCTTCTGGATCAACCTGCCGCTCGGCCTGCTGGCCGCGGTCGTGCTGTGGCGCCGGTTCGACGAGGCGGCCACCCCGTCCGCCCGGGCGGGCCGTGCGGAGCGCCGGCCGGTCGACGTACCGGGGGCGCTGCTGCTCGCCGCCGCGGCGGGCCTGCTCCTGCTCGGGCTCCTCGAGGGTGGGATCCGATGGGCCTGGTGGTCGCCGGTCGGCGTCGGGATCTTCGTCGTCGCGGCCGCGCTCGCGATGGCCTTCGTGCTCGTCGAGCGCCGGGTGGCCGACCCGGTGCTGCCGCTGTGGGTGTTCCGGTCCCGGGTGCTCGGGTCCTCGATGGCCGGCGCGCTCGTCGTCGGCATGGTCATGCTGGGCGTGACGTCGTACGTCCCCGTCTACGCGCAGCAGGTGCTCGGCGCCGGCGCCGTCACCGCCGGGCTCGCCGTCGCCGCGCTCGCGATCGGCTGGCCGATCGCCGCCAGCACCGCCGGCCGCTTCTACACCCGGGGAAGCTTCCGCGCCTGCCTGCTCGCCGGCTCCGCGCTCGGCCTGCTCGGCGCCGGCGTCGTGGCCACCGCCGGACCGGACAGCCCGGTGTGGCTGCTCGCCGTCGGCTGCCTCGTGCTCGGCCTCGGGCTCGGGTACGTCGCCAGCCCGGGCATCGTCGCCGCCCAGTCGGCGGTCACCTGGCGCGACCGCGGCGTCGCCACCGGCAGCAACATGTTCGCCCGCTCGGTCGGCAGCGCGGTCGGGGTCGCGATCTTCGGCGCGGTCGCCAACGGCGTCGTGGCCTCGCGTCTCGGCGGTGGCCGCGCGGCGGGCGACGTCGACCTGGAGGCGCTGCCCGTCGACGTGCTGGACCCGGCGCTGCACACCGTCTTCCTCGCCGTGACCGCCGCGGCCGTCGGCCTCGTGGCGGCCGGGCTGCTCATGCCGCGGCGGATCACGCCGGTCGACGACTGATCGACCCGGACAGAACCGGGGTCCAGACCGGGCACAGTGCGGCCATCGTGGGCGGCGACCTTTCAGGTGGGCCCGGCAGGCCGTGCACTGCGTATGAGGACGCCTCCTGCCACGATCGCGGCCGAGACGGCGAGCCATGCGGGGCCGGCGCCTGCTCCCGCGAGTATCGCGCTCATCGGCAGCGGCCCTACGCCGGAGCCCAGCATGACCCCGGACTGAAACGGCCGAGGTAGCGGCGCCTGCGGAGGCGGCATCGGCGCGGACCACCAGAAAGTAGACGAGGCCGGACCAGCCCCACCCGAAGGCGAACGCCAGGACCGTGCCCACGGCCATCACCGACGCAGTGCCGGTCGCCAGCAACGCGGTGCCGCCACCTCCGAGCACCATGAGGATCGCGACCGGATCGTGGGGGTCACGCCCCGACCGGTCGATCCACCAGCCGGTGGCCAGGCGCATGGCGATCCCGCAGCAGTTCGCCACGACCACCACGGCCACGGAGACGTTCTCGGTGAGCCCTCCCGAGATCAGGGAGATCACGGCGAAGCCGGTGAGTGCGCCAGACAGCAACGACGCGAGGAAGACGGCACCACCGACCCGGAGGAAGGACGGTGTCGTGGCCAGGCCGCGGCGAGTCGGGACTGTCGCCCCAATGAGGTCGAGTCGTATCGATCGCTCGCGGTCGCGGCCAGGACCTTCCTGGACGCCTTCTCCGGAGCAGACCCGGACGAGGCGCAGCGGTGGTGGTTGCGAGAGGAGCTGGAACGACTTGACGGCTGTGCTTCTCGATGCGCGAAGGGCGCCCGGAGTGCACAGGTTCGGCCACACGGCAGAGCTGCCCTCCCACGGCAACGTGATGTTGCCCGAGGCCACCTCGGAGGTGTAGGCGACCGGCGCCCTCCGGGGGACAGCCCAGTTCTCGGAGTGCTTCCTCGGCGGCAACGGCGCGGCACACGGCGGAATCGTGGCCTCGCTGCTGGACGAGGTCTGTGGCGAAGTGGTCGAGCGGCGGACATCTGGGAGGTCGCGCACGGCATACCTGCACGTCAACTTCCGCGCAATCGCGCCGCTGAACAGGCCGCTCCAGATCGAGGCACGCATCAGGAGATCCGTCGGCCGGAAGACGTACGTCGACGCCACGATTCGTGACGGCGAGACGGGTTTGCGCCCGATGCTGAGGGCCTCTACGTGATGCTCCGCGCGGACCAGCCGTGAGCCAGAGAGGTCGGGGAAGCCGGAGAGGTCAGGGACGTGGTTCGCTCTGCGGATGTTCCCAAGCGTCGGCGAGTCGCCGGAGAGCCGACCCGTGCCGGCGGACCTCCTCGGCAGTGATGCCTGCACCGTGGGCCTGCTGTGCCAGGGCATTGCCCAGCTGTCGCCGGTAGGTCATCAGAGCCTGGCGGCCGCGTTGAGTGATCCGGACCCTGCGCACTCGCGCGTCATCGGGGTCGGTCGCGCGTTCCACCAGCTGTCGGTCTGCCAGGGATGCGACTGCTTCCGACATCGTCGGTTGCGCGACACCGTCGCCGATCGCCAGCTCGTTGATGGTCGCCGTGCCAACCTCGTCGAGGATTGACAAGACCCTGGCTCCTGGGAGCTCCGGGACGGCCAGCCGGGCCCGGCGCAGGACTCGGGCCGCGTGGACCACGAGGTCGGCCAAGCCTTCGGGATCGAGGCTTTCGCCGCACGCCGAGGAGATCGCGCGGGCTCTCTGGCCACTCATCGTCTTCTGAACTTCCGGTAGTCTGGCTCGCGCTTCTCCAGGAAGGCGTTGATGCCCTCCAGATTCTCGTCGTCGCCGAACGTCGATGCGAGAAGCTCCGCTCCCATGGCGTAGGTGGGATGGTCCAGGTCCGATCCGTGGTTGACCAGCATCTTCAGCAGCCGCAGGGACCGCGGGCTGAGATCGAGGATTCGCTGGGCCATGGCATCGGTCTCGGCCGCGAGCTCGGAGAGGGGCACCACCTTGTTGACCAGCCCCATGGCGAGAGCCTCGTCGGCGGTGTACTGCTCACAGAGGAAGAGGATCTCTCTCGCGCGCTTCTCGCCGACGGTTCGTGGCAGCATCTGTACGGCGCCCCAGAACGGCAGTCCCCCAACGCGCGGTCCCACCTGACCGAATCGTGCCGTGTCTGCGGCGATCGTGAGGTCGCACATGAGGTGCAGCTCGTGGCCCGAGCCGATCGCGTAGCCGTTCACCGAGGCGAGGACGGGCTTGCCGCACGTACGGATCGACTCGCCGAGCTTGAGAAGCGTACGCATGTGGGAGCGACCCTCCTCGGGGCGTCGAGTGCGCTGCCCACGTACGTCGCCGCCCGAGCAGAAGGACCGGTCGCCCGCGCCGGTGATGATGACGACGCCGATCTCGTGGTCGTCCGCACACGCATCCATGGCGGCGAGCAGCTCCACGTACGTCTGGCGCCGAAGGGCGTTGAGCACCTCGGGGCGATTGATGGTGATCCGCCCCACGCCGTCGTCCGTCGTGAACAGGATGTCGTCGAGCCCGGGAATCGGGGTGTTCATCTTCTGCTCCTTTGTGTGATCAGCAAGGTCGGAAGGTTCCGCCGTTGACGCTCAGGATCTGGCCAGTGAGATAGCTCGCGTCCGAGCGCAGGAAGTGGGCCACCGCCGACGCGATGTCGTCAGGGGAGGCCAGGCGGCCGACGGGATTCGCGCGCTGACGCTTCTCGATCTCCTCGGGTGTGTACGCCTCTGTTAGCATCGGCGCGTCGGTGCTCCCGGCGCTCACGACGTTCACGGTGAGCCCGGCTCGGGCCGTCTCGAGGGCGAAGGACCGGGCGAACCCGTTGACGCCGGCCTTCGCCGCGGCATACACCGCCAGGTCCCGCACTCCGATGCGTGCGGCGTCGGAACTCACGAACACCAGCCGCGCGTTCTCGCCGTACTCGAGGAGGGAGGCCGCGAACGCCTCGGTGACGTTCATGACGCCCAACAGGTTCACGTCGAGTATCCGCTGCCACAGGGACGACGGTGAGCCGAGGAACGCGCCGCGCTGGGCCCAGCCGGCCGCCGCCACGACCGCGCGCACCGGTCCGAGCTCGGTGTTCACGTGGACCGCAGCCTCGGCGACGGCGTGGGGATCGGTGACGTCGCACACCACTCCGTGGGAGTTGTCGCCGAGTTCGAGCAGCGCGTCGTCGATGTCTGCGCCGCGCAGGTCTAGGAGGACGGCGCGCTCGCCGTCGGCGATGACCCGGCGTGCGATCGCACGCCCGATGCCGCCGGCGCCACCGGTGATCGCCACCGCCGTTGGGGTGAGGGGAACTGAGCCTGGGATGGACACCTGCTCAACATACTCGTTGACAGTCGATTGTCCAATGTCCGCAGGTTGCTCCAATCCAGCGAGATGTCTGGCGGCGATTGACATCAACGGACTTGTTGATAACGTTCGCAGTGCCGTGTACTTCGAGAGATGGGTCCGATCACCGTCATGCTCAACATCCAGACGACCACGGGTCACAACGACCTGCGCCGAGCGGTGCGCCAGCTCTGTTCCCGGTTCGACGAGACGTACTGGGAGAAGCACGACGCCGACCACGAGTTCGCCTGGGACTTCTTTGAGGCCTTCGCGAAGGCGGGCTATCTGGGACTGACCATTCCCGAGCAGTACGGCGGCGGCGGTGGCTCGATCGGCGATGCGTGTGCCGTGCTGGAGGAGGTCGCGGCCGCGGGCGGTGGTCTGAACGCCTGCAGCACCGTGCACACCTCGATGATCAGCCTCCATGCCATCGTCGCCCACGCCGACGAGGAGTTCCGCCGCAAGTACCTCCCCCGGATCGCCGCGGGCGAGATGCGGGTCTCCTTCGGGGTCACGGAGCCCAATGCCGGCACCGACAGCACGAGGATCACCACCTTCGCCCGACGGGAGGGCGACAAGTACGTCGTCAACGGTCAGAAGGTGTGGATCTCGGGAGCGCAGGAGGCCGAGAAGGTCCTGCTGCTGGTGAGGACGGCGCCGCGGGAGCAGTCCGCCCGCAAGACAGACGGGGTGAGCCTGATCCTCGTCGATCTGTCGGCTCCCGGCGTACGCATCCAGCCGATTCGGAAGATCGGGCGCAACGCCGTGGACTCCAACGAGATCTACTTCGACGACGTCGTTGTCGAGGCCTCCGATCTGGTGGGGAGCGAGGGAGAGGGCTTCCGCTATCTGCTCGACGGGCTGAATGGCGAGCGGATGATGATCGCCGCCGAGTCCGTGGGGTTCGGGCGCTGGTCGCTGGAGACGGCGGTCGACTACGCGAGGCAGCGAGTCGTCTTCGATCGCCCTATCGGGATGAACCAGTCGGTCCAGCACCCGTTGGCTGCCGCCTTCATGCAGTTGCGTGCGGCGGCCGCAATGGTGCGTGAGGCGGTGGACCTGTTCGACCGAGACGCGTCAGTCGCGGAGCAGGGTACTGCGGCCAACACCGCCAAATGGCTCGCCTCGGAGGCGGCGTACTTCGCGGCCGACAGCGCGATGCAGACGCATGGGGGCTACTCGTTCGCCCGCGAATACCACGTTGGCCGGTACTGGATGGAGGCCCGGCTCCAGCGGATTGCGCCGGTCAACAACCAGATGATCCTCAACTACGTCAGTGAGCGGGTGCTCGGACTCCCGCGCAGCTACTGATCCCCAGACATGAGAAGCGAGCTTGCGATGCGGCAACCCCCTGCCATCCACATCCGGGAGGTAACGCCTCGCGACGGTCTTCAGGCCGAGCCGCGGATCGTGGCCACGAGTGACAAGGTCGCGCTCACGGAGATGCTGGTCGATGCTGGCTTCACCCATGTGAACGTGACGTCGTTCGTCAGCCCGACCGCCGTACCCCAGATGGCTGACGGTGCAGAGGTGTTGCAGCGCGTACGGCGCCGGCCGGGTGTGGTGCTCGACGTTTCGGTTCCCAACGCGAAGGGCGCGGCCCGAGCGGTGGAGGCTGGCGTCGACGCGGTGTCGGTGTTCGTCTCGGCCAGTGACGAGGCGAGCCGCAAGAACGTCCGTCGCGGTAGGGAGGAGGCCCTCGCGGGTGTCCTCGAGGCCGTGTCCGTCGCTGTCGACGGCGGTCTTCCGGTGATCGGCACGATCGCCAACGCCTTCGGGAGTCCCTATGGCGACACCGTGTCGCTCGACGTGGTGCTGCAGATCGCCGGCCGGCTGGTCGACCAGGGGGTCTCGAGCGTGACGTTGGGTGACACCAGTGGGGAGGCCGTGCCTCCTCAGATCCTGAAGTGGGTGTCCGCGCTGACTGCGGAGTACCCCGAGCTTCCGGTCGCGCTGCACCTCCACGACAGTCGCGGAAGTGCTCTTGCGAACACGGTGGCGGCCATGGATGCCGGTGTGACGCGATTCGACTCCGCGATGGGCGGCCTGGGCGGGTCGCCGTACACGAAGGATGCCTCGGGGAACCTGTGCACCGAGGACCTGATCAGTCTGTGCGAACGAAGCGGAATCGCCACGGGCGTGCGTCTCCAGGACGCAGTGCGCATATCCAGGTTCTGTGCCGAGCTGGTCGGACGTGAGCTGCCTGGTCGGACGGCGCGTCTGGGTGCCGAGCCGCAGCCATCGGCGGGTGTCAGCTCGTGACGGTCGTGGTCGTGGTCGAGGTCGAGGCCGGCGTTGCGACAGTGACGCTCAACCGGCCGGAAGCAC
Source organism: Nocardioides humi (assembly GCF_006494775.1). Lineage (NCBI taxonomy): Bacteria > Bacillati > Actinomycetota > Actinomycetes > Propionibacteriales > Nocardioidaceae > Nocardioides > Nocardioides humi. The sequence goes on along the minus strand of NZ_CP041146.1, from coordinate 2,518,196 downwards.
GCAACGCACTCGACAGCCGGTTGCTCGGTGAGCTCTCGGCGGCCCTGTGGGCAGTGGAGGCGGATCCGGACGTCGGGATGGTGGTACTGACCGGGGCCGGCCCGTCCTTCTGTGCGGGTGCCGACCTCAAGGAGATGTCCGCGCAGCACGACCAGGACGACTTCTTCGTCACGCGCGCTCGAACCGATCAGTCGATGAACGTGCATCTGGCGCTGGTCCAGATGACGACCCCTGTCATCGCGGCCGTGAACGGCCATGCGCTCGCTGGCGGCTGCGGGCTGGCGCTGTCGTGCGACCTGGTCTTCGCCGCCGAGTCGGCGACGTTCGGCTATCCCGAGGTGCTGCGCGGTCAGGTTGCGGCGCTGGTGATGGCGAACCTCGTTCGGGTGGTCGGCCGCAAGCCGGCCATGGAGTTGCTGTTGAGTGGTCGAAGGATCGACGCGGCCGAGGCCACCCGGCTCTCGATGGTGAATCGTGTGGTGCCCGATGATCGCCTCCTGGCCGAGACGCTCTCCTACGCCCGGGAGCTTGCCGGCCGCAGCAGGTCGTCCGTACAGATGACCAAGGAGCTCTTCTATCGCGTGAGCGAGGGTACCTACGACCAGGCGATCCGGATCGCACGGGACGCCAATCTGCTGATGAAGTCGACCCGGGACTCCCACGATGGAGCCCGCACATTCGCCGAGAGAAGTCGGATCGATCGACATGGCGCTCCGGGACAGAACTGACAAGGAACGAGAAAGGATCCGATGGTGACGACAACGTCATCCACGTCCGTCGACGCATACGCCGAGCCCTTCGAGGTCGTTCCTCGGACGCTCTTCGCGGTTGGAGGTCTGGTGGAGATGGACGGCCGAGCCAGCTGGAGCCCGGTCGACAAGGGCTGGCAGCCTGCCAATACCTATGTCTTTGTCGATGGCGATACGCTCCTGATCGACCCCGGCCTTCCGGCGGTCGAACAGGGCGTCATGGCCGGTTTGCAGCAGTTGATCTCGAAGGACCAGGCGCTCAAGATATTCCTGAGTCGCGCGCAGTTCGACTCCGTGGGGAATCTGGGCCGCATCATCGCGAAATACGATGTGCAGGAGATCTTCACGGGCGGGATGCGCAATCGCTTCGACCAGTTCGAAGAAGCCATGTCGGTCGAGAGCGACCGGGTTCGGCCGATCGTGGTGGAGCGGACCCCGGAGGAGTCTCGGCTGGAGATCTACAAGCCGTCGCTGCGGATCCTTTCGACCTACTGGGGATACGATGCCAGGTCGAAGGTGGTCTTCACCTCGGATGCGTTCTCGCACGGCATCCTCGACGACAACAGGCGTGACTCGATCGCGATCGACTCGGGTGCGGACGACCGCATCACCGTCGACGACGTCCGCGCGCACCTCCATGCCTCGTTCTGGTGGTTGCCACTCGCGGACAAACGCGCACTGACCGAGGACCTGCGCAACTTCTTCAGCAGTCACGAGGTGGAGGTCATCGCCCCGGCACGTGGTCAGGTGCTCAGAGGAGCTGATGTGGTGAAGCGACACGTCGACCTGGTGGTCGAGGTTCTGGAAGAGAGGGGTCAGTGAGGATGACAACGCAAAGCGAAGAGAGTCCCGAGTCGACGGCCACGAGTGAGCCTCGCGAGATCGCGCCGGGCGTGTGGTGGATCACGGAGTGTCTGGTGATGCCCCTGTCGGGGGTCACGACGCACCTGCATGTGGCTCCCTTCCTGATCGTCGGGTCCGAAGGCGTCCTTCTCTACGACACCGGCACGCCGATCCAATGGTCTCAGGTGGAGGGTCGCCTGGACGCCATGCTGGGCGATCGCCCGGTCGACTTCATCGTGCCGTCCCACCCCGAGATCGCGCACTGCGGGAATGTGGTCCGCCTGCTCGAGAAGTATCCAGCGGCGAAGCTCGCCGGCGACGTGCGCGACTATCCGCTGTACTTCCCGAGCTATGCGGACCGGTTGGTAGAATTCGCCATCGGAGACGAGATCGATCTCGGTTCCCATCGGTTCGTCTTCCTCGACGCGATCGTCAAGGATCTGCCCAGCACGGTGTGGGGCTACGAGCGGTCGACGGGCGTTCTGTTCGTTGCCGACGGGTTCGCTTACTCCCATCAGCCGCCCCTCGAAGGCGACGACCGGCCGACTCATCTCGAAGGTGAATGCAACCTCTTCGCGAGCGAGCTCGGCACGCCACCGGCAGACGACCAGATCCTGTGGATCACGAAAGCCGCGCTGTACTGGACCCATTTCGTGAAGTTCGACCTGCTTCTCGATCGGTTCCAGACTCTCCTCGAGACGTATCCGCCGAAACTGGTGGCTCCGGCTCATGGCGCCGTCATCGATGACATCGACAACGTGCTGTGGATGATCTGGAACTCGTTGGGGAAGGCCTACGACCCGCTCGCCGGCGTCGCGCGTGCGGGCGTCGATGTCCACAAGGCCGGTTGAGACCGCAGCGCGCACCACGAGAGGAAGCCTGCACGGACGCGAACTCCCGATCCTCGGGCCCGCGCATCCTGCCCCAGCCTCGACGAGCACGTCGGCGCGAGGATCAGCGGGCCAGCCCGGACAGAAGGATGTCCGAGAGCCCTTCGCCGATCTCGAAGGCATCCATGAGTCCCTCGGGCCGGTACCACCGACTCGAGGAGTTGATCATCCCGATGACGCAGTTGGCCACGACACCGGCGGGCAGCGCTGTCTTGATGCTTCCGTCGTTGATTCCGTCGAGGATGATCTGGCGTACGGCCTTGAAGTAGCGCGCGTTCCATTCACGCGCGGCGGTCAGCCAGTCGCCCTCGTTGTTGTCGTCGGCCGTCAGCTTGGTCATGTCCTCCTGCACGAAGACGTACATGAAGGGGTAGTGACGGTCGAAGGAGTCCATCAGATCCTTCACCAGCCGAGAGAGCTTCTCGGGTGCAGGCAGATCCGAGGCGACGAGTGTCTCCGCCTTGTCGATGTTGCCTGTCACGGCCTCGGCGACCACGTCGCGGAACAGCTGCTCCTTCGAGCCGACGTAGTAGTAGAGGGAAGCCCGGTCCACGCCTGCCTCTTCCGCGACGTCGTTGAGCTTGGTGCCGTGGAAGCCCTTCTCGTGGAAGACCTTGCTGGCGGCCTGCCGGATCAGCCGAACCCTCTCGGCATACGCGGGGTTGGACTCCGCGGACGCTGCCGCAGCGGCCCGTCGCCTGGCGATCTGGCTCACGTGAGCACCGTCCTGTTCATCTCACCCACCGTCCGTGCTGATCCAGACGGCCTTGGTGTTGAGGTAGTCATCGAACTGCTCCTTTCCACCCTCGCGGCCGTAACCGCTCTCCTTGAACCCACCAAAGGGTACGGCGGGGTCCATTCGCTGATAGCAGTTGACCCACACCGTTCCCGACCGCAGGCGGTCGGCGAGCCTGTGTGCGTGTCCGATGTCGCGGGTCCACACCCCGGCGCCGAGGCCGTAGGGCAGCTGGTTGGCTCGATGTGCGACCTCGTCGATGTCGGTGAAGCGAAGGGCGGAGATCACCGGCCCGAAGATCTCCTCCCGGGCGATCCGCATGTCGTCCTTCACGTCCGCGAAGACGGTCGGCCGCACGAAGAAGCCTCCGCTGCGGGAGTTCTGCTCGTCATCGATGCCGCCGGTCACGGTCCGCGCTCCCTCCGTCGACGCGTTCTCGAGGTATCCGCGGATGCGGTTGAGCTGGCTGGCAGAGATGACGGGGCCGATCTGTGCATCGACGTCGAATCCGTCGGCGACGACCACATCGTCGGCGAACGCTGCCAGTCGCTCGACGAACTCATCGTAGACGGACTCCTCCACGAAGAGTCGCGTGCCGGCACTGCAGATCTGCCCACTGTTGGCGAAGACCGCCATCGCGGCTCCGGGGACGGCCTTGTCGAGATCGGCGTCCCTCAGCACGATGTCCGGGGACTTGCCACCCAGTTCGAGTGTCACGCGTTTCAGGTTCGCCGCCGAGGCCTGGACGATGGCACGCCCCACGGTCGTGGAGCCGGTGAACGATACCTTGTCCACTCCCGAGTGGGCGGCCAGCGCGGCGCCTGCGGTCTCCCCGTCTCCCGTCACGACGTTCACCACGCCGTCGGGCACACCGGCCTGCCGACACATCTCGGCGAAGTACAGAGGTGCGAGCGGTGCCTCCTCCGCGGGCTTGATAACGATCGTGCAGCCCGTGGCAAGAGCCGGGCCGGCCTTCCAGACGCACATCACCATCGGTGCGTTCCACGGGACGATGGCGCCCACGACGCCGACCGGCTCCCGTGCGGTGTAGGTGAGGAAGTCCTGGTCCGTCGCTGAGTTCCGGATCGTCTCCCCGTGCAGCAGCACCGAGTTGGCGGCGTACCACCTCAGCAGCCGGACGCAACGATCGGATGTCATCCGGGTGCGCGAGAGCGGAGCGCCCATGTCCATGGTCTCGAGCCGGGCGATCTCCTCCACGTTCTCCTCGAACAGGTCGGCCAGGCGCAGGAGCAGCCGCTGCCGATCATAGGGGCGCCACGTTTGCCACGGCCCGTCGAAGGCTGCCCGGGCGGCGGACACCGCAGCATCCACGTCGGACGCATCCCCTGCGGGGACGTCGCAGAGCACGGCGCCGGTCGCTGGGTTGAGGACCGGCAGTGTCTGCTCGGAGTGGGGATCCAGCCACGAACCTCCGATGAACATCTTCCTGGGCAGGGACGCCACGACATCCGTGGTCGTCCTGTCTGCGGTGGCGCTGCTCATCGTTCCTCCGTAGGTCGAGTGGCCGGCGATTGAGTCTGACATCAGTCCAGCGCTGCGTCAACGACGGCGTTGAAGAGCGGTTCTCCACCACCGGCTCTCGATGGGCATGGCGTTCGCGCTTAGGAATCAACACAGCAGTTGACGGCCGATGTGGTGTTGGTTACGTTGGGGTTCGCAACCAGGCCGGTCCCACCGATCTCACCGAGGTGAAGCATGACGACGACCTATGTTCCGGAGACCGACCTCTCGGTCGACGAGATCAACCTGGCCGACCCGGACTTCTGGCTGCGGTCGGATCGGTGGGCCGCTTTGGAGATCCTGCGCCGCGAGCGGCCGATCGCCTGGCACGAGCACCCGGAGTGTGGCAAGGGGTTCTGGTCGTTCGTCGACTATGACGACATCCGTGAGGTCACTCGCGACTGGCAGAACTTCACGAGCCGGTACGGCACCCGCGCCCACCACGACGCCGACCAGGGCAAGGTCCGGCCGGGCAGCAACGCGATGATCGAGATGGACCCTCCAGAGCACACGCGGTTCCGCCGACTGGTCAGCAAGGGCTTCACGCCGCGCCAGGTAGCCAAGATGGACGAGTACATCCGCGAACAGGCGAAGGCCGTGGTCGGCAGATTCTCGACGGGTGAGGAGGTCGACTTCATCACCGACATCGCGCGGCCGCTGCCAGCACAGATCATCTGCGACATCATGGGTGTCGACCAAGCGGATCGCGACGACCTGATCCGTTGGACCGAGCTCACCATGGGTGAGCAGGATCCAGACTTCATGTTCTCCCCCGAGGAGGGCACCAAGGCCATGGTCGCGCTTCGCGACTATGGCCTCGCCCTCGCCGAGGAACGTGAGCGTTCCCCACGGGAGGACCTCATCTCCGAGCTGGTTCAGGTCGAGGTGGACGGGCAGCGACTGACTCGAGAAGAACTCGGTGGCTACTTCGCGTTGCTGATCGTGGCGGGTAACGAGACCACCAGCACGACGGTCGCCCACGGCATGCACGCATTCTCGGAGTTTCCCGAGGAGAAGGAGAGGTTCGCGTCGGACCCAGAGAGGTGGTCGCCGACTGCGACCGAGGAGCTGCTCCGATGGTCGACGCCGGTGCGGAATCAGTCACGGGTTCTGATGAACGACATCGACTTCAAGGGCGTCCATATGCGCAAGGGTCAGAAGGTCGCGACATGGTTCGCCGCCGCGAATCGCGACCCCGAGCGCTTCCCCGACCCTCACCTCTTCCGCATCGAGCGCGATCCCAATCTCCATCAGAGCTTCGGAGGAGGCGGTCCGCACTTCTGTCTCGGCGCCAATATCGCACGCCGGGAGATCTCGGCGCTGTTCCAGGAGCTGCTTCGTCGGTTCCCCGGCGCCACCGTGACGGAGGAACCCAGACCGCTGCGGTCGATGCACATCAACGGCATTAAGTCGATGCAGGTGCGGCTGTGAGTCCGGACGAGCACATCGTCGTCGACGAGTTGGTGTGCGAGGGAGCCGCGGTCTGCGAGATGCTGGCGCCCACCATCTTCCAGGTGGGCGACGACGATGTCGTGTCCGTTCGACGTCAGCCTGACGACGATGTGACGCGGGCAGAGGCGGCCGAGGCGGTGGACCGCTGTCCGAAGCAGGCGCTTCGCCTCATGCAGGTCGTCTGAGTGTCGACCCGTCGATCTCCCGCCAGCCACGTCCATGGCATGGTCAAGCCACCTCCTCGGTGTCCGGGACTGCTGCACTGATTGTGACAGTCGGTCACGCGGTCTGGTCGGCCAGCGTGGTCATGATGGCTTCGTACTCGATGGGCGTCAATCGACCGAGTCGTGCCTGGCGTCGGCGGTGGTGGCAGGTTCGCTCGATTCAGGTCACGATCGGGATCCGGGGGTTCTCCCGGTTGGTTCGCTTGTGCCGGTCCGAGACGTTGCGTTGGAGCAGGCTGAAGAAGCTCGCCATGGTGGCGTCGTCGCCGGCTGGGCCGACCTGCCCCATCGAGCCAACCATCTGGTGACGCCGCAGCGACTGCTGCAGTTTCCGGCTTCGACGCTGGCCTCCACGATCAGAGTGACAGCGTGAATCCGACCACCCGGGCGCCGCGTCGGGCGACAGCCGATCCGAGGGCGTCGAGTGCGAGTTGAGAACTCTTCCGGGAATCGATGGAGTAGCACATGATCCGGTTGGACCACACGTCCTTGACCGCGCAGGTTCAGAGCTGACCGACCGCGGTCGGATGCTCGGAGATGTCGGTCAACTATGCCCTGTTGGGGCCGGTCACGGTGAACTGACGACGGACCAGATCCTCGTGTGCGGGAGCGCCGGGCCGACCCTTCTTGCTGCGGACCTTCTTGCCGAACACGCACCACCACTCGTTGGTCGAGCAGATCTTCCACACCGTCCGCTCCGACACGACGTGTCCTGCGTCGGGTGACCTCGTCGAACAGGAGCCGGTAGCCGAGCTCGGGGTCCTCGCGGTGTGCGTCGAAGATCCCGTTTCGGAGGTAGGCCTCCCCAAGTTCGCTATCGGTGACCGGGTTGGCGAGCCAGGCGCAGCAGTGCTGGACGCAGTCACTTCGAGATCGTCATCTCATGGACCCAAGTCGGTCGCGATCTGCGCGAGTGTCACACCAGGACCGCGGTTCGGAGAAACCCGGACAACGTCCTCACAGAACTCGCGGGGATAGGGCTTGGGCACTGCGACATCCTTCCAGCCTGACAACTCATCAAGCGATCTCAGATATCACAGATCCGTTCATCAGGCCCTCCTGCCCGCGGGGCCGGCCGGCTCGGCCGCATGCTTGACGGCTCCCCGCTACTTCAGTGCGCAGCCGGCGTCGACCGCCAGGTTCACGCCCGTCACGTACCGCGCCTCGTCGGATACCAGCCAGGCGACGGCGGCGCTCACGTCGCTGGCCTCGATCAGTGGAACCGGCAGCACATTCGACATGTCCCACGGCACTTCCTGCACTCGTTGCGCCATCGACGACTCCCCCCGAGGGAGACCATCGGAGTATTGACACCGGTGGGACTGACCATGCTGACGCGGATCGACTCGCTGCCCAACGCCAGTGCGTAGCTGCGCATGAGGCCCACCAGGCCATGCTTGCTCGCGGTATAGCCGCGAGCACCTGCGCTCACCTCCGAGGCCTTGCCCGAGGTGCCGTTGGTGGAACCGGTGATCACGACGGCGCCGCCTCGGCCGCCGGCGACAATGTGCGGAACCGATGCCTCCAGGGTGTTCCAGGTGCCGATCAGGTTCACCTCGATCGCGTCCCGGAATCGCGCTGCCGGGCGATCCTTGCCGTAGGTCAGGATCCCCGCGTTGGCCACGACGATGTCGAGCCTGCCCAGCTCTGCGACCCCGTCGGCCACGGCTTGCTCGAGCGCCGCCTGATCGCGGGTGTCGGCGCGCGTGGCCACGACCTGCCGACCCGTGTCCCGGATCTGGGCCTCGGTCTCGGCCAGATCCTCCTCGGTGCCGAGTCCGTAGTCCGCCGTGTCGATGTCCGCGCAGATGTCGAGGGCGATGATGTTCGCCCCGGCCTCGGCGAGGCGCACGGCGTGACTCCGCCCCTGGCCGCGAGCGGCCCCGGTCACCAGCGCGACGCGGTTGCGCAGATCCGACATGGATGAGCTCCTCACAGCTGGGCGGTATTGACGGGCACGCTATCCCTGCGCACAGAGAAGGTCAACTCATGCGTTGAACGCTGCCACGGAGCCGCCGTGAAGAAAACTGCTCTCATGCCTACGCGAAGGTGAAAAGGTGTGATCCAGACGATCAACGACAATGTTGACAGAAGGTCGTCGGTCGGCCGACGATGGAACGAGTGGGCTCGCCACGCGGCGAGCGACGAGGAGGAGGCTCCAGATGACGTCGACCGATCCGACAGCAGAGCGCGCGCAGCGCGTCTTCGAGCAGTGGCTCTCTGCGTTCACGCCCGCGGTCGCTGATGGCGACCTGCACATGGTGGGAGAGTTGGTCGAGCCCGACGGATATCTGAAGGACATGCTGGCGCTGACCGGCGGCTTCCGGACGTTCCAGGGGTCTACCGAGATCGGGCTGGCTCTCGTGGACGCGTTCCCAGGCGTTGGGCTCTCGAACATCCGTCCGTCGTCCGACCGGATCCAACCCAGGTGTGTGCGCCGGTCTGCTCGAGACGTCGTCGAGGGATTCTTCGACTTCGACACCCGGGTGGGCCGAGGCACCGCCTTCGTGCGTCTGGTCGACGCGGAGCCGGGTCCTGCCAAGGCATGGACCATCCTGACCGCTCTCCAGGAGCTGAACGGCTACGAGGAGCGGATCGGTCCGCACCGGCCGGAGGGTCTCGAGTACTCCCAGACGTTCTCGGGGCCCAACTGGCTGGACAGGCGGAACCTCGATCGCGAGTACCTGGACCGCGACCCGGAGGTGCTCGTCATCGGTGGCGGCCAGTCAGGGCTGATCCTCGCCGCGCGGCTCGTCGCCCAGGGAGTCGACGTGCTGGTGGTCGAGAAGACGCCGCGCGTCGGCGACAACTGGCGCGAGCGCTACCACTCGCTGACCCTGCACAACGAGGTGTGGGCCAACAGTCTGCCGTACATGCCGTTCCCGCCGACATGGCCGACGTTCATGCCCAAGGACAAGCTCGCCGGTTGGCTGGAGTACTACGCCGAGGCGATGGAGCTGAACGTATGGACGTCGGCCGAAGCGGCATCGGCGGAGTACGATGCCGAGGCTCGGACCTGGCGGGTCGAAGTGAGGCGTGCGGGACATGAGCCGCGATCGTTGACCGTCCCGCACGTGGTGCTCGCGACCGGCGGCGCGAGCAGCATCCCCCACATCCCCGAGATCGAGGGCCTTTCCCGCTTTCAGGGCGAGGTGATCCACTCGAGCAGGTACTCGAGCGGATCTGCGTATGCCGGCCGCCGGGCGATCGTGGTGGGTACGGGCAACAGCGGTCACGACGTCGCACAGGACCTCCACGCCCATGGCGTGCCTGTGGCGATGGTGCAGCGGAGTCCGACCTGTGTGGTGAGCCTCAAGCCCAGCGGCACCATGGTCTATGCGGTCTACTCCGAGCATCCCGACATCGAGTCGATCGATCTCATCACGGCGTCCATTCCCTATCCCGTGCTGCAGACGAGCTACCAGTGGCTGACCCGGAAGACATGCGAGCTCGACTCCGAGTTGATCGACGGCCTGGAGCGGGTTGGGTTCCGGACCGACTACGGGCCGGACGGAACCGGCTTCCACATGAAGTACCTCCGGCAGGGCGGTGGGTACTACATCAACGTCGGCTGCTCCGATCTCATCAGCGCGGGAGAGATCCCGTTGGTGCAGGCCGCCGACATCGCGAGCTTCGCCGAGGATGGTCTGCGACTGGCCGACGGCACGTCGCTCGACGCAGACCTCGTGGTTCTCGCCACGGGCTATCTGAACCAGCAGGAGGGCGTTCGCCGGCTGATGGGCGACAGCGTCGCGGACCTGGTCGGTCCCATCTGGGGGTTCGACGAGAACCACATCATGAGGAACATGTGGCAGCGCACGGCCCAGCCCGGCCTCTGGATCATGGGCGGGTCTCTGGTCGACGGTCGTGTCTACTCGACCTTCCTCGCACTCCAGATCGTGGCAGCCCTGCGAGACGTCGAGCTTGGTCCCGGTCGCGATACGGCGCCAAGCGACTCGGAACTCTCCGCAGCGGGAACGCCATGACCGGCGATGAGCGTGAGGCGACATCATCCCCACCGTCGACGCGGAATGCACGCTCTGACGCGAGTCGAGGGCCGGTGGGCGCGGCCAGCGGCGGTGGTTGTCAACCATAACGTTGACCCCCTGTGGCGCGCCCTTTGCGCTATCGCGCGCCTCATATCCGTTCCTGTAGTCAGGACCAAGGGGTTGACTTCAACATAGCTGTTGACAATGATGGTGTTGCCGACGTCACACTGTCGCCGGTACCGCCAAACGTCAGCGGCAGCGCTCGGCGAGCGGCCCGCCGGTACTCGGCCGACGGATGTCAATGAAGACGGGGGACTGAGGCAAGTTCTCGGTTGACCAGGTCCCCACTGACCAGAGGAACCAGTGCACATGAGCAAGCGATTCTGGACCGGTGCCTTCGCCGCAGTGGCCGCGGCCGCGAGCCTTACCGCCTGTGGTGGCGGCTCGGGCGGTGCGAACAACGAAGGTGTGAGCAAGGATGAGGTGACGATCGGGGTCATGGTCGACGGAAGTGGACCGACGGCCTCCGACCAGCTGCCGTGGCAACACGGTTTCGAGGCATACGTGAAGCGTCTCAACGACGCTGGCGGCGTGGATGGACGCAAGGTCAAGGTGGTCGTGAAGGACGACAAGTTCGACGCCGCAGTTGGCGTCACGGCGTACAAGAGTCTCGAGTCCCAAACCCCCTCGCTCGCCATCTTCGGGCTAGGAAGTGGTGGCCCTCAGTCGGCAGTCGCTCCCCTGGCCGCCAAGGACGAGATTCCCGTGGTCACCGGCTTGCTGACTACCAAGGAGTCGCTCGTGCCGTTCAATCCCTATGTGTTCGGGATGGCTCCGAGCTACGCCGACCAGGTCGACGTGATCTTGGCTCACGGTAAGGAGAAGGTCGGATCGGACACGCCCCGCGTCGCCGTGGTCGACAACGGTGCGGCCACCGGCATCGAAGTCGAGGAGCTGGTCGAGGAGCGCGCTGTCGAGGGGGTGGAGTACGCCGGAGCGGTGGCCTTCCCGCCGACGGAGACCACTGGCGACGCCATTGTCCAGAAGCTGATCTCCATGAAGCCGGACTTCGTCGTCTACCACGGAGGCGCCGGCAATGTGAACCTCCTGATGAAGGCTCAGGCGAAGTTCGGCACGGAGATGCCTGTCATCGGAATCACGCCCACGGGCAGCTACGCGGCGTACCAGGGGCTGGACCCTGAAGTGGGCAACCTGTTCGAATTCGTGCAGTGGTCGACGCCCAGCACTCTCGAGGTCGAAGGAACGAAGCAGCTCCTCGAGGACGCGGAGGCAGCCGGATTCGGCGAGGACGACATCAGTGCGTCGACCTTCACCCAAGGCTATGTGGCAGGGATGGTGCTGGAAGAGGCGCTCAAGGGTGCCGGCGACGATCCGACACGTGAGTCGTTCCGTGACGCGCTGGAGGGCATCAGCGATCTGGACACGCTGGGACTGAGCTCAAGCATCCGCTACAGCGCGGAGAACCACGGGGGCGCCTCCGGCCTTCGTCCGATGAAGTACGACTACGCGACCGAGACCTTCGAGACGCTGGGCGAGTTCTCGGACTACGAGGGATTCATCGTCCACCAGTACACCAAGTAGCCAAGCCGGGAAACGGGAGCGATCAGGATGACGCAGTTCGTGCAGCTACTCGTCAGTGGTCTGGCAGTCGGCTCGATCCTCGGGATCGTCGCCCTGGGCTTCGTCCTCATGTTCAAGTCGACCGACGTGTTCAACTTCGCGCAGGGTGACCTGGTGATGGTTGGCGCCTACCTGTGTCTCGGATCGCTCACCGTTCTGGGGGTCTCGATCTGGGTGGCCACGCCCGTGGCGCTGCTGCTTGCGGCAGTGCTCGGGCTGGTCATCTATCGGTTCCTGCTACGTCCCATGATCGGCAGTCCTCTTCTCACGATGATCATGGTCACGATCGCGCTCAGCCTGATCCTGCAGTCGCTGGTCGTGATTCTCTGGGGACCGCACACCTACACCTTCCCGTCCACACTTCCTGCACACGTCATCAACGTCGGTGGGGTCCGCATGTCGTCCATCGACCTGACCATTATCGCGGTGGCTGCCCTGTCGATCGCCGCGTTCGGCGCCTTCTTCCGATTCACGAAGCTGGGACTGCACATGCGGGCCGTGGCCGAGAATCCCGAGGCAGCTGCGGTCGTGGGCATCAACACGGGTCGGATGTTCGTCATCGCCATTGTGATCGCCACGGTGTTGGCGACGATCGGCGGCATCCTGCTGGCCAATCTCCAGATCGTCTCCGTCGGGCTGACCGCCATTGGACTGCTCGCGTTCCCGGCCGCGGTTCTCGGAGGCATCCGTAGCATCCCGGGCGCTGTCGTCGGCGGTCTTCTGATCGGCGTGATCGGGCAGCTGGGCAGCGGCTATCTGGGTCGCGGAGCGAGCACGCCGGTGACCTTCGCGGTCCTGCTCCTGGTCCTTCTGCTCCGCCCTGAAGGAATCCTCGGCAAAAGAACGGTGGTGCGAGTCTGATGGCTGCCCTCGGAGTGCAGCGTCGCCTGACGACACGCTACTCGCAGGAGCGGGCCCTGATCCGGAGTCCACTCCATGTGCTCGGCTATGCGTTGGCGATCCTCGCCGTCTTGGCGGTACCCCGCGTGTTCGGCGACCGGTTCCTCCTCGGTTACTACTTCACCAACGACCAGTTGCTCGGGATCGGGATGGCTCAGATCAATGTCGGCCTGATCGCCGTGCTGGCTGCGATGGCGTTGAACTTCCTCGTCGGCCAGACCGGCCTCATCTCTACCGGACATGCCGCCTTCTTCTGTGTCGGAGGGGTGGTCGCCGCCGTCTGTCAGAGCAACTGGGATCTTTCCTTCCCGCTCATCGTCCTGCTCGCTGGTCTGGTGGGAGCGCTGGTGGGGGTGCTGGTCGGCCTGCCGAGCCTGCGCCTGTCGGGGCTCTATCTCATGCTGGCCACGCTCGCCCTGCACTTCATCGCGATCTTCCTGTTCCAGAAGTACCAGCTCGAGTTCTTCGGGCCCGGAGGTGTCATCTATACGGAGGTCTCGATCGGGCCGTGGGCCCTGGACTCCGATGAGCGGTGGTTCTTCGTCCTCGCGGTCTGCGTGGTGGCGCTTGCGCTCGCGATCCGGAACCTCATGAGATCCCGGCATGGCCGCGCCTTCATCTCGGTGCGGGACCACGAGGTGGCAGCTGGCTCGATGGGCGTGAATGTGAGCGCAGCCAAGCTTCGCGCCTTCTCTGCGTCGTCATTCGTGGTCAGTGCGGTCGGAGCGGTCTACGCCTTCTACATCGGAATCATCACTGACGAGAGCTTCACGCTGATGTTCGTCCTCGGATACTTCGCCATGATCATCCTCGGGGGCATCGGCTCCACCGGCGGGGCGGTCCTGGGGGCGCTGGTGTGGACGTTGACGCCCTATGCCCTGCAGAACCTCTCGCTGCGGGTGAGTCCCGACACGCCGCTCATCGGGGAAAAGCTCGTGACCTATCCCAGCCAGGTCGCCTCGTTAGGGCTGGGCCTGCTGATCATCGTGATCATGCGCTACCGGCCCGAAGGCCTCAACGGCTTTCTCACTGCGACGCGAAGGACGGTTCGGGCATGGCCCTACCGCGATTGAACAGATCGGGTCTGGAGACCGATGTGACATCCCGCCAGCCTGCAGACCACCAGCCCGATGTGGTTCTCGCCGTCCATGGCGTGGAGAGTGCCTACGGCAATGCCACCGCTCTCCGGGGTGTGTCCCTGTCTGTCGCCCGGGGATCCGCGGTAGCGCTTCTCGGTGCCAACGGAGCCGGCAAGACCACCACGATTCGCGCCGTGGCGGGACTGCTCGGCATCCATGGAGGCGCGCTGACAGGCGGTGAGGTCGAGTTCAACGGCAGGCCCGTCGTCGGTCTCGGGTCCCACAGCATCGCCCGGCTGGGGGTTGCGCACGTCCCCGAGGGCCGCCTGATGTTCTCGGGTCTCACGGTCGAGGAGAACCTGGAGGTCGGGGCGGCCGCGCGAACGACCCCCGGCGCCGATGAGACGCGATCCTGGGTCTACGAGACGTTCCCGATCCTCGGTGAGCGGCGGCGCTCCGCTGCGGGTCTGCTCAGCGGTGGCGAGCAGCAGATGTTGGCCATCGGGCGGGCACTCATGGCTGATCCCTCGCTGATCCTGCTCGACGAGATCTCCCTCGGCCTGGCCCCTCTCGTCACCCGCAGGATCTTCGAGGACCTCGCCGCCATCCGTGAGCAGACCTCGACGTCGATGTTGGTGGTCGAGCAGAACGCCACTCTTGCGCTCGAGTTCTGCGACTCGGCGTACATTCTCGAGAACGGAAGAGTGGTGCACCAGGGACTCTCTGCGGCCCTTCGCGACGACCCGCAGGTGCAGGAGCTGTACCTCGGCGGTGCACCTGGCGAGGCGGAGCGCTCCTTCGCACAGGCCCGCATTCACCGCCGTCGGCAGAGGTGGTTGGCATGACGAGCGCCAGCAAGCTGGTCGTGTCCGACGTCAGCCTTCGGTTCGGCGGCGTGAATGCCCTCTCGGAGGTGTCGTTCGACGTGGCGCCGGCGTCCCTGACCGCGTTGATCGGGCCGAATGGCGCCGGGAAGACCAGCATGTTCAACTGTGTCTCCGGCGCCTACCGGCCAACGTCCGGCGAGATCCTGCTCGACGGGGCTCCCATCACCCGCCTCGCCCGGCATCGCATCGCGCGCATGGGGTTGGCCCGCTCCTTCCAGACTCCTGTCGTGCTCGCCGGACAGTCGGTCCTCGACAACGTCATGGCGGGTCGCTACCTGCAGGGCAGGCACGGCATCCTCTCGACGGTGCTCGGGTTGTCGGCAGTGCGTCGTGACGAGGACGCGAACCGAGGCAGGGTCGAGCACATCCTCCGTCTCCTCGACCTGACCAGTCTGCGGGGCGTCTGCGTCGACGATCTCTCGTACGGGACGAAGAAGCGTGTCGAGATGGCGCGGGTGATCGCCCAGGAGCCCACGCTCCTTCTCCTCGACGAGCCGATGGCCGGAATGACGCTCGACGAGAAGGAGGCGATGTCCGCCTACATCCTTGCTGTTCGCCAGGAGCTCGAGACCGCCGTCCTCCTCGTCGAACACGACATGGGCGTCGTCATGCAACTGGCCGAGCACGTCGTGGTCCTGAACTTCGGTCGCAAGATCAGCGAAGGTTCACCGGACGAGGTACAGAGGGACCCAGCCGTGATCAGCGCCTATCTGGGTGCCGCCCGGACGGCGCCGAGCAGACGACTGCGGTATCCACCGAAGGAGATCAGCCATGACATCCCTTTCGACCGCGTCCGCACCGCCGTTCCCGCGGGCTTCCGTCGGATCGGCGCTCAGCGACCACGCACGATCGCATCCCGACTCGGTGGCTGTCGCCCAGAAGCGGTTCGGGCGGTGGATCGACATCAGCTGGGCGGACCTTCGTCGTATGGTGGCAGAGACGGCCGACGAGCTCGCTTCGCACGGCGTCGCCGCGGGAACGGTGGTCGCCCTCATCGCGGACAACTGCGTGGAGTGGCTGGTGGTCGACTTTGCCCTTCAGGAAAGGGGCGCGACAGTCCTCCCGGTTCTGCCGGGCACGAGGCCGTCCGTGCTGTCGGCACTTCTCCGGCAGCACGGTGTCGATCTCGCGGTATGCGGCGATCAGGAGCACATCGACTTGCTCCTCTCCGCCGAGCACTCAGCCACGCTCCGTGGGTTCCTTGTGCTGGATACCGTCGGCCTCAGCCGGCCCCTGGACCCACGCCAGCTCTCGGACGTACCCCTGGTCACCGTCGAACGCCGTTCACCGAGAGCGCAGGCAGGCATGGATGGCCCTGATCGGGCCGATGGTGCGACCGGAAGGGGGGAGCGGATCGCCGCGATCGACCTCACGAGCGTCACGCAGGAGAGGGTTGGCGTCGAGGTGAAGGCCGGCAGGCTCCGGGCGGGAGCCGAGCGGGCTGCGTCGTACCTCGGGCTCTCGTCTTCGGATCGGGTGATGTGCCTTGACTCCATGGCTGACACGGTCGTCCGCAGTGCCACGGCGTATGCGGCGGTGTTGTCCCGCGCGCGGCTGCATTTCGCGGAGACCGTCGGATCCGTGGCCCACGACCTCGCCGAGATCCGGCCGACCGTCCTGGTCGGATCGGAGGATGCGATCTACACCCTACGCTCGGAGTCCCGGATGAGGCAGCTCCGGTCCGGACGAATGCGGAGAGCCGTCATCGACAAGGCACTGTCGAGCTCGGCGCGTCGCCACGGAGAGTGGAGTGCACGGCTCAGCGCCCTGCCTACGCGGTTGCTGGTCATCGGGCCCCTGGCGCGGCATCACGGCCTGTCCCGCGTACGCAAGGTCGTCGCACTGGGAGGTATGCCACTGGGAGCGGAAACCTCGAACTTCTTCAGGGCGACGTGCGAGCAGCCGTCTCGGGTGTGGGGCGACGCGGCGGCAGGCGGTGTTCTCCTGGCCGACGAGGGCCTGGGCTGGCGGCCCGTGACGGGTGTCGATCTGGAGCCGGTCGGCGACGGGCGATGCAGGATCGTGACAGGCAACGACTCCTTCGAGTACGCCTGCGTTGCGATGGTCGATGATGGGAGTGTCGTCCTGGTGCCGCCCCACGGCGTCCACGACATGACCGAACTCGGCGCGGTGGTCTCGCTTGTCGCGCTCAGCGAGCGGGTCGCGGGCCTCGACCTGGTCCGGAGGATACTTTTCGACCCGCAGGCAGGCCACGCCCAGGCCCTCGTTGCCTACGTCGAACTCGATCTCGGCTGGGCGGCGTGGTGGACGAGCAACCGGGGTCTCGACTTTGCGAGCCAGCGGGAGCTGGCGCAGATCCCCGCAGTCGTCGAGAAGATCCGCATTCAGCTCGACCAGGTCGCCGCGACGGTTGATGACGGATGGTCCATCGACCGGATCGTCATTGCGCAGGCTCCTTGGTCAGTCGCCAGCGGTACTCTGACGCCGGCGCGCCGCATCGATGTGGCGGCGGTACGTCGGTCGATGCAGGCGTGAGGACGTTCCTTCCCGAGCCCGGGCGCTGATCCCCCACGTCGTACGCCGGCGAGGGCACTTTGGGTCTTGTCTCCAGCGGATCAGTCGATGGTCCAGGTGTCGCCGGCGTTGATGAGGGCGGTGAGGCGTTCCTCGGGGCTGCCGTGGGTGGTGGCGGTCTCGCTGGCGGTGGCGACCTGGGCGCGGGCCTGGTCGTCGTAGGTGGGGCGCTGGACCTGGCGGAAGATGCCGATGGGGCTGCGGTTGAGGTAGCCGGCGTCGGTGAGCCGTGAGATCGCGAACGCGGTGGACGGGTCGGGGTTCTGTGCGTCGTGGACGATGATCTGTTCGATCGGGACGGATGTGGTGTCGGCGACCTCGACTCCGCCCGCGGCGCTGCGGATGAGGGCCTTGTCGCCGAGTCCGTTGAGTGGGCCGGTGGTCTCGTCGCGGGTGCCGAAGGTGATGGGCTGGCCGTGGACCAGCGGGATGATCGCGTGTTCCTTGGTGTCCTTGTGCTCGCCCATGCCCTTGAGGGCGTCGAAGGCGCCGTCGTTGAAGATGGGGCAGTTTTGGTAGATCTCGACCAGGCTGGTGCCGCGGTGGGCGGCGGCCGCTTGCAGGATGGTGGTGAGGTGTTTGCGGTCGGAGTCGATGGTGCGGGCGACGAAGGTGGCTTCGGCGCCGAGGGCGAGGGAGACGGGGTTGAAGGGGTGGTCGAGGGATCCGGTGGGGGTGGATTTGGTGATCTTCCCGACCTCGGACGTGGGGCTGTACTGGCCTTTGGTGAGGCCGTAGATCCGGTTGTTGAACAGCAGGATGGTCATGTTGACGTTGCGGCGCAGCGCGTGGATGAGGTGGTTCCCGCCGATGGACAGCGCGTCGCCGTCGCCGGTGACGACCCACACGGACAGGTCCTCGCGGGCTACTGCGATGCCGGTGGCGATGGAGGGGGCGCGGCCGTGGATGGAGTGCATGCCGTAGGTGTCGAGGTAGTAGGGAAACCTCGAGGAGCAGCCGATCCCGGAGACGAAGACGATGTTCTCCCGAGCTAGTCCGAGGTCGGGGAGGAAGGACTGGACGGCCTTGAGGACGGCGTAGTCGCCGCAGCCGGGGCACCAGCGGACTTCTTGGTCGCTGGAGAAGTCCTTGCCGGTCTGGGTCTGGCCCTCGGCCAGCCGGGGCACCAGGGCGGTGCCCGCCGTGTGATGTGCGGGCATGGGCAGGTCTGCCAGGTTGTTGGTCGTCATCGGACGGGTGCCTCCTCTGGGCTGGTCTCGTGGTCGGCGGGTGGGTTGAGACGGTGCCCTTGTTCGTCGATGACTCCGTGTTCGCCGAGGTCGACCTCGCGGCCTTCGGCCTCGCCCACCAGGATGCCGATGGCTTCGGCGAGCTCGGCGGCCTTGAGGGGGAGGCCGTAGACGTGGTTGTAGCCCTGGGCATCGACCAAGAACTCCGCGCGCAGCATCTTGGAGAGCTGGCCGAGGTTCATCTCGGGCACCAGGACCTTGTCGTAGGAGCGCAGGATGTCTGCGAGGTCGTTCGGGAACGGGTTGAGGTGGCGTAGGTGGACTTGGGCCACGTGGTTGCCGGCGCGGCGCACGCGGCGGCAGGCGGCGCCGATGGGGCCGTAGGTGGAGCCCCACCCGATCACCAACACCTTCGCCTTGCCTTGTCCTGGGGGACCGGAGGGGTCGTCGACCACGAGTGGGGGGAGGGTGTCGGCGATGCGCTGCACCTTGGCGGCGCGCAGGCGGACCATGTGGTCGTGGTTGGCCGGGTCGTAGGAGATGTTGCCGGTGATGTCGGCCTTCTCCAGTCCGCCGATGCGGTGCTCCAGGCCGGCCACACCCGGCGGCGCCCACGGGCGGGCGAGGGTGGCCTCGTCACGCAGATAGGGCAAGAACTCCCCATCCTTGTTGGCCTCCTTGTCGGCCGGGGTGGCGAAGTTCGGTTCGATCACCGGCAGGTCGTCGATGGTGGGGATGGCCCAGGGTTCGGAGCCGTTGGCCAGATACCCGTCGGAGAGCAGGAAGACGGGGGTGCGGTAGGTGATCGCGATCCGGGCGGCTTCGAGGGCGGCGGCGAAGCAGTCTCCGGGGGATTGGGGCGCGATGATGGGGACGGGGGCTTCGCCGTTGCGGCCGTACATGGCTTGGAGGAGGTCGGCCTGTTCGGTCTTGGTCGGCAACCCCGTGGAGGGGCCGCCGCGTTGGACGTTGACCACCACCAGGGGGAGTTCGGTCATGACCGCGAGTCCGATGGCTTCGGACTTGAGCGCGATCCCGGGCCCTGAGGTGGTGGTGACGCCGAGTTGGCCGGCGAAGGAGGCGCCGATCGCGGCGCCGATCCCGGCGATCTCGTCCTCGGCCTGCAAGGTGGTGACTCCGAACCCCTTGTGGCGGGAGAGTTCGTGGAGGATGTCGGAGGCCGGGGTGATCGGATACGAGCCTAAGAAGAGCGGTACACCGGCACGAACACTGGCCGCAACCAACCCATACGACAGGGCGAGGTTGCCGGTGATGTTCCTATAGGTGCCGGTGGGCATGACGGCGGGTTTGATCTCGTACTGGACCACGAAGGTCTCGGTGGTCTCGCCGTAGTTCCACCCCGCGCGGAATGCGGCGATGTTCGCGCCCAAGATCGCGGGGACCTTGGCGAACTTGCGCTCCAAGAACGCCACCGTGGGTTCGGTGGGGCGCCCGTACATCCACGACAACAACCCCAACGCGAACATGTTCTTCGCCCGTGCCGCGTCCTTACGCGAGAGCCCGAACTCCGCCACGGCCGCGATGGTGATGCCGGTCAGGTCGACCGGCTGCACCGCGAACCCCGCCAGCACATCATCGACCTCACCGAGCTTGTCCAGCGGGTTGGAGTCGTAGCCGGCCTTGTCCAGGTTGCGTTGGGTGAAGTCGTGGGTGTCCACGATGATCGTCGCCCCCGCGGCAGATCACCCAGATTGGCCTTCAACGCGGCGGGGTTCATCGCGACCAGCACATCCGGGCGGTCCCCGGCGGTGAGGATGTCGTGATCGGCGAAATGGATCTGAAACGACGACACCCCGGGGATCGTGCCCTGCGGGGCGCGGATCTCGGCAGGGAAGTTCGGCAACGTGACCAAGTCATTGCCGAACACCGCCGACTCCTGCGTGAACCGGTCACCGGTCAGCTGCATGCCATCACCGGAGTCACCCGCGAACCGGATGATCACCCGGTCCAACCGCTTGACCTGCTTGACCTGCTTGACCTGCTTGGCCGCGCGAGACATCCCCGCACCTCCCATCACTCAGAGTACGGCGATTGGATTGACCGGACTTCCGACCCCCCGACCAGGGGCATGGGTGCGATGGAGAGAAGAAAGGAGGAGCGCCCTTGCGCAGCGATCGCCTCCAGGTCGAGCAACTCCACCAAGTAGATGCCGAAGTCGCGGACCAGTCGTGCATGAAGTGGTGCGGCGTCGTTCTCGCGCGGTGAGGGCCCCAGTTCGACGGCGATATTGTCCGCTCCCACCAAAGCGAAGCCGGCTTCATTGATCCACTCTGCGCAGTTGGGCGCCAGTCCTGGCCAAGCGGTGACCTGAGCGCGCTGGGAACGCCATGCCCGAACCCATCCGGTGCGGACGAGCAGCGCATCACCGGGCATGACGTCGATGCCCGTCGCCGCCACGGCGGCAGACAGGTCGTCGACGTCGATGGCGTGGCGCGGATCTCCCGATGCCTCGTACTGGTCTGCGAAGTCGACCAGTACGGCCCGGGTAACGATGGCACCGACGTTCTCGATGCCGCACTTGCGCGCGCCGATGCTCGTGACGAGGTTCGACGAATGGCCATTCCACATCGCTCCCTCGCGCCAGACGTGCGCCAATGCGTCGATGTGGGTCGTGCCGTGGGTGGCGACCAGAACGTAATCGTCGGCGAAGCCGAACCCCTTCTCCTTGAGACCGGCGGCGTAGTCGCCCCGTGCCTGGTCATGAAGTGCTGCAGCGGTGCTCGGCCTTCGAAGATCGGCCCCTCGCCCGCGCGGAGCGGGACGGCGAGCGTCAAGGCTGTGCCGGTGCGGACGGTGCTGACCGCCCGCAGTACGGCGTCGGCGGTGATGAGGTTGAGCGCCCCCCGCTCGTCGTCATCTCCCCAGCGACCCCAGTTGTTCGAGGGATCGGACTCCTTCTCCACGGCCGACGTCCTTTTCCTTGGGACCGCACCTCGACGGCCCGGTCATCAACACATACGTTGAGACCAACATACAGCACCCCAATGCCTGCTCTGCAAGGTGATGGTTGCGACCGGTGCGTGCTTGTGGCAGGCTGTTAACGCTGACGTTGACAACGCCGCAAGCAAGGATGCCAATGAAGATCCTCAACGCGCTCGTCGAGCAGGTGCGGGTACGGGCCGGCAAGCTGGCGACTGATCCCAGACTGCGCCGTGCGCCCTCCCTGCCGGCCCGGTTCAGGAGGAAGTTCCTGTCCCCGAGGACGCCCTGGGACATGGACGTGCGGGTCCCTGCGCTCCTCAAGGGCTACCCCGGTATCGTCCGGGACCCCGCAGGCGAAGCCGAGGCGTTCGCTGCCGGCCCGCTTCCCGACTTCATGCTGGCGAACGCCGGCCCCTTGGTCTGGCTGCGTGGATTCATGTGGCGGTCGACCCTGCCGGCGGCTCCCCGCCGGCAGCGCGCCACCGCACTGGCGCAGCGCGTCAGTGACCGGCCCCCGTCTCCGGCGACCACGGTGCCGGCCGACCAGCTCACAACCGGCCTCAAAGAGCTGGCGGCGCAGATCGGCCTGAGTGGGATCGGCGTCGCCCACTACGACGAGAAGTACATCTTCGAGTCCTTCCTCGGGACCGAGGTGGGCGATCGGATGATCGTGTGCGCCCTTGAGCAGGCGTGGGCGCCCACGCAGAAGATCCCCAGCTCGGAATCCGAGCAGACGGCCCTCAGCACATACGCGGAGGCGATGACCCTGGCCTCGGCGATCGGCGACTACCTGGTCGACCACGGATACCGGGTCAAGGTCCACGACGCCGCCGGTCCGGGCATGGCGATCCACTTCGCAGTAGAGGCTGGGCTCGGGCAGCTGGGCCTCAACGGTCAACTGCTGACGCCGGTCGGCTCCCGCTGTCGGTTGATCCTCGTCAACACCAATGCACCCCTGGTGCTGGACGAGCCGAAGGACTTCGGCATTCCGGCGCTGTGCGATGCCTGTCAGGTCTGCGTGAGGCGCTGTCCTCCTGGGGCGATCCCTGTGAAGCGCAAGTTCAAGCGAGGCGTCGAGAAGAGCTCCCTCAACACCAAGCGGTGCCTGCCGATCGTGGCCCAGGCCCATGGTTGTGCGATCTGCATGAAGGTCTGTCCGGTTCAGCGGTACGGTCTGCAGGAGGTGCTCAACGAATTCGAGGCGACCGGCGAGATTCTCGGTAGGGGCACCGATGAGTTGGAGGCCTATCACTGGCCGATCGACGGGCGCACCTATGGCGTCGGTCAGAAGCCCCGGATGTCGCCAGAGCTGACCTCGCCGTCGGACATGGGCGACATCAATCTTGGTCGTCACGACCCTGAACGGCTCTCCGAGCGAGAGATCGAACAAGCGCGAGACTGGGCCTGATGTTCGGCGGAAGGAGGCAAGGATGAAAGACATCGGTGTGGACAGTCCGGTGAACCGGCTCCGCTCCCGTGCTCCAGGAGAGGTCTCGATGACCGCGTTGCTGGAGAGGGCCGCGCGTGAGCGGCCTGGGGACATCTTCTTCACCCACGGGGACGAGGCGGTCGGTCTCGACGAGTTCAACCGTCTCGTCAACCGCATGGCACGCAATCTCCAGCAGGCAGGAGTGACCGCCGGCGTGCACGTGGCGGTGATGATGGACACCGGTCGTGACTACTTCGCCACCTGGTTCGCGCTCGCGAAGGTCGGCGCGGTCGAGGTGGCGATCAATCCGGCGTACCGGGGCGAGCTTCTGGCCCACCAACTGCGCCAGAGCGCCAGCATGATCGCGGTGATCGACGAGGAGTACCTGCCGAACCTCGCCACGGCGGCTGGGGAAGTGGACGACCTGCGCACCGTGGTGGTCCGCGGTGACTCCTGGTCACCTTTCGAGGTGGCGGGGCCCTCGAGGAGCTGGAGCGGGTTCGACCGCCTGCTGGCTCCACAGCCCGAGGACAACCTGGGCCTTGAGGTGCCACCGGACTCGATCGGCGGCATGGTGTTCACCTCCGGCACCACCGGACCGTCGAAGGCCGTGCTGCTGTCCCAGCACTACATGGCTGCCTACGGACTGATGTACGCCGAGGTGAACGAGCTGGACGAGTCCGATGTGATCCTCAACTTCCAGCCGGTCTTCCATATGACGGGCAAGTTCGTCGCCATCGCGGCCCTCGCGGTGGGCGGCCGGATGCACGTTATGAGCCGGTTCAGGGTGACCGGGTTCTGGGACGAGATGCGTGCGTTCGGTGTCACCAACGTGGTCGCCATCGGAGGCGTCTGCAACATGCTGCTGTCGGTTCCAGCAACGCCTGACGACACCGACAACCCGGTCAAGGTCGTCTATGCGGTCCCGGATCTCCCCGAGCTCCACACCGAGTTCGAGCAGAGGTTCGACTGCGTTGTCACGACCGTCTTCGGCTCGAGCGAGGTCGGGCTGCCGATCTTCCGGTCGCCGGCCGATGTCTATGCTCCGGGCAGCGCAGGTCGGCGCAGTCCGCACTATGAGGTGGAGGTCGTCGACGGATTCGGTGCGATTCTCCCGCCGGGTCAGGTGGGCGAGATCGTGGTGCGCGGGCGGGGGCCCCTCCTCCTGTGCTCGGGCTACAACGGTCAACCCGAGAAGATGCTGGAAGCGACCCGTGACCTGTGGTTCCACACGGGTGATCGCGGCAGGTTCGACGACGAGGGGAACATGTGGTTCGTCGACCGAGCCACGGACTCACTGCGACGTCGCGGGGAGAACATCTCCTCGTTCGAGCTCGAGAGCCAGATCGCGAGGCACCCAGCCGTGGCCGAGGCCGTGGCGGTCTCCACACCGTCCGAGCTGGGGGAGGACGAGGTCTGGGTTCTGGCACGTCTGCGAGAAGGGTTCAGCGTCACCCCAGAGGAGCTGCTGCAGCACTGCGAGACGGTGCTGCCCTACTTCATGATCCCGCGCTACATCGAGATCGTGGAGGACTTCCCGCGTACGCCGACGGCCAAGGTCCAGAAGTACAAGATCCGTGCGCAGGGGCCTGGAGTGGCCACGTGGGACCGCGAGGCGCATGGATGGTTCATCCGCGGCCGGAAACTCGTTCGTGAAGCCACCGAAAGGACAATGCCTTGACCACCCTTGGCTCAGTTCCCTCCGACCGCCGCGTCGACTTCGTGGCGAACGACGCGCACCTCGCCACGGTGTCGATGACGGAGCGGTCGGGGCGGTCCAGAGCTGCCACCACGTACGAGATCGTCGACGCGGCAGTCCATGTCCGGCCGGTGGACCAGGCAGATCTGCGGCGGTACCTGCCTGCGATCTGGAAGCACCGTCGGCTGCCCTTCGGCGACCGCTACTACTACCCCAACGTCGTGGGCGACTCCCTCATCGAGTCCTACGGCAACGAGGGTCCCCTGCGTCGACCCACCGCCTGGTCGAGGAGCACGTGCGCGGCGCCGTCGGTGCCCGACACGCCATCCTGCACCCCTACACCTACGGACTCCTCCCGGACGAGGATCTGCTTGCCGCGATCTGCTCGGCCACCAACGCCTGGCTCGCCGAGACCTGGCTCGAGGACCAGCCGTCCGATCGGCCGTACCGCGGAACGATCCGGGTCTCGCCGACCAGCGTCTCCCACGCGGTCGCAGAGATCGAGAAGTGGGGCTCCCACCCGGACTTCGTGCAGGTCGGGGTTCCGATGCAGTCGCTGCAGACCTACGGCAAGCGGGTGTTCTGGCCTATCTGGGAGGCGGCGGTCGCTCACGATCTACCCGTCACCGTGCTGACCGACGGCGAGACAGGCGTCGAGCTTGCTCCTACCCCTGTGGGCTACCTGCGGACCTTCCTCGGCTTCTCGTCGTACAAGCCTCTCAACTTCATCAACCATCTGGCGAGCTTCATGGTCGAGGGCGTCTTCGACCATCTGCCCGACCTGCGGGTCGTGTTTGCCGATGGTGGCTATGACTTCGCCGTCGCCATGTCCTGGCGCATGGACAAGGACTACCGTCCCATGCGTGCAGACATGCCGTGGATGACCGAGCTGCCGTCCCACTATCTCGCCTCGAACGTGCGATTCGTGACGTCGTCGACCGACCGATGCACCGATCCGGAGATCCTCGGCGAGTGGCTCGCGATGGGCGACGCCGACCAGATCCTGGTCTACGGCAGCCACTATCCCGAGTGGGACTTCCTGGCTCCGGAGGAGGCCATTCCCGAGGCGGATGACGCCACCCGGCAGCGTGTCCTCGGAGGCACGGCCCGCGAGCTCTTCGGGCTGACCCCCGAACCCCTGACCCCCGACCCCGAATCACGACCCGCCAAGGAGGGCTCATGACCAGCGGACTCATCGACACCACCGCACCGGTCGAGCAGGTTGCCGTCGAAGTGGTGGATTGCGACATCCACGTGAATCCGCGCAACGGGACTGAGCTGGCGGACTTCATGCCTGTCGAGTGGGCCCATCTCAAGGATCTGCTCTACGGCCGCGGCATGCTCGGTACGTCGGTCATCTTCGCCGCTCCCAACGAGGGACGCCGACTTGACGCGTTCGGTGACGACGGCAGTCCCGCTGGCTCGGACCCCGGCCTCACCGGACGTCAGCTGTTCGACGAGGCGGGCGTCGACATCGCCATCATCATCCCGCTGACCGAGAAGTCATCGGCGAATCCAGAGCACGAGGCCGCCATGGCCGCCACGACGAACAACTGGCTCGCGGAGACGTGGCTGAGCACCCACAACGGGCACGGTCGCTACAAGGGCACGATCCGGGTCAGCTCTGACCCGGCCCTGGCGGTGGCGGAGATCCGGAAGTGGGCCGACCATCCCCATTTCGTCCAGGTCATGCTCAACCCCTACCTCGGCGTCGGCATGGGTCAGCGTCAGTTCTGGCCGGTCTACGAGGCGGCGATCGCGGCAGATCTGACCGTCTGCACCCACGTGACGCTCCAGCGTCCCGGCCCAGCTCTGATGACCTCGACGGGCGCTCCCCGCACATTCCTCGAGAACCATTCGCAGTTCTCGATGCTGTATGCCGGGCACCTGGTGAGCATGCTCGAGTCGGGGGTGTTCAACCGCTTCCCCGACCTGCGGTTCACGTTCGTGGAGGGAGGCTACGCCTGGTGTCTGCCATTGCTGTGGCGCCTCGACAACCACTGGCAGCGGCTCAGGGCGGAGATCCCCGAGCTGAAGCGCCCGCCTTCCGACTACGTTCGCGACCACGTGTCGTTCACCCGCCAGCCCTACGAGGAGCCACGTGATCCGCGCTACCTCGCGCGCGTCATCGACTGGCTGGGCCCCAAGACGCTCGAGTTCGCCACCGACTACCCGCACTGGGACGGCGACTACAACCGTCGCGTCGGGTTCACCGGTGTCGATCAGGACAGCATCAGGCGAATCCTCGGTCTCAACGCGATCGAGAAGTACAGGCTTCCCTCGACTCGCGCGGCTGCCCACTGGAGCGAGTTCTGATTCCGGACGACAGAAATCAGAGGACGGTCGAAATGAAGATCCGCGTCGACGAGGATGCCTGCCAGGAGCACGGGCAGTGCGTGCTGATCGCGCCCGATGTTTTCGATCTGGGGGTCGACGGCCTCACCTACGTTCCCGATCCGCCGGATGAGCTTGAAGCCACCGTGCAGGAGGCTGCGGCAGCCTGTCCCGTCCAGGCGATCTTGCTCGGACCCGCAACGTGAGCGGCACGATCCTGGTGGTTGGCGCCTCCATGGCCGGCCTCCGTGTTGCGGAGCGCATCCGCGGACTTGGTCACTCCGGACCGATGACGGTGATCGGCGACGAGCCCTGCATGCCCTACAACCGGCCACCGCTCTCGAAAGAGGCGCTTCGAGGCGAGGAGTACGACGAGCGGCTCCCGTTCCCGATCCGTCCTGCCCTCAACGACGTACAGTGGCGTCTGAGTACAGCCGCGGTGAGCGCTGACCTCGACGAGCGCCGGGTGGTGACATCCGCAGGTGACGAGCTCAGCTACGACGGGATGGTCATCGCAACCGGGCTGCGACCCCGCCGTCTGGATCTTCCCGGCCCGCAGGCCGGTCGCCACGTGGTTCGTTCGATGGCCGACGCGCAGGCGCTGCGCGATGCCTTGAGGAACGCGCCGTCGGTGGCCGTCGTCGGCGCGAGCTTCATCGGATGCGAGGTCGCGGCAGTCGCCGTCACCCTTGGCTGCCAGGTGACCGTGGTGGCGCCGGAGCGTGAGCCCATGGAGAGGGTGCTCGGCACCGAGCTGGGTGCGCAGGTACGTCGCCGCCACCACGAAGCCGGTGTCACCTTTCGGATGCAGGAGGTGCCGGTCGCGTTCGAGGGTGACGGCGCCGTGGAGGCGGTACTGCTCTCGTCGGGTGAGCGGGTCCCCGCCGCCGTCGTGGTCGAGGCAGTGGGCTCGATGCCCAACGCCGAATGGTTGGGCGGCAACGGTCTCGATCTGTCCGACGGTGTGCTCTGTGACGCAAGGATGCGGGTCGAAGGCGCCGAGTGTGTCGTCGCCGCGGGCGATGTCGCCCGCTTCCCACACCGATGGTCTACCGGTCGAGCCGTCCGGGTCGAGCACTGGAACACCGTCGGCGACATCGCGCGCGTTGCCGGTGACTCCCTTCGCCATCTTGTCACGGATGATCTGGGGGACATCCGGCTGACGAGGGAGAGGCGGCGACGACAGCGACGGTCGTCCCGTCCTTCTGGAGCGACCAGTACGACCTGCGGATCTACGGCCTCGGCGACCCGGCAGCGGGCATCGGCGACGTACGGCTGCTGTCCGATGCCGACGTGGCTCCCGTCTACGGATACCACGTGGACGGCCAGCTCAGTGGCGTGGTCGGCCTGGGCGGACTGCGGAGCGTCCTGCCCCATCGTGAGAGCCTGCTCGGCTCCGCCTTCAGCAACGACCTGGCCGACCATCACTGGCCCGGCAGCAAGTGAGAGGGGATGGTCCATGGCGACCCCACATGTCATCTGTCCGGCTGAGGAGCTCCAGCCGGGTATGCGGAAGCTGGTGCGCATCGGCAGGCTGGAGCTGGGCGTCTACAACGTCAAGGGGCAGATCGTCGCCGTACGCAACCTCTGCCCCCACGCCGGAGCTCCGCTGTGCCACTCCCGCGCGACAGGCACCGTGGTCTCCCCCGCGCCCACTCAGCGTGAGTGGGCATACGACGGCGAGATCCTGAAGTGCCCCTGGCACGGCTGGGAGTTCAAGCTGCCAAGCGGCGAGACGCTGGTCGAACCGAAGTACAAGGTGGTCACGTTCCCGGGTCGCATCGAGAACGGCGACGTCGTCGTCGACGTGTGACGCGCCAGGATGGTCGAGGAGGGCGTGCAGGTCCAGCGCGAGAGGTCGCGAAGCCGACTGGCTGCAACGGCTCCGTTCCTCGGTCCGGCACTCGTTACGGCGATCGCCTATGTGGACCCGGGCAACTTCGCCACCAATGTCTCGGCCGGTGCGGAGTACGGGTACCTGCTCGTCTGGGTCGTGCTCGTCAGCAATGTCATGGCGATGCTCATTCAGTACCTGTCCGCCAAGCTGGGGATCGCGACGCGACGGAGTCTCGCCGCGGTCTGCCGGGACCGGTTTCCGCGGCGCGTGGTCGTCCCGCTCTGGCTACAGGCTGAGCTTGTCGCGATCGCGACCGACCTTGCCGAGGTCGTCGGCGGTGCCGTCGCCCTCCAGATCCTGTTCGGCACGCCCCTGCTCGTCGGGGGCACTATCACTGCCGTCGGAGCCTTCGCGCTCCTCACCCTTCACACCCGCGGGGCGCGAACCTTCCAGGCTGCGATCGCCGTGTTCCTGGGGGTGATCCTCCTCGGATTCGCGTGCAATGTCTTCCTGTCGGACGTCGAGCCGAAAGGACTGATCGAGGGCGTTGTCCCTCGCTTCGACGGAACGAGCAGCGTCCTGCTCGCGACAGGGATGCTCGGAGCCACGGTGATGCCGCATGCGATCTACCTGCATGGCGCGTTGACCGGTGCGACGATGGCCGGCCGGACCGCGGATCAGCAGGGAGCGGCCCTGCGCGCCCAGCGGATCGACGTCGTGGTCGCCATGACCTGCGCAGGAGTCATGAACCTGGCTCTCCTGGTGATCGCCGCGGCGGCGCTCGCGAGCCAGACTGAGGACCTCGCCACCCTGCAGGCGGCCCATGGAGCTCTCGGCGAGGTCCTCGGCCCGGCCGCTGCGCTGGCGTTCGCACTCAGTCTGCTCGCCTCGGGTTTCGCCGCTTCGAGCGTCGGCACCTTGGCTGGACAAGTGGTGATGGAGGGCTTTCTCCGGCGCCGCCTGCCTCTTGCCCTGCGTCGCCTCGTCACACTCGCACCGGCCCTGGTCGTCCTGGGCCTCGGAGTCGACCCAACCCGAGCGCTGGTCATCTCGCAGGTCGTCCTCTCCTTCGGGATCCCGTTCGCGCTCGTCCCTCTCGTCATGATCACCGCCAGCAAGCAGCTGATGGGCACGCTGGTGAACCGGCGGATCACGACCCTCCTGGCATCCCTGGTGGCGGCCGTGATCGTGGTGCTCAACCTCGTTCTCGTGGTTGAGACAGCGCGCGGGAACGGCTGAGGTCAGGGTCAATTGACAAGGACACGAGCCACCAACGCCGTACGCCTCGTCGTGGTGGCGACGCTCCAGGACTGCGTCGCGATCCTGCCCCTTGGCCTCGTAGCGGCGTTCGCGGCGCGGTTGACGACCGCTCACGGCGGGGATGGCAACCTGGCGGGCTGGCTCACCACGAGCTTCTTCCTGCTGGGGAGCCTGACGGCGATGGGCTTGGGGCCATTCATCGATCAACTCGGCGTGCGCCGGACAGGCGTCGTGTCGGCGATCACTCTGGTCACGATGGCGCTGCCGCTCATGGCGTGGCCAGGGAGTCCGATCGTGTTGGGTATCGGCGTGGCGGCGGCCGGTGGGTGCTTCGCCGTCGTCCTGCCGTCGACGAATGGGCTGATCGCCGCTGCTGTACCGATGGATCGGCAGGTACTCGCTGTGTGCACGAAGCAGGCCGCGCTTCCGCTTGCGATGCTGCTCGCGGCGGCGGCATCGTCGGCTCTGGACTGGATCTGGGCGGTGGTCGTGGCGGAGGCGGCGGCGGTGGCTGTCCTCGTTGTCTTCGCTCGTACGACACGTTCTCTAGGCCCTGGAAGGCGGAGGACGTCGCGACGGCCGGCCGCCGCGTCGCGCGATACGGCGTCGCCACCTTCCTGGCCTCCGCGGTGGTCGGCGGCATGCTCGGCTACTCCGCGCTGACGTTGGCGGGAGCGGGTCTCTCGTCGGGGACAACCGCCTGGGTTCTGCTGGTGGCGGGCCTTCTCAGCGTCGTCGCGCGGATCCTGAGTGGCGTCTTGGTGGATCGTTGTGGTTTTCGGTCCTGGTGGCTGGTCACCCTCACGATGTGGATCGGTGGGACCGGCGTCGCGCTTCTCGGCGCCGGGGCGCAACCCGTCGTGCTTGTCGGCTGCCTCCTGGCCTACGCCTTCGGCTGGTGCTGGTCAGGCCTCACCTTCGCTCTGGTGCTGAGCGAGAACAGTGGCCGGCCTGGGCGTTCGAGCGCTGTCCTGCAGGCGGGCGGCATGGCGGGCTCGGCAGCAGGTCCGGTGCTGATGGCTTGGACGATCACCCATGCCGGCATCGGATCGGCGTGGTTGGTGATGGCGGCGGCGATGCTGGTGGCTGGCGCCATCGTCGCCCCCGTCCCGGCTCCGCCCACTGCCCGAGTCCAGGCACGTCTGGGCGAGGCGGAGCCAGGCTGACTCGCGACCTCCGGCCTTGTTGTGCACGGGGACAACGACCGCGCAAGTGACCCGCGAGTAGAGTCGCGAGCATGAAGCGTGAGATCTACGACGAGGACCACGAGGCCTTCCGCGCGTCCGTCAAGGAGTTCGTGGACCGGTCCGTCCTGCCGCACACCGAGGAGCACATCGCCGCGAAGGCGCTCCCGCGCGAGTTCTGGCTCGAGGCCGGCAAGCAGGGCCTGCTCGGGCTGTGCGTGCCGGAGGAGTACGGCGGCTCGGACGCCGGCGACTTCCGGTTCAACGCCGTGCTCCAGGAGGAGCTCGCGAAGGTCGGCGCGGCGTACCCCACCTGTCACGGCATCCACGCCGACATCACGGCGCCGTACATCGTCGAGCTGGGCACGTCCGAGCAGAAGGAGCGGTGGCTGCCAGGCGTCTGCTCCGGCGAGATCCTGCTGGGCATCGGCATGACCGAGCCGTCCGGCGGCTCCGACCTCGCCGCGCTGAAGACCACCGCGGTCCGCGACGGCGACGCGTGGATCATCAACGGCTCGAAGACCTTCATCACCAACGGCTACTCCGGCGACCTCTTCGTCACCGCCGTGCGCACCGACCCGGAGAAGGGCCCCAAGGGGATCACCCTCTTCGGCATCGAGGCGACCATGGAGGGCTTCTCGCGCGGCCGCAAGCTCGACAAGGTCGGCATGGAGGAGTCCGACACCGCCGAGCTGTTCTTCGAGAACGTCCGGGTCACCGACGCCGAGATCATCGGCGAGCTCGACATGGGCTTCATCCACATGATGCAGAAGCTCCCGCAGGAGCGGCTCGGCTGCGCGGTCGCCAATGTCGCGCACGCCAAGCAGATCCTGCTCGAGACCATCGAGTACGCCAAGGAGCGGCACGCCTTCGGCGCCCCCATCGGCACCTTCCAGCACAACAAGTTCCTGCTCGCCGACCTGGTCACCCGGATCGAGGCGGCCGAGGCGTACATCGACAAGTGCGTCCTCAACCACTCCCAGGGCACGCTCACCGCGATCGACGCCGCCAAGGCGAAGTGGTTCTCCTCGCAGGTGCAGTCCGAGGTGCTCGACCACTGCGTGCAGCTGCACGGCGGCTACGGCTTCATGAACGAGTACCGCGTCGCCCGGGCCTGGCGCGACGCCCGGGTCACCAAGATCTGGGCCGGGTCGAACGAGATCATGAAGGAGCTGATCGGGCGCGACCTGGGGCTGTGAGGCCGGCATCACGTGGATGGACCAGGCTCCGCCAGGGTGACGACGACGTCGAGCGCCTCGACGGAATCGGACACGATGCGCAGGGGGTTGATCTCGAGCGCGGTGAGCCGAGGGCCGAGAGCCAGGGCCAGGTCGCCGATGCGGGTGATGACCTGCGCGAGCTCGTGGAGTGGCGCCGGCGGGTGACCTCGACCGCCGGCGAGGGCCGCGCGGGCGCGCAGGTCGTCGAGCATCGTACGGACAGTGGGGACGTCGACGGGCAGTAGGCGGGTACTGACGTCGTCGAGCACCTCGGTCCACACGCCACCGAGACCGACCGCGAGCACCGGTCCCCACTGGGCGTCGCGGACCACGCCGACGATGAGGTCGATCCCATCAGGCCGCATGGGACCCACGAGCGCGCACGGGGGCTCTCCGCGGTCTGCGAGCACGGCTGCGACCTGCGCGAAGCCCCGGGCGACGTCGGCCGGGCCGACGAGCCCCAGGTGAACGCCGCCCACGTCGCTCTTGTGCGGGATGTGCGGCGAGACCAGCTTGAGCGCCACCGGTTCGTCCCATTGCGCCGCCGCGGCGACGGCGGCCGCCGATGTGGTCACGATGGTGGCTGGGGCCACCGGGATGCCGTTGGCGCGCAGGAGCTGGCGGCCGTCCTCCTCGGACCAGGGCTCGTCGAGGTCGCGCCGGGGAAGCACGGATGGCGGACTCGACACCGCTGTGGCGTGGGGGCGAGCCCACCACCTGCTCATCAGGGCGACGGCGCGGACGACCTGCGTCATCGAGCCGGGCAGGATCGGCAGGCCGTGTTCCCGGGCGCGCTCGCGTACCCCCGCAGGAAGTCCGTACGCCGAGCCGGGGCAGAGGGCCACCGGTGCCCGGCCCGGGTCCGGGCGGGTCGCGCGGGCGGCTGCGTCCAGCATCGCGGTCGTCGCGCCGGTGCCGTCGACGGGGATGGGTACCTGGGCGAGCACCAGTCCGACACCGGGATCGGCACGCAGGCTCGTGAGCACGTGCTCGAGGACAGCAGGATTCGAGACGGCCGCGCCGGTCGCATCCAGTGGGTTCGTCACCGAGCCGAAGGAGGGCAGGACGGTGCTCAGGGCCGCCACGGTCCTCGGCGCGAGGTCGGCCAGCGTCACGCCGTAGCGGTCGGCCGCATCGGCGGCGACGCTGCAGGCGCCCCCCGAGATCCCGGCGGCGGCGATGGCCGGGACAGCGGGCGGCGGCACCGTGGTCGCGATCGCTGCGGCGAGGACCGCCTCCTCCAGGCTGTCGACGGCCACGACGCCGACCGATGCGAAGGCGCTGCGGGTGGCCCGGTCGTCGCCCACGAGGGCGCCGGTGTGCGCCGCCACCGTCCGGGCGCTGGCGGCGCTCCGTCCCACCTTGAGTGCGATGACGGGCTTGCCGGCCTCCGACGCGCGCCGCGCGGCGTCGAGGAAGGCCCTCGGCCGGCGGACGGTCTCCAGGAACAGGCAGATCGCTCCCGTGCGCGGATCGCCGACGAGGTGGTCGATCACCTCGGCGACATCGACCCCGGCCTCGTTGCCCGTGCTGACGAGCAGGCTCAGTCCCACGCCGGTCGCCGCGAAGAGATCGAGGGCCTCGGCCGCGATCCCGCCGCTCTGGGAGACCATCGCCACCGAGCCCGCAGGAGGCAGGCTTCGACGGGCGAGGGGAGGGAAGAGCGCGACCCGGTCGTGAGGGCTCACGAAGCCGAGACCGTTCGGGCCGATCAGGTGGAGGCCGGACCGCACGACGGCCTCGCGCAGTCGCTGCTCGGCGTGTGCACCGTGCGCGCCCGCCTCGGTGAACCCCGAGGCGAGGACGACGATGTTGCGGATGCCCGCCGCGGTGGCGTCGCCGAGGGCCCGCTCGACCGCGGCCTCCGGCACGAGGAGGTAGGCGAGATCGACCGGCCCACCGATCTGGGCGAGGCCGGTCACGGTCGCCCTCCCGCCCACCGTGCGTCCACGGCCGTTGACGAGGTGCAGGTCTCCGGCGTAGCCGACCCGATCCAGGCCGTCGAGGACGAGCTGTGTCCACGGGGCGGAGTCCGAGGCGCCGACGAGAGCGATCGAGCGAGGGGCGAAGAGCGTGCTGAGGGAGCTCATGTGTCCAGGGCGGCTGTGCGGGGCCGGGCGGCGTCCGGCCCCGCACCTGTGCCGCCGATCAGCCGAAGAGCGGCTTCCACTCGGCGGTGTACTTCTCGTCCAGCGCCGACTGGTCCTCCGGGACCGGCATCGCGGTGAGATCGTCGATCCCGGGAAATCCTTCGGGACCGGGCGAACCGCTCACCAGGCCGTAGTCGCCACGGGCGGCGATGGCCTCCTGGCCCTCGGGGGTGTAGAGCCATGCGATGAACAGCTTGCCCGCGTTCGGGTGCGGCGCCTGCGTGGAGAGCATCGTCGCCTGAGGAGCCATGAACTGTCCGCTGTCGGCGTTGCCCTCGACGGGGAACACCATCCCGAGCGGCCCGCTGCTCTTGACCGCCTGGTAGAAGCTGATCGGCATGCCGACGCCGATCATCGCCTCCCCGGCCCCGACGACCTGGGGGTACTCGGTCGACGAGGCGACGATCTTCGGTTCCTGCGCGGCGAGCTTGGCCATGTGGTCCCCGGAGATCTCGCCGTTCTCGGAGAGGTTGGAGTAGAGCGCCTCGGTGCCGCTGACCTTCGTCAGGTCCTGGAGAGCGATCTTGCCCTTGTACTGGGGGTCGAGCAGGTCGTCCCAGGATGTCGGGGGCTCGCTCACCCCATCGGTGTTGTAGACGATGCCGAAGCCGGTCCCGTTGGCCATGGTGATGCCGTCGTGCAGCACGCCGATGTCGGCCATGTCGTACTGACTCGCGTCATAGAACTCGACCCAGCCGGAGTCGGCGTACTGGTCGATCTGCTGGGGACCTGCCATGACGACGTCCACGGTGTGCTGCTTGGTGGCGAACTCCTGCTGGAGCTTGGTGTACTGATCGGCGCAGCAGATGGCCTCGCTCTTGATCGTGATGTCGGGGTACGTCTCGGTGAACTTGTCGAACAGCGGCTTCCAGGCCTCCGCGAGGATGCTGTAGAAGACCAGCTCGTCCTCACCGTTGTCCTTGGCCGCTTGGTAGAGCTCGTCCAGCGAGCCGACGGTGAACATCAGGTCGTCGGAGCCGGACGCCTCCTTGTCGTCGTCGCCGCAGGCGGCGACCAGGGTCGATGCGAGGACCAGCGCAACGCCGAGCTGCAGCCCTCTCGAGATAGCGCGGAACCTCATGGATGGTTGTCCAATCTTCAGCCGAGACGGTGGTGAGCTGTTCGATCGCCCTGACGGCGGATCCAACGGGCAGCCGGGCTGCTTGTCGGAGAAGGCAAGCATCGAGTGCGCGTCACGCACCGTCCCCATGCGGGTACATTTCGCGATCACCCGGCTCCCCGAGCCCCGGGGACGGTGATTTCCCGGCCTCGTCGTGGCTACGCTCCCGACCTCGATGACTGCCGAGGATGCTGGAGGGCGACGTGGACGATCGGTACGAGCGCGGGCGCGTGCGGCGCAAGGAGGTGCTCGGCGATGCGTACGTCGAGGAGGTGCTGGCAGCGGCCACTCCGTTCACACGAGATCTGCAGGAGTACGTCACGCGCGCCTGCTGGGGTGACATCTGGAGCCGCCCGGGGCTCCTGCGCCGCGAGCGCAGCATCCTCAACATCGGAATGCTGGTCGCCCTCGGGCGGGCAGCTGAGCTCCGGCTGCACCTGCGCGCGGCACTCTCCGGTGGTGTCACCGTCCGCGAGATCAGGGAGCTGCTGCTCCAGAGCGCCTTCTACTGTGGCGGCCCGGCGGCTCTCGACGCCTTCCGGGTCGCCTCCGACGTCCTCGACGAGCTGGGCCTCGACCAGGCCGAGGCCGACACGACGTGCCGGCACCTGGTCCATCAGGCGGCGTTCGCGTGGGCCGAGCACGCGCCCTCCGACATCTCCGAGAAGGTCCGTTCGGCGCTCGACGACCTGCGGCCCCACCTGTGCGGCGTGCATCTGCTCACCTATGGGCCGGATCTCGGCCTGAACGAGGAGACCGCCGACTTCGCGGTGTTCGGGCTCTTCGCCGACGAGCCGGCCTATCGTGCCTATGCCGACCACCCGGACCACCGATCCATCCTGCACGACCTGGTGCTGCCGAACGCCACGTCCAGAACGGTCATCCAGTACCAGGTCTGATCCCGCCCTGGCCGGGGCCGGCCGATACTACCCGTTAGGGTCCGGCGGCCTCCGAGAGTGCGACCTAGTGTCGTTCCGACCACCACACAGGGCAGGAGTCCTCTATGCCTGGATCCATCGCGGCCATCGGGGACCGGCTGCGGAAGTCCGGTGGCATCGCGACGGCTGTTCGCCTCGGGGCGTGCCTCGTCATCGTCGCGGTGCTGGCGGGGCCGATGCTGGCCGTCGTCTACGGAGCCTTCCGGTCCGAGCCCCCCGGCATACCGGGGGAGTGGACGCTGGACTCCGTGCGCGGCATGTTCGACGACCCGTCCGCGGTGAAGTCTCTGCGCAACACCGCGCTGATCGTGGTGACGGTCGTGCCCCTGGCGATGGCGATCGCGCTCTACTTCGCGTGGACCGCAGCGCGGACGAACACGCCGCTGCGCTGGCTCATCACCCCGGCCATGGCGCTGTCGCTGGCCGTGCCGCCCCTCTTCTTCGCGCTCAGCTGGCGCCTGGTCGGCAACGAGAGCTCGGGCCTGCTCGCCGAGATCTCGGGAGCCCTGCCCCTCGTCCCGGAGCTGTCCTTCGACGCCGAGTCGATGCTGGGGCTGATCCTGGTCAGCGCGGTGAAGCTCGCTCCCTTCCTCTACTTCATCATCATCGGTCCCGTCATGGCGATGGACTCGACCCAGGAGGAGGCCTCCCGGTTGTCCAACGCCGGGCCGTTCGTCACGTTCGTCCGGGTGACCCTGCCGGCACTCGCTCCGGCACTGCTCGGTGCCTCGCTCCTCGCGGTGGTGATCTGCCTGGAGTTCTTCGAGATCCCGCTGCTGCTCGGCACGGCACCGCGCATCCGCGTCATCTCCACCGAGATCTACGACCAGATCAACAACAGCATGCCGCCCGACTACTCCGGCGGGTTCGCGCTGGCGCTGCTCCCGATCGTCGCGGTGATCGGCATCGTGGTCCTGCAGCGAAGGGTGATCGGCAACCGCAGCTTCCAGACGGTGGGTGGCAAGGGCTCCCGTGCCACCGTGGTCGACCTCCGCCGGGGTCGGGTGCCCAACCTCGTCGTCATGCTGGTCGCACTGCTCGTTCTCGCGGTCCTGCCGATAGCCCAGCTCGTGGTCGGCTCGTTGCAGCCCATCTTCGGTCTGGACCAGGGTCACTACGGTCTCCAGTCCTACCGCGCGGTGCTCGACCAGCCCCAGCTGCGCGAGGCCGTGACCAACAGTCTCCTCCTCGGGACCGTGGGCGGCGGGATCGCGATGGTGCTCGCACTGGTCCTCAGCATGACGAGCGGGCGCCGCAACGCGACACGGGTCGACCGGCTCGTCGGGTCCGCCTCGTGGCTGCCCTGGGCGGCGCCCGGGATCATCCTGTCGATCGGGATCTACTCGGTCTTCCTCGTGGTGCCTGGGCTGGCTCGTTTCTACGGGTCGATCTGGATCATGCTCGCCGGGCTGATCATCTCCGTGATGCCGGTCGCGGCCCGCGCGGCCGAGGGCGGCGTCGCCCAGCTCTCCTGGGAGCTCCAGGACGCCGCCCGCACCTCCGGTGCCGGACCGCTCCGGGTGTTCACCGACGTCGTCGTGCGCCTGCTGCTGCCGACCTTCCTCGCGGGCTGGCTGATCTCGGCCGTCGTCGTCGCGGGCAACCTGTCGGTCGTGATCATGCTCGGTACGCCGAGCAGCACGCCGACGGTCCCGGTGATGGCCTATCGCCTGATGACCGCCGGCAACATGTCGCAGGCGGCCGCGCTGTTCCTCGTCTTCATGGCCTGCATCGCGGCGGTCAGCCTGGTGCTGGCCGTCGCGCAGCGCCTGGCGAGGGCGGCCGTGACCGGCCGTGCGCCGCGCGTGGCCGACACCCCCGTTCCCGGCGCGGCTGCCGCCGAGCCGATCGCGTCCTGAACATCTCGACACACCCTGGAGCACCTATGTCGACAGTCGCCATCGACGGCCTCGAGAAGCGGTTCGGTGAGTTCACCGCCATCCGCCAGCTCGACCTCACGGTCGAGCAGGGGGAGCTCGTCAGCCTGCTCGGGCCGAGCGGCTGCGGCAAGACGACGACACTGCGGTGCGTGGCGGGGCTCGAGCACCCGACCGCGGGCACGATCTCGATCGGCGCCCGGCTGGTCGCCCACGGTGGGCGGGGCCGGACCGTCCCGCCCGAGAAGCGCGACCTGGGCATGGTCTTCCAGAGCTATGCGCTGTGGCCACACATGACGGTCGCGGGCAACGTGGCCTACCCGTTGCGCCGGGCGGGTGTACGGCGCTCGGAGGCGCGGCGTCGCGCGGCCGAGATGGTGGAGCTGGTCGGCCTCGCCGCCAAGCTGGACAGTCCGGTGTCGCAGCTCTCGGGTGGGCAGCAGCAGCGCGTCTCGCTGGCGAGGGCGCTGGTGAAGTCACCTCAGGTCCTGCTCTGCGACGAGCCTCTGTCGAACCTGGATGCCTCGCTGCGGCGTCAGGTGCGCAACGAGATCCGGCGCCTCCACGACGAGACCGGGACGACGTGCGTCTACGTCACCCACGACCAGGAGGAGGCCGTCGCCCTCTCCGACCGCATCGTGGTGATGCAGGACGGTGAGGCCACCCAGATCGGCAGCCCCCGCGACATCTTCTCCAGGCCGCGCACCGAGTTCATCGCGCGCTTCGTCGGGATCGAGAACGTCCTCCCGGTCGCCGACACGGCCATCCGTGCCGGTGGCGGACATGAGCTCGGCACCGCCCTGGGGAGCCGCCTGGTGTCGGCCCAGACGCTCGACGAGAGCCCGGTCGCCTGCGCGTTCCGGTCCGAGGACGTCGTGATCGCCGACGATGTCGCTGAGCTCAACGTGTTCCGCGCAACCGTCCTGAACAGCACCTTCGTGGGCACCTACACCGAGCTCCTGCTCCAGGTCGACGGCACGACCGTGGGCTGCCGGCTCCCCGAGCGCGACCTGCAGGGACGGGCTCGGCCCGAGGTCGGCGGACAGGTCGCGTTCCGCGTGGCGCCGGAGAACGTCGTCCCGCTCGCCTCCGCCTGAGGCGGCCGCACGAACGACAGTGGGAGCGCCGCGGCACCCGCGACGCTCCCACCGTGTCCGATGCCGGTGCCCGTCCTAGCGACCAAGGATCGCTAGACGGGACCGCCCAGGACGGGCAGCAGGACGCCGGTGATGTAGCGCGCCTCGTCGGAGGCCAGGAACAGCGCGGCGTTCGCGATGTCGACGGTCTCGACCCAGGGGGTGTTGAAGGGCTTGTTCGCCATCAGCGCCTGGCCCGCCTGCTCGCGGGTCGGGTTCTCCACCCCGGGCACGAAGAGGCTGTAGAAGTACGGGTTGTGGATCAGGTCGGTGTCCACCGTGGTCGGACAGATCGCGTTGACACGGATGTTGTGCGGCGCGACCTCGTTGGAGTACGCGCGCATCAGGCCGACCACCCCGTGTTTCGCGGCGACGTAGTGCGACACGTTCCGCATACCGCTGAACCCCGCTACGGACGCCGTCAGGATCAGCGAGCCGCCCTGGTCCTGCTCGATGATCCGAGGCACCGAGGCACGCAACGTGTTCCAAACGCCGGTCAGGTTGACGTCGATCATCTCGTCCCACGCCGACTTGTCGAGCTCCCATGCCTTGCCGAAGCCGCAGATGCCGGCATTGGCCACCACGGTGTCGAGGCGCCCGTACTCGTCGAACGCCAGGTCGACCATCCCCTGCACCTGGTCGAGGTCGCGCACGTCGGCGACGCGGGTGACGATCCTGCCGCCGCGCTCGGTCACGAGCCGCTCGGTCTCGGCGAGGTCGTCGTCGACGGGCATCGGATACGGCGCGGAGTCGAACTGGGTGAGGGCGTCGAAGCCCACGATGCTGGCGCCCTCCTCGGCCAGCCGCAGCGCGTGCGCGCGGCCCTGACCGCGGGCGACCCCGGTGATGAGTGCGACCTTGCCGTCGACGCGTCCCATGGTGATCCGTCCCTTCCGTCGAGTGTCGCGCCCACGGACATGAGCGCGGTCCAGTTGGCCGAGGCTAGTCGCGCGCAGGGCGGCCGCCCATTACCCGATCGAGGGATCTTGGACGGCTGACCCCATGTCATGCATCGCCAGCGAGTCCAGCTCCTCGACAGCGGCCGCCCAACCGAGACCCTGCGCGATGTGAGCCCGCAGCCGGGCCGCGACGTGGGGCGCATTGATGCACAGTGCCGCCGACAGCCGGGCTCCGCGGCCGTAGATCCCGACGCGGCTGCGGTCGTCGATCCGGCGCAGGCGGGTGGCGGTCGCCGCGAACGCATGGCCGACGAAGTGGATCATGTGCGTGTACTGCTGCGACCAGAAGTAGGGCACCGCGCGGTACGGCGTGGGCTCGGTCCCCAGGGCTGCGAGTGCCACCGCACGGCCGCGCTCCACGGCGTTGGTCCAATGCTCGATGCGCAGGTGCTGGTCGTAGAGGTCGTTGTAGGACCGCCCGACGTCGCCGGCGGCGTACACCCCCGGGACCGATGCCTGGCCGAAGGTGTCGCAGATGACGCCGTCCCCGATCGCGAGGCCGCTGGTCCGCAACCACTCGACCGAGGGACTGGTGCCCACGGCCGCGACCACCAGGTCGGCCTCGACCACCTCGCCGTCGGCGAGGTGGACCGCGAACCGGCCGGGAACGCCGGCGACGTCCACCACCGGCACGCCGCACCGGACTGCGACGCCCTGGGACCGGTGGACCTCACCGAACCAGTCGCCCATCTCGTCCCCGAACGGAACCGAGAGCAGGTGGGGCAATGCCTCGATCAGGACACACCGGATTCCCACCTGCACGGCGATCGAGGCGATCTCGAGGCCCAGGAAGCCGCCGCCGATGATCACCAAGGTGCGCGCACTGAGCAACGCCTGGCGCAGCTGTACGCAGTCCTCCTGCGTGCGGAGCCTCAGGACGTGCGGGTTGGCCCGGCCGGGCGCCGCCTTCGCCGACGACCCGGTGGTCACGATCAGCCGGCCGTAGGCGGCCTCGGATCCGTCGGCCGTCCTGACGAGCTGCCTGCGGGCGTCCAGCTCGACCGCCCGCGTGCCGAGACGCAGATCGATGCCCTGGACGCCGTACCACTCCGCGGTGCGGAGCACGGTCCCGGTGAGCGGGGCCCCGAGGAGGCCCTCCTTGGAGAGCGGCGGACGTGAGTAGGGGAGCGCGGACTCGTCGCCGATCATCGTGATCGGGCCGGCGTAGCCCTCCTGGCGCAAGGACTCGGCCGCGTTCACGGCCGCCAGGGACGCACCGACGATGAGTACCCCGCGATGCATGTGACCTCCCGGCACTGCGCCTCACTGCGCGTCGCGCCAACATAGCCAGCGCGGTGCCGGCGCCGATGTCACCTGATCGGGGCCTTTCTCCGCCGAGCCTCCGGTACGGCGAACCGCGGTGTAGCCTCGGTTCACGGCGCTGCGTGGCGGTCGGCGTCCGGGGAGGCAGGTTCTGATGGCGACCCGTACAGCTGGTGTCGAGGTGCTTTCCAGCGCGCTCCAACGGTCCTTGTCGATGCGCGAGGTGGAGCAGGCGTACATCGAGCACGTGCCCAACGTGCTCCATGCCGCCGGTCACGGTCTCAACCGCTACGACCTCACGACATCGGAGTCCGTCTCGATCGTCGCCGACGTCACCTCCGACTTCATGTCCGGCTACCAGGAGTACGGTCGCTTCGACGATCCGGTGATGTCCTACATCCGCGAGTACGGCCGACCGGTCGACGACTCCCGGGTCCCCATGGCGACACCCTGGGAGCAGACCGCCGTGTACGAGCTCCTCGCGGCCGACGGGTTCCACCACTCGCTGCGTGCCCCGGTCGTCATCGCGGGCCAGTTCGCCGGTGCGATCGCCTTCGCGCGGAGCCGTTCCCACGGCACGTTCCGGTCATCGGACCTGACCATCGCGCGCCGTGTGGCGGAGCAGCTGGCCCTGGCGATGGAGCGCGCTCTCCGCTTCGAGCAGACCGGGCGCCGGGTCACCCTCCTGGAGGACGCGCTCAACCACGTGCCGCAGGGCCTGATCGTGATCGGCGCCGACGGCCTGCCCATCTTCGTCAATCGGGCTGCCTCCACCCCACCACGCGGTCACGCCCGTGCGGACGTGGAGATCGTCGGTGACCACGGCGAGGAGATCCGGCAGGAGCTGTGGTCCAACAACCGCCGGATCGCCACGATGAACCTCACCGACGGATGCGGCGGCCGCAAGCTCGTCGCGAAGTCGGTGAAGCTCGGCGGGAGCAGTGCGGCATCGCTCACCCTGGTGTACCGGACCGAGGAGTCGGGTGGCCCCCAGAGCCTTCCCTTCTGGGACGTGCTCACGCCGCGCGAGAACGAGATCGCCGAGCTGGTGAGTGCCGGCCTGACCACCAAGCAGATCGCGGAGCGCGCATTCATCAGCGAGAACACAGTCAAGCAGCATCTCAAGCGGATCTTCACCAAGACCGACGTCCGCAACCGGGCCGAGCTCATGCAGCGGGTGTGGAGCGCGGGCAAGCGCCCCGACGCCGGACCGGTCGAGTAGTACCCGTCCGGGTCACGGCGGGCATGCCGCGGAGATGCTTGGCTGACCCGCATGGCTGATGTGGCTCAGATCCTGACGGTGCCGGCACTGGACGGCGACGGCGTTCTCGCAGGTCACTACTTCGCCCCGCGGGCCGAGCCGACCGGGGTCCTGTTGGTCGCCGTCCACGGCGGCACCTACGACCATCGCTACTGGAACGCACCGTCGGTCGGAGGAGTCCGGTACTCGTTCGCCGAGGACATGACCGCGCGCGGGCACGGGGTCGTCGCCGTCGACCAGCTCGGCGTCGCGGCCAGCCGGGTCGCCGATCCCGACGCGGTGACGATCGCCGCCGCGGCCGAGGCGATCTCGGCACTGGTCGCCCGGGCGCGCAGCGAGCTGGCGGACCAGCTCCGACTGCGGAGGGTGGCTCTGCTCGGCCACTCGATCGGCAGCATCGTGTCGGTCTGGACCCAGGCGACCCACCACCCGGCCGACCTCTTGGTGACGACAGGGATCGGCCACGTGCCGCTCGAGGACGACGAGTCGCCGTTCGGCCCCGGGGTGTTGGAGGAGGCGTTGCAGCACCCTTGGGTCGACCTCCCGCCGG
This sequence comes from Nocardioides humi, assembly GCF_006494775.1. Lineage (NCBI taxonomy): Bacteria > Bacillati > Actinomycetota > Actinomycetes > Propionibacteriales > Nocardioidaceae > Nocardioides > Nocardioides humi. Next base: position 2,474,400 of record NZ_CP041146.1, on the reverse strand, counting down.
CTGCCCGGAAGCGTGCGTTCTACGACCCCCGGACCGCCGATCCCGCCGTCGTGGAGCTGGACAACGCCAGCCTGCGGTCGGTGTTCCCGCGGCAGCTGCTGCTCGACGCGGTCGGCGCCACCACCGGCCCCGAGCTCAGCAGGGTCGACCGCGTGGAGGGCCCGGTCTGCGTCGTGCTCGCCGACCGCGACCCGATCGCGCCGGCCGCCTTGGCCGATCGCGAGACCGCACCGTGGGCAGCCACCGGCGACGTCGAGGTCCACAAGGTGTCCGAGACCGGCCACTGCTACAACCTGCACCCCACCAACGTCGTGTCGTGGGACATCGTCCACGACTACGTCTCGTCACGCGTCTGAGGCGAGTGCCGCCAGCCGCTCGAGGTAGGCGGGCCACACCGACGGATCGACCATCCGCCGTGGACGCTCGCCGCGCAGCACGGCGAGTGCATCGGCAGAGGTGTTCCGCGCGTTCTGCGCCATGAAGACATCGGAGATGCCGGCGACGTGCGGCGTCAGGACGACGTTGTCGAGCGAGAACAGCGGATGCCCCTCGGGGAGGGGCTCGGGCTCCGTCACGTCGAGGCCGGCCCCGGCGATCGTCCCTGCGGTCAGTGCCGAGGTCAGTGCGTCGGTGTCGACGAGCCCGCCGCGTGCGGTGTTGACCAGGAGTGCGGTCGGCTTCATCGACGCGAGCTGCTCCTCCCCGATGAGGTGGTGGGTCTCCGGAGTGAGCGGTGAGTTGACCGAGACCACGTCGCTGGTCGCCAGCACTTCGTCCAGGGGACACAGCTCGACGCCCAGGCGGGCCGCTTCGGCCTCGTCGAAGTACGGGTCGTGGGCGAGCACCCTCATCGCGAACGCGTCGCGACACTTCTGTGCGAGGGAGCGGCCGATGAACCCGAAGCCGATGATCCCGAGCGTCTTGCCGTGCAGGGTCGACGGCATCGGGGCGAGGCCCAGGAGCATCGCTCGGTTGGACTGTCCGCGTCGTTCACGGTGGGCCCGCCGGTCGGTCACGGCGATCCACTTGGTCAGGGAGAGCATGAGGCCGATCGCGTGCTCGGCGACCGGCTCGTATGCCGAGCCTGCGGCGTGGACCACGGGAATCCCACGCGCGGTCGCGGCCGCGACGTCGACGTTGTCGTAGCCGGAGCCCGGCACGACGACGACGCGGAGGCGAGAGCCGAGGTCGAGCAGCTCGGCGTCCACGCGCCCGATCGAGTGCAGGGCGGATGCGGCAGGCAGCAGCTCGAGCACGCGCTCGCGCATGAGCCGAGCGCGGGCGCCGTCCTCGTCGGGCGAGGCGAGCAGCGCACGCTGGTCCTCGGGAAGGGCGTGGACGACGTCGACGGCAGGGGCGAGCACCTCGACGGCAGGCTGGCGGAGCTGGTGGGTCACGAGGAAGAGAGGGCGAGTCCGCGTCATGGTCGTCACGCCTGCCACACGATGCTCTGGGGCTCGGTGAAGGCCTGGAGGCTGAACAGCCCACCGTCCCTGCCCAGGCCTGAAGCGCCGAATCCGCCGAACGGGGCCTCGGGCGAGCGAGCGACCGTGTTCACGCTGACGTAGCCGGTCCGGAGCTGCTGTGCGAGGTCGAACATGCGGGAGGTGTCCTGCGAGAAGAGGTAGTCGTGCAGGCCGTAGCTCGAGGCGTTCGCAAGTGCGATCGCCTCCTCGTCGTGGCGGAAGCTCATGGCAGCCACGACGGGACCGAACACCTCCTCGCGGACGATGCGCATGCCGGGGTCGGCATCGGCCACCAGCGTGGGCGCCACGTAGTAGCCGCGGTCGGGCAACGGAGTCGCCGGGGCGACGATCCGTCCGCCTTCGGCGCCGGCGCCCTCGACGTACGACGCGACCCGGTCGCGGTGGGCGCCCGTGGTCAAGGGTCCGACCGTGGTGGTGGGATCGCTCGGCGAGCCCACCACCTGGGCCTTGGCCCGTTCCTCGAGCCGGCCGAGCAGCTCTGCGTACCGGGACGCGTGAGCGATCACCCGTGTCGGTGCGGTGCAGACCTGTCCGGCATGCCGAGTCCAGGTCGTCTCGATGCCGGCGACGGCGAGGTCGAGGTCGGCGTCCTCGAACACCAGGACCGCTCCCTTGCCGCCGAGCTCGAGGAGCGTGCGTTTCATGTCCCGGCCCGCCACGGAGGCGATCTGCGCCCCCACGGCGGTGCTGCCGGTGAAGCTGACCATGTGCACGTCGGGTGATGCGACCAGGTCGACCCCGACCCGCGCCGAGCTGCCACCGACGATGTTCAGGACCCCTGGGGGAGGCCGACCGCGTCGGCCGCCCGGGCGAGTGCGAGAACGGCCAGCGGATTGGCCGGCGCGGGCTTGAGGACGACCGCGTTGCCCGAGACCAGCGCCGGTCCGATCATCGCGCACGACGTCAGCAGCGGGAAGTTGAACGGAGTGATGCAGGCGACCACCCCGGCCGGCGCCCGGTTGACGACCGCTCCGGTGAGCCGGTGCCCCGGACCTGCGGTGGGCAGGAGCGCCTGCAGGAAGTCGCGAGGCTCCAGCGAGGTCCACTTCGACAGGTAGGAGAGCGCCATGCGGAACTGCTGTGTCTCGGCCAACCAGGAGACGGCTCCCGTCTCGGCCTGCACGAGGGCCACCAGCTCGTCGGACCGGTCGACGAGGTGCCCGGCCATCGCCGCGACGAGGGAGGTCCGCTCCGCCAGCGGCATCGCGGCCCACGAGGGCTGTGCCCTTGCTGCTGCGGCGGTCGCTGCGGCGACCTGGGACGCAGATGCCTCCGGGGCATGGTCGACGAGCTCCTCCGTAGCGGGGTTCACGACGGCGTAGGTGCCGTCCTCGGGCTCGACGAAGGCGCCGTCGACGTACAGCGGAACGGGCATCGGTACTCCTAGAAGACAGGACGGTCGGCCACCAGGTAGCCACCGTCGACGGGTATCTCGGCGCCGTTGACGAACGACGCCGCGTCCGAGAGCAGGAAGGTCACCACGGCCGCGACCTCGTGCGGCTCGCCCCAGCGGCCTGCGGGGGTGCTGGCCCGGATGTACTCGCCGTGGGCCGTGCCGGGCGATCCGGCGGTCATCCCGGTGCCGGCGACGAATCCCGGCAGGACACAGTTGGCGCGGATCCGGTGCGGCGCGAGATCGACGACCATCGACCGGGTGAGTCCGAGCACGCCGGCCTTCGCCGCGGGGTAGTCGGCGACTCCCGGAGGGCCGAGCCGGGCGTACATCGAGCCGATCGTGACGATCGAGCCGCCCCTGCCGCCGGCGATCATCCCGTGTGCGGCTGCCCGCGCCCAGGTGAGGGTGCCGGTGAGGTGCGTGGCGAGGACGGCGTCCCAGTCGGCCAGATCGAGCTCGAGCAGTGACCCGCCGCGCATGATGCCGGCGTTCGCGACCAGGCCGTCGACCCGGCCCCAGACCTCGATGGTCTCGTGCACGACCTGCTCGGCGGCCGTCCGGTCGGTGACGTCGGCGTGGACCACCCGGAGGGCGTCGCCGTCGGTGTCGCGGAGCCTCGCGTTGCGGCGCTCGTCACGGCCGACGGCGACCACGCGGGCGCCCTGGCTGAGACAGTCGCGCACGACGGCGAGACCCAGCCCGGAGTTGCCGCCCGTCACCACCACGACCCGGCCGGACAGGGCATCGGCAACCGGCCTGCTCGTCATGGGTCTCCTTCTCGGTCCTGGCCAACCTAGTCACGGCCCGGATGGTGCGCAGGCCCCGGACGGGTACGGTCAGCGGCTGGCTCGCACTGCCTCGAGCCGTGCCCAGGTCGCCTCGTCGAAGACCACTCCGTCGCGCAGCGCGGCCTGCTCCCGGGCGTGCGCGCGGTCACCGGGGGTCACGACCTCCTCGGATCCGCGCCGGAGCGCCGATCCGCGGACGAGGTCCGACAGCCGGCTCGCCTCACCCTTCGAGTCGGCACCGAATCGGTCGCCGTCGATGACGAGGAATGCGTGGCCCATCCCGAAGGGTGTCCTCGGCGGCGGCTGCAACGGCGGCAGGTCTCCGCTCAGCGTGGCGCCGGCGAGGCAGGTGGACAGCATCTCGGCGAGCAGCGCGAGGCCGAAGCCCTTGTGCTCGCCGATGGGCACGAACGAGCCCTCCGCCGCGTCCTCGGGTCTCGTGGTCGGCCGGCCGTCGCGATCCAGGATCCATCCGTCGGGCAGTGTCTCGCCACGAGCGCGAGCCTGGGCCACCTTGCCGCCCGCGCCCACGCTCATCGCCGCATCGAAGACCACCGGGGGCTGGCCGGCCCGCGGCACGCCGTACGCCGTCGGCCCGTTGCCGATGAGACGTCCCCGTCCTCCCGGTGCGTGCATGGTGGGCGGAGCGGAGCTCCAGGCGACCGCCAGATGGCCGCGCTCGGCCTCGGTCAGCACGTAGTGGCCGAGCGCCCCGGCGTGGTTGCTTCCACGGACGGTGACCATGCCGAGTCCGTGGCGGTCGGCGAGGTCGCCGGCGACGCGGACCGCCGTCGTGGCGGCTACCTGTCCCAGAGCCCCGTGCGCCTCGACGACCGCGACCGCCCCGGATGTGTGCACCACCTCCGGTCGCGCATCCCCGACAACCGCACCCGATCGCATCCAGGAGGCGTACATCGGCAAGAGCTCCACGCCGTGCGAGCGGAACCCGCGAGCGGTGGTCCGGACGAGCACCTCGGCGGCGACCTCGGCGTTGGTGGGCGCCTGCCCGAGTGCCTCCAGCACGCCGGCGCACCACTGGCGCAGCTCCGGGACGGGTACGACGACGGGGTCGGGCGTGCTCACGAGGCCAGCCAATCAGGCATCCGCACCGCACCGACGGGAACCGGGCAGATTGGACCCGATCGGGTCACAGCAGCCGACGCCGGTGCCGCCACGATGGCAGCGTGGACGAGCATCCGGTGGATGAGGCGGGCGCCGCGGCGCGCCGCGACGGTGCAGCGGTGCTGGCCCAGGTCCTCGTGGACCACGGGGCTCGCCGGGTCTTCGCGATCCTCGGGGACAGCAACCATCGACTCGGACATGCGCTGGAGGCGGTCGGCTGCACCGTGGTCGTGGGCCGGCACGAAGGCGGGGTCGCCGCGATGGCACTCGGGGCGGCCCTTGCCGGGACCGGGCCCGGCGTCTGCCTGGTCCACCAGGGACCGGGCTTCACCAACGCCCTGACCCCCCTCGTCGAGGCCGCGAAGTCCCGCGTGCCGATGCTGATGCTGGTGGGCGACACGGCCGAGGGCGACTCCGGCTCCCCGTTCCATGTGGACGAGGCAGCGATCACGGCGGCGCTCGGCGTGAGGTTCCGCGCACTCGACGACCCGCGCCGAGCGGCGGCCGACCTCGCCGCCGTGGTCGAGGAGGTCGTTCGAACGAGTGCACCGATGGTCGTCTCGGTGCCGAGGTCGCTGCAGGCCGCGTCGTCGGTCGCGCCGACCTACGAGCCGGCGCCCGTGGGCAGAGGAGCGGCGGTCGACGAGGCGGAGCTGGCGAAGGCGATGACGCTGCTCGGCTCCGCGCGGCGGCCGCTGGTGCTCGCCGGTCGCGGTGCATGGTCCGCCCGGGTCGGTGACGACCTCGGCGAGCTCGCCCGACGGCTGGGTGCGCCCACCTGCACGACCGCACTCGCCAAGGGACTCTTCGCGGGTGAGCAGGACCTCGGCGTCTGTGGGGGATTCGCCCTGCCGGAGCATCGGGATCTGATCGCGCGGGCTGACGTCGTCCTCGCCGTCGGCACGTCGCTGTCGCGCTGGACGACCTTGCGCTCACGGTTGTTCGGGCCCGGTACCCGGGTCGTCCGCATCGACTCCGACCCCCGGATCGCGGTCGGCCGGCACGACGTGCAGATCCGGGGCGATGCGGCCAGGATCGTGCCGGCTCTACTCGACCGGGTGGCGCCGGCCGACCAGGACACGTGGGCGATCGCGCCGTCGTACCGGTCGCCCGCCGACCCCACGCCGCCCGGCGTCGTGCACCCGGTGCTGCTCAGTCGCGAGCTGGATCGACTGCTCCCGCCGGAACGCACGCTCGTGGTCGACGGAGGTCACTTCATGGGACATCCGATGACCTTCCTCGCCGTTCCGGATCCTGCGGCCGTGGTCCTGACGAGCGCGCGCTACCAGGCGATCGGCCTGGGCCTCGGGGCGGCGGTCGGTGCCGCTCTGGCTCGTCCGGACCGGCTCACGGTCCTCTGCGCCGGTGACGCGGGGACCGCGATGGCCGCAAGCGAGCTCGAGACGGCAGGCAGGTTGGCGATTCCGCTCGTGACGGTCGTCTACAACGACGCACAGTACGGCGCCGAGGTGCACCACTTCGGACCGCTGGGCGAGGACACCCGCCTGGACCGGTACCCGAGCATGCAGCTCGCCGACGTGGCGCGGGCCTGGGGCTGGCATGCCGCGACCGTCCGCAGCCTCGGTGACCTCGGGGCGCTCGAGGTCTGGCTGGCCGACCGGACCGGGCCACTGTTGCTGGACGCGCGGGTCGACCCCCACGTGGTGGGCCACTTCTTCGACGCGGCACACGGGCGCTGACCCGGGCTGGCGCCTGAGAAACCCGGTCGGAGAAGGTACCCGTTCGGGGCACGTGACCGGCCGGCTCCGCTGCGTAGGTTCGGGACACCGGCAACAGGCCGGCCTTCTGCCTCGACGGGCCGCCCGGCCTCGTCCCTCACAGGAACAGGATCTCCATGGTCGCGATCACCGACGTCTCCTGCCACGTCGTCCCCATCGGCGGCGAGAACAGGTTCGGCTTCAAGCGCAAGTTCGAGTGGGGCTGCCTGCTCGTCCGGGTCATGACCGACGAAGGCGTCGAGGGCTACTCCCAACCAGTGAGCATCCACGGCGAGGCGCGGGCCGTCGCCCACTCGATCGTAGGGATGATGAAGCCGCTGCTCCTCGGCGAGGACCCCCGGTTCCCCGAGCGCATCTGGCAGAAGATCCGCGCCAACACGATGAAGGGTCAGGCCGGCCGGAGCACGATCGGCGCCGTCGACATCGCGGTGTGGGACCTGTGCGCGAAGCTCGCCGGTCAGCCCCTCTATCGGATGCTGAGCCCGACCCGCGACAAGATCCGCGCCTACGCCAGCACCATCACGCTCGAGACACCGGAGGCGTACGGGCCGTTCTGTCTCGGACTGAAGGAGGAGGGCTTCACGGCCATCAAGCTGCACATCTGGGGTGATCCGAAGCGGGACGTCGAGGCGTACCGCGTCAGTCGGGAGGCCCTCGGCGACGACTTCGAGCTGATGTTCGACATCGACGGCGCCTACGGCTACAACCGTCAGGTCGCGCTCTGGGTGGGCCGGGCGGTCCAGGAGATGGGCTGCAACTGGTACGAGACTCCCCTCGCCCAGGACGACATGATCGGCTACCGCGAGCTCCGTGAGCACCTCGACGTGCAGGTCGGAGGTCCCGACATGCTCTTCGACCTCGATGACTTCCCGGCGTGGCTGTCCAACCGGGCGACCGACTTCGTGCGGCCGAACGCCGAGATGCAGTTCGGCATCACCGGCCAGCGGAAGGTGGCGGCGCTCGCAGAGCTCAACCACGTCCGATGCGAGCCGCACACCTTCGGGTTCCCGTTGATGCAGGCGGCGAACCTCGCCGGCGTCCTGGCGATCGAGTCGTGCACCTACTGGGAGTGCCCGGCCCCGGTCGGGATGATGGACTACCTGACCAGCGACGTCATCCGCATCGACGCCGATGGGAACGTGGCGCCCAACGAGGTCCCGGGCATCGGTCTCGAGATCGACTGGGACATGGTGGAGAAGCTGACCGTCGAGATCATCAGCTGATCCATGTACTCCGTCCAGCACCTTCTCTGGCAGATCCGCAAGGATCCGGCGCTGGCCGCCCGCTACCGGGAGGAGCCGGACCCCGTTCTCGACGAGTTCGGCGTGACCGGTCCCGCGCGGGACGCCATGCGCTCCCTGGACTTCGCGGCGATGTACGCGCTCGGCGTCAATCCGTACCTCCTCTACTTCTGCGCACTCCAGCTCGGCGTGGAACGTGCCGACTACTACGCCCGACTCCGCGGGGAGGACATCCGATGACCGAGCAGGGCCGCATCGTCGGGGCGTTCACCACGTCCCACTCGCCGGGCCTGACCGGCTTCCCCGAGCGTGCCGAGCCGGCGCAGCGGAAGGCGGTGGACGACGCGTTCACGGAGGTACGGCGGCGGATCGACGCTCTCGAGCCGGACGCGATCATCGCCGTGTCGGTCGAGCACTTCACGAACTTCTTCCTCGGCAATCTGCCCGCCTTCGCTGTCGGGACGTCGGAGGGCTACCTCGGTCCGGTGACCGCCGAGATGGCGGAGTTCCTCCGCGTGCCGCAGCACATCTACACGGGCGCCGCCGAGCTCGGCAGGCACGTGTACGAGTTCGCGCTGCGCTCGGAGTTCGACCCCGCGCTGGTCGAGGGGGCATGGCCTTCGACGAGAACTTCTGCGTTCCCCTGAAGCACCTCGACCCCGAGTCGCGGATCCCGCTGGTCCCGGTCATCGTCAACGGAGTCAACCCGCCGTGGCCTACCCCGCGCCGCTGCTTCGCCTTCGGGCAGATGCTGCGCAGCGCGGTGGAGAGCCAAGCGGTCGCCCGGAGGGTCGTGGTGCTCGGAACCGGAGGCCTCTCGCACTGGGTCGGGACCCCCGAGTCCGGTTCGGTCAACGAGACGTTCGACCGTGACTTCCTGCGACGGCTCGAGGACGGCGATGCGGCAGCGCTCACGGCGTACTCCGACGAGGAGATCGATGCGGCGGGCAACGGCGCCCACGAGATCAGGACCTGGCTGGTCACTGCGGGCGCTGCGGGAACGGGCTTCGACACGCTCGCGTACGAGCCCGTCCCGGCCTGGCTGACCGGGACCGCCGTGACTGCGGCCCGGCTGTAGACAACCAACACGAGGAGATTCCCACGATGACTGCACTGCCCAAGGTGACCGGAGCCGACATGCGGGGCGTCATGGCCTACCCGCCCACCCCGGCCCTCCCCGGAGCCGAGAGGGTGGAAGCCGTCGACACGGTCGACCTGGCCGAGACGGAGCGCATGATCCGCGCCCTGATCGCCGACGGAGTCGACGCCATCGCGCTCAACGGCACGCTCGGCGAGTGCGCCACCCTGACGCTGGAGGAGTGGAAGGCGTTCGCGGACTGCGTGGCGGAGACGGTGCGCGACGTCGCTCCGGCCTTCCCGGTCTTCGTCGGGGCCACGACCCTCAACACCCGCGACACCGTCTCGCGGATGAGGTTCCTCGCGGACCTCGGCATCACCGGCACGCTGCTGGGACGGCCGATGTGGGGCAACATGGTCGGTCCGGTGATGGAGCGCTTCTACCGGGACGTCGCCGAGGCCGTGCCCGAGCTCGCGATCGTGGTCTACGACAACACCGCCGCGTTCGGCGACATCATCCCGCGCAGCGTCTACCGCACGCTCGTCGAGCTGCCGCAGGTCGTCGCCGTCAAGTACGCCGGTGGTGCGTCCGTCGGGTTCCGGTACCACAACGACATGGCGCACACGGGCACCCACTTCCCGCTGATGCCGATCGAGACCGACTGGATGCCGGCGTGGGACATGTACGGCGAGGAGCTGGTCGGCATGGCCTGGTCGTCGACCACTGCGTGCGGCCCGGGCCCGGTGCTGGCCCTGCGCGACGCGCTGCGGGCCGGCCGCACCGAGGACGCGCGCTGGCTCACCGAGCGGCTGCGGTGGGCACACGAGCCGTTCCTCGTCGGCCAGAACTTCATGGAGTTCTCGAAGTACAACATCCCGCTCGAGAAGATCCGGGTGAACGAGGCCGGATACATCAACGTCGGCAAGTGCCGTCCGCCGTACACGGAGGACTTGGTGCCGGCCCAGCACGTCCAGGACACCAAGGACCACATCCTGCGCTACCGCCAGGTGATCGCCGAGGTGGAGGCGCGGTTCGGCACCGAGACGGTCGTGGCATGAGCTCGCCGCCCGCCGGTGACGTGCAGCGCCTGCTCGAGACCATGCAGGTCGGGGTCCCGGAGGGTCGCGTGCCGGCCCGGATCTTCAACGACCAGGCGGTCTACGAGCGGGAGAGGGAGCGCGTGTTCGGGCGGGTCTGGTGCTTCCTCGCCCACGAGAGCGAGGTGCCGAAGCCGGGCGACTACGTCACCCGCTACATCGCGGACAACAACGTCATCGTGGCGCGCACCGAGCGGGGGGACCTCAAGGCGAGCCTCAACATGTGCCGGCACCGCGGCAACATGATGTGCAAGTCGGAGATGGGCAACTCCTCCCACTTCCGGTGCTCCTATCACGGCTGGGTCTACAAGAACTCCGGAGAGCTGATCGGGGTCCCGTACTTCAAGGAGGGCTACGAGAGCAAGCTCGACCGGAAGCAGTGGGGGCTGGTCCCGGTGCGGACGGAGACCTATGCGGGCCTGGTCTTCGGCACCCTCGACCCGGATGCGGAGCCCCTCGAGGAGTACCTCGGCGGCTTCCAGTTCTACCTCGACATCTACCTGAAGCAGGGGCCTGGCGGGAGCGTCGTGCACGGCCCGCCGGACCACTGGGTCGCGGAGACCGACTGGAAGATCTGCGTCGAGAACTTCTCCGGCGACGGCTACCACACGCCCGTCGCCCACCAGTTCGGCTTCCACCTCGGCTACTTCCCGTCCTCCGGAGCCACCCACAGTCAGGGCTGGGCTGCGCACATCCCCGGAAAGGGGCACGGGATCGGGCTGGGGCACACGCCCGGGATGCCGCCCTTCGCGGGGTATCCGCCGGAGCTCGTCGCGCAGATGGGAGAGACGCTCAGTCCAGCGCAGATGGAGGTCTTCTCCAAGACCCGGACGGCGGTGGGCTCGGTGTTCCCCAACCTGTCGTTCCTGATCCAGCCGTTCAGCCTCGTCCCGGGGGAGCCCGGTGTCCGGTTCTGCACGATGCGGCTCTATCACCCGACCGGGCCGGGCCGGATGGAGATGTGGTCGTGGTGCCTGGTGCCCGCGGCAGCGAGTGACGAGTACAAGGAGGCGGCCTACAAGGCCTACACGCTGGCGTTCGGACAGGCCGGCATGTTCGAGCAGGACGACTTCGAGAACTGGACGCGGCTCACCCGGGTCGCCGGCTCGTCGGTCGCCAAGCATCTCGAGTTCCCCTACGTCATGGGCATCGAGCGCGAGCCGCTCAGCGACTTCCCCGGCCCGGGACACGTCGTGAGCCCCTACGTCACCGACACGAACTTCCGTGGTCTGTGGGGCACCTACACCGACTACATGCTGAAGGAGAGCTGATGGCGCTCCTGTTGCCGCCTGCGGACCCCGAGGTCGTCGCCTCGGTGCAGCACTTCCTGCACTGCGAGGCACTCGCGCTGGACGAGCGCAGGTTCCGTGACTGGCTCGAGGCGTTCGCGGACGACGCCCACTACGAGATGCCGGTCCGGGTCACCCGCGAGAAGCTCGCGGAGTGGGAGCTCTCGCCGAGCTCACGGATCTTCGACGACACCAAGCGCACGCTGGAGATCCGGGTGCAGCGACTCGAGACCGACTTCGCCTGGGCCGAGCAGCCGCCGTCGCGGACACGTCACCTCATCACCAACCTGCTCGTCCTGGAGGGGGAGCAGGCCGGCGAGGTCGTGGCGTTGTCGAGCTGCCTGGTCTACCGGAGCCGGGGCGAGGATCCCACGCCGAGCCTGTTCTCGGTCGCGCGCCGTGACCGGCTCCGTCGCGCCGGCGGAAGCTGGCAGATCGTGCACCGGCTCGCCGCCCTGGACCAGGCGACCGTCAACGCCCACAACATGTCCATCTTCGTGTGACCAGGGAGCCGAGCATGGAACCGCCTGCCACTCCGGGCGCCAGCCGCCCGCCGACCCCGTCGGCGGCCGAGGTGCCGCAGGGGACCGACAACGACGGACCGATCGTGGTCGCCAACGAGTTCGCGGACGTGGTCGTGCGCAAGGCGCACACACGCAACGGCGTGCGGCTCGAGATCTGGTCACCGCGCCGGGGAACGGTGATCCACCTCGACGCCGTCGCGCTCGACTGCCTGAGCTACCAGGAGCCGGAGCTCATCACCGAGCTGCTGGCCCGGACTCCCGGGGCATGACCGCCCGGCTGTCCGGCCTCTCCCTGCTCGTGACCGGGGGCGGGTCCGGGATCGGCCGTGCTGTCGTGGATGCCTTCGTCGCCGAGGGCGGTCACGTGACCGTGGTCGAGTACGACGATGAGAGGGCCTCCGACGTCGCCGCAGCGCATGGCGACGCGGTCGAGGCGATGGTGGGCGACGCGGGAGACCCGAAGGTGCTGGCCGCGGCGGTCGAGGCCGCATCCCGTCGTGGTTCGCTCGACCACCTGGCGTGCATCGTCGGCAGCTTCGACTTCTACCAGTCGATCCTCGACCTGGACGCCGACCGTCTCGAGCGAGCGGCGATGGAGATCTGGCGCCGCAACGTGCTCAGCGCCCTGCTGGCGATCCGCGCGGCACACGACCACCTCAGCCGTGCGCGCGGCTCGATCACGCTGACGGTCTCGGGCGCCGCCTACCGCGCCGAAGGAGGTGGCGTCCTCTATGGAAGCTCCAAGGCTGCGCTGCACGGTGTCGTGGTCCACCTCGCCTCCGAGCTCGCTCCCCGGGTGCGGGTCAACGGCGTCGCTCCGGGCGGCACGGCCCAGACCCGGCTCGGCGGCCTGGCGTCGCTCGACCAGCGCACCACGACCGCGGAGGTGGCCGGCCGCGACGAGAGGATCCGGGCGGGCACCGCCCTGGGGGTGCTGCCGCTACCGGCCGACCACGCGCCGGCATACGTCCATCTCGCCGACCCGGTGGCGAGCCGAGTCGTCACCGGGACGGTCATGCGCACCGACGGCGGACGCCAATAGACCCCAGTGGGGGGACGCCGTCATGCGCCGTGCCCTCCTAGCGTGAGCCGCCCGAGGGGTATGCGCGCCGCGCATGCCAGGACAGGAAGGAAGTGCCGTGAGTCTCGAGCTCCGTAGGATCGTCAGCCACGTGGAGGAGCTGCGGCTCGTGCTCGGCCGCTCGGACGAGGACGGTCCGCTGCGCAAGGTGGCGGTGTGCGGCATCTACGCGAACCCGTTCGCCGGCGCGGGATACGTCGAGAACCTCTCCCCGATCGTGGCGGCCTCGGCCGAGGTCGGGAGTGAGCTCGGCAGGCGCGCCGCGGCGCTCCTGGAGGCGCCCGTGCAGAGCTACGGCAAGGCCGGCCTCGTCGGTACCGCCGGTGAGCAGGAGCACGTGAACGCCGCGGTCACCTCCGTGTTCGGCGACGCGTTCCGAGAGGCCGTCGGCGGTGGCAGGGCGTGGATCACCTCGACCACCAAGATGGCCGGCCCGGGCGCGACGATCGACGTCCCGCTGGCGTTCAAGGACGAGATCTGGGTGCGCAGCCACTACGACGCCGTCGAGGTCAGCATTCCGGCGGGCCCGGCTCCCGACGAGCTGGTCGTGATCGTCGCCGTCAGCAACCGTGGGCGGATCAACGCCCGCGTCGGCGGCATGACCCTGGGTGAGGCGCAGTCGTGACCGGTCAGGTCCTGGCGATCGTGAACGCCGGCGCGGTCCTGTCCGGGGATCACGGGCAACCGGTGCTCGATGACGTCGACACCCTCATCTGCACCGACGGACTGATCTCCCATGTTGGTCGCGCCGGCGACCTCGCTGCAGCGGTCGCCGGCGCGGACGTCGTCGTCGACGCCCTCGGCTCGACGGTCGCGCCGGGTCTGATCGACTCGCACTGCCATGTCGTACTCGGCGACTACACGCCCCGGCAGAAGACGGTGGACTTCCTCGCGAGCTACGTGCACGGCGGCATCACCAGCGTGATCTCGCCGGGGGAGATCCATGCACAGGGCCGCCCGCATCACCGAACCGGAGTCAAGGCGCTGGCGATCGCCGCGAAGACCTGCTTCGACAACTTCGCCCCCGGCGGCATGACGGTTCATGCCGGGGCCGTCGTCCTCGAGCCGGACCTGACGGAGGAGGACTTCGCGGAGCTCCAGCAGGCCGGGGTCCGGCTGGCGAAGTTCGGCTTCGGTCTCTATGCGGACCCGGCGGACGGCGAGCCGCAGGTGCGCTGGGCCCAGCAGCACGGTGTGACGGTCATGTGCCATTCCGGCGGTGCCAGCATCCCCGGCAGCCAGCCGATCACTCCGGAGCACCTGCTCCGGCTCCGGCCCGATGTGTGCGGACACGTCAACGGCGGTCCCACGTCACTCGACGAGGCCGGCGTGGACCGGATCATCGAGGAGACGGACATGGCGCTCCAGCTGGTCCAGGCCGGCAACCTCAGCTCGGCCGTGCGCATCCTGCGGAAGGCGGTGGCCGCAGGCCGGTTCAGCCGGGTGGTGATCGGCTCGGACACGCCGACGGGCACCGGGGTGATGCCGTTGGGTGTGCTCAAGACCGTGGCCGAGCTGTCGTCCCTCGCGCCGATGGACCCGGCTCTCGTCTGGTCGGCCGCATCGGGCAACTGCGCCCGCGTCTGGGACCTGGACGCCGGGCTGGTGGCCCCGGGCAGGGCCGCGGACCTGGTCGTCATGGACGCGCCGTGGGGATCGCGGGCCGACGACGCGCTCGGCGCTCTCGCGCTCGGTGACCTGCCCGGGATCAGCGCGGTCGTCACCCGGGGACAGGTGCGCGCGCTGCGCAGCCGCAACACGCCGCGGGCGGCCCGACTCGCCGTCGTCACGCCCGACCTGCCCCACCTCCTGGACTCGCACTAGCCGAAGGATCTGGACATGTCACTCACCGTCGCCGCCGACCTCGATGCCTGCCAGGGCTACGCGTGCTGCCTGATGGAGGCACCTGCCGTCTTCGACCTCAACGAGGAGATCGGCAAGGTGGTCGTGCTCGAGGCCCACCCGACACCCGACCAGCGCGCTGTCGTCGAGGCTGCTGTCCGGGCCTGCCCGGCCAAGGCACTCGCGCTCGTGACGGAGTGACGTGGACCGTGTCATCGTGGTCGGAGGCTCGATCGCCGCAGTGCGTGCGGTCGAGCGCCTCCGAGACCTCGGCTTCGCCGGGCGGCTGACGCTGGTCGGCGCCGAGACCCACCTGCCCTACGACCGGCCGCCGCTCTCCAAGCAGGCACTCCAGTCGGGGAGCCTCGCGGCGACGGAGCTGCACGACCGGGCGTGGTACGAGGAGCGGGGCATCGAGCTCCTGCTCGGCACGCCCGCCTCCGCGCTCGACCCGGTACGCCGCGAGCTGAGGGTCGGGCAGGCGACGATGTCGTACGACGGCCTGGTGATCGCGACCGGGGCTGCGCCTCGCCGTTCCGGTCCGGTCGCATCCTCGCCCCTGGTGCACATGCTTCGGACGGTCGACGACTTCGCGGCGGTCCACGACGCGGTGATCGGCTCCCGCCGGCTGTGCATCGTCGGTGCGGGGTTCATCGGGCTCGAGATCGCCGCGGCGGCCCGGGCACGGGGGGTCGAGGTCGTCGTTCTCGAGAACGACCCGGTGCCGCTCTACCGTCACCTCGGCTCCGAGGCCGGTGCGTGGGTCGCCGAGCTCCACGCCGCACACGGTGTGGACCTTCGCTGTGGCGCCCGTGTCTCCGAGGTGCACGGCAAGCCCGGCGCGGTCCGGGTGGAGACCACTGATGGTGGATCGATCCTCGCCGACGCGGTCGTGGCCGGGGTGGGCGTGGCCCCCGCGACGGACTGGCTGGCGGGCAGTGGGCTCGATGTCGACGCCGGCGTCGTCTGCGACGCGACCCTGCGCACGTCGGCACCCGGAGTCGTCGCCGCCGGCGACGTGGCGCGCTGGCGCCACGAGCTGTACGGCCGACATCTGCGTGTCGAGCACTGGACGACGGCGGCGGAGCAGGGCTGGCACGCGGCCGCGACGCTGCTCGGTCATCCCGAGCCGTACGCCGCCGTACCGTTCGTGTGGTCGGACCAGTGGTCGGCCAACCTGCGGTTCGTCGGGAGCACGGAGGGCGCGGACCGGGCGAAGGTCTTGAATGCCGCCGACGGCCGGCTGGAGGTCGTCTACGGCACCGCCGACCGGCTGGTCGGTGCCCTCTGTGTGAACTCCGCCAAGCGGCTGGTGGCCCACCGCGCGGCGATCGCCGCCGGAACGGCGTGGGCCGACCTCGACGGCCTCTGAGCGCCCGGCGTCCGGGCCCGGCGGGAAGTACCCGAAGGGGTCCTGCGACCCGAGGGCCGCCCCGGAGAGGGTGGTGCTCCCATCCTTCGAGAAAGGCCGGCACGTGACCGACGAACTCCAGCTCATCGAGCTCTTCCCGCAGCACGAGGACTGGTCCCTGCAGACGATGCGCCTCCTGGCGCAGGTGCCCGTCGGCGGTGCCGACCTCTTCGAGTGCGCGCGGACCGCAGCGCGGATCGGGGACAGCACCGATGACGACGTCTGGCATCGCGAGTGGCGGCAGACGGCCGTCGACCTGGCCCGGCACGGGCGGGACCAGATCGACGCGGGCCACGTCGTGACGGGTGCGGCGGCACTGTTCCGCGCGGGCAGCTACTGGCGGCACTCGGAGTTCTTCCTCCCGTCCGACCACGAGAGTCGGGTCGAGGCGTACACGGAGGGCACCCGATGCTTCCAGGACGCGGCGGGCCACCAGGGCGGCAGGATCGAGCGCATCCATGTCCCGTACGAGAACGGTCAGACCCTGGACGGCTATCTCGTGCGTCCGGACACGTCGGGCAGGCGTCGGTCCACGGTGCTCTTCCTCGGCGGGGCCGACTCCTGGGCGGAGGAGCTCTACTTCCTCGGAGGCAGCCAGTTCCCGGCACGTGACATGAACCTCGTGCTCGTCGACACCCCGGGCCGGGGCAGCTCACTGCGGTTCAAGCAGATCTACAGCCGTCATGACTACGAGGTGCCGGCCGCGGCGGTGCTGGACCACCTGCAGACCTTCCCGGACGTCGACATGGACCGTATCGGTGTCGCGGGCGTGAGCCTGGGTGGCTACTACGCCCCACGCGTCGCGGCCTTCGAGCCGCGGGTCAAGGCGGTCGCCGCATGGTGCGGGACCTGGAGCATCCTCACCGACTTCTACGAGTGGTACCCGCCGCTCCAGGCGCAGCTGCAGTGGCTGACCGGCTCCCGTGACGACGCGGAGGCCAGGGAGAAGCTGGCCAGGTTCACCCTCGACGGTGTCGCCGACAAGATCGACGTGCCCGTCTACGTCATGCACGGGACGCAGGACCTGATCATGGACATCGAGGGCGCTCGCAGGTTCGTGGACGCACTCACGGTGGACGACGTGACGGTCCAGATCTACGATGCCGCCGGCCGTCTGCACTGCAGCTACGACCACCAGGCCTACGCCGTCGCCCACATGGCCGACTGGTTCGCCGACAAGCTCCGCGCGTGACCGGTGAGCCACCGCTCCTCCTCGACCGCCGCGGACCGGTGCTGCTCCTGACCTTGAACCGCCCCGCGGTGCACAACGCGGTGAACCGTGCGATGGCCACGGCGATGGGAGAGGCGCTCGAGCAGGCGGCGGCCGACGAGCAGGTTCGGGCTGTTGTCGTGGCCGCCGGCGGCGACGGAGCGTTCTGCTCGGGGGCCGACCTCAAGGAGGTCGCCGCCGGCAGGACGCCGAACGCGGAGGGCCAGGAGCAGTGGGGCTTCCTCGGCCTGGTGAACCACTGGGTGCCACAGCCGGTCATCGCGGCCGTCACGGGCTCCGCGTACGCCGGGGGAGCCGAGCTGCTGCTCGCGTGCGACCTGGTGGTCGCGGACCAGGACGCCCAGCTGGTCTACACCGAGATCCGGCACGGTCTCTTCCCGAGCATGGGCGGGACCGTGCGTCTCGCCGAGCATGTCGGCACCAAGGTCGCGTTCGAGTGGATGGCCACCGCCCGGCCGGTGTCGGCCCGCGAGGCGTGGCAGCGCGGCCTGGTCAACCTCGTGGCTCCGCGCGCCGAGGTGCTGACGCGAGCACTCGATCTGGCGGCGGACCTCGCCAGCCGCTCACCGGAGGCACTGCATGCCCTCAAGCGTGCCTTCTACACCGCCGTCGGTGGCGAGCGGCTCCTCGAGCGACCCCGTCGCGAGGTGAGCGATGCCGAGTGGCACCGGCTGCGGGCCGGGGAGGCGGGCCAGGCGGGGCCACGGGCGTTCGCGGAGGGCCGCCGCGTCAGGTGGTGAGCAGATGGTCCCCGAACGGGTGATCCCGGCTCGCGGCGCTCCCCGTCAGGCTGGAGCCACGCCGAACCCGAGCGACCGGACGATCTCCGGTATCGCCGTGGGCGTGCCTCTCACCCCCGTGCCCACAGGCAAGGAGCAGTGCTCATGTCCGTCCCTCCGCCGGTCGCGCGACCAGCTAGCCCTCAGCCATTGCAGTTCGTCCGTCCCGACGGGTCCGTCACCGAGGACGGCGCCCGGCACGGCATCGACGTGGAGCTCGCCCGGACCTGCTACCGCGACATGGTCCTCGCACGCCGGCTGGACCACGAGGCACTCGCCCTCCAGCGGCAGGGCGAGCTCAGCCTGTGGCTGATGGCCTGGGGCCAGGAGGCGGCCCAGGTCGGGTCGGCGCAGGCCCTGAGACAGACCGACATGGTGTTCCCCAGCTACCGGGAGCACGCCGTCGCCCTGCATCGTGGCGTGCGCCCGAGCGAGCTCCTTGCGCAGTGGCGCGGATGCACGCACGGCGGCTGGGACGTCGCCGAGCGTCGTTTCCATCTCTACTCCCTGGTTCTCGGCACCCAGACACTCCACGCCACGGGGTACGCCGCCGGCGCCCGGCTGGCCGGGAGCGACGAGCTGGTCGTGGCCTACTTCGGGGACGGTGCGTCCAGCCAGGGCGATGTCAACGAGGCGCTCAACTGGTCGGCCGCCGCATCCCTGCCGTTGCTGTTCCTCTGCCAGAACAACCAGTGGGCCATCTCGACCCCTGCGGCGCTGCAGATGAGGACCTCGGTGCACCAACGGGCCGCCGGGTTCGGCATCGCCTCGTTCGTGGTGGACGGCAACGACGTGCTCGCCGTTCACGCCGTCACCGCCGCGGCAGCCGAGCTGGTCCGTGCCGGGAAGGGGCCGGCGCTGGTCGAGGCCGTGACCTATCGCCGCGCCGGTCACAGCAGCTCGGACGATCCCACGCGCTACCGGTCCGACGACGAGGTCGCGGACTGGACCGCCCGCGACCCGATCGACCGGGTCGACCGGATCCTCCGTGCCTCCGGCGTACCGGCCGACTTCTTCGACGACGTGCAGGCGGAGGCCGAGCAGCTGGCGCTCCGGGTCCGTGAGGAGTGTCGCGCGATCCCCGATCCGGACCTGGACGACGTCTTCGCGAGCACGTACGCCGCGTCCAGGCTCGATGTGGAGCGGGAGCTCGCCGAGCGGCACCGGATGCTGCGCAGCCTCGAGGAGGTCCCGGCGTGACCGCGGCGACGCATGCCGGTGCCGTCGCACCGGAGACCATGACCATGGGCGGCGCCATCAACGCCGGCCTGCGCCGGGCCATGCAGGACGACGACCGGGTGGTGGTCCTCGGGGAGGACGTCGGCGTGCTCGGCGGCGTCTTCCGGGTCACCGACGGGCTGTCCCGCGAGTTCGGCGCCGACCGGGTCGTCGACACCCCGCTCGCGGAGTCCGCCATCGTCGGCACGGCGATCGGCCTTGCGCTGCGTGGCTTCCGCCCGGTCTGCGAGATCCAGTTCGACGGCTTCGTCTACCCGGCGTTCGACCAGATCGTGAGCCAGCTGGCGAAGCTCCGGGCGCGCTCGGGCGGCCGCCTCGCTCTTCCCGTCGTCATCCGCATCCCCTGCGGTGGAGGGATCGGCGCTGTCGAGCACCACAGCGAGTCCAACGAGGCCTACTTCGCGCACACCGCCGGCCTGCGTGTGGTCGCCTGCGCCACTCCGCACGACGCGCACCACATGATCCGTCAGGCCATCGACCTGGACGACCCGGTGATCTTCTTCGAGCCGAAGCGGCGCTACTGGGACAAGGGCCCGGTCGGGCCGGAACCCGGTCTCGACCTCGACCGCGCGCGGGTGCTGCGCGTCGGCGACGACTGCACGCTGGTCGCCTACGGACCGTCGGTGGGCACGGCGCTGGCGGCGTCGGCGGCCGCTGCCGAGGACGGCTACTCGGTCGGCGTCCTCGATGCCCGGACGCTGTCGCCCCTCGATGTCGACGCGTTGGTCTCCGCGGCCCGGCGCTCACGACGGATGGTGGTCGTCCACGAGGCGTCGACCTTCCTCGGCCTGGGCGCCGAGATCGCTGCTGCGGTGACGGAGCGGTGCTTCGAGGAGCTCGCCGCGCCGGTGCTGCGGGTCGGCGCGTGGGACCTTCCCTACCCACCTGCCCGTGTCGAGGACGAGTTCCTGCCCGACGTGGACCGGGTCCTCGATGCCGTGGACCGCGTGCTCGGCTACCAGAGAGGCCGATGATGGGCGAGCGGTACGACTTCCTCCTCCCCGATGTCGGGAGGGCCTGACCGAGGCCGAGCTCGTGGTGTGGCATGTCGGGGTCGGTGATCGCGTGGAGGTGAACACGATCCTGTGCGACATCGAGACCGCGAAGTCGGTGGTCGAGCTCCCGAGCCCGGTCGCCGGCACTGTCGTCGAGCTGCACGCGGCTCCCGGCGACACCGTCCTCGTCGGGATGCCGCTGGTCTCCGTCGGTACGGCGACGACCCCGGCTGCGGCGCCTGCCCCGGACCCGGTTCGGGGACGTGAGCCCGATCCTCGGCCCGCCTCCGGACCTGACCCCGCAGAGACCGGCGCCGAGGAGGCGCCGCTGGTGCTGGTCGGCACCGCCCCGGCTCCGATGGCCGCCCGGCGCCGGCACCTGCGTGCCCGGTCGGCAATGCCGGAGCCGGAGCCGACGATCTCACCCGTCGTCGCCGCGGAGCACCGCGAGCCCGTCCGAGGTGTCCGCAAGCGCATCGCCCAGGCGATGACGAGCTCGGCGTTCACGGCGCCTCACGTGACCGAGTGGCTCGCAGTCGACATGACGAGGACCCTCGAGCTGACCGCCTCCCTCCGCATGCGGAGGGACTGGGAGGGCGTCCGGGTGACCCCGCTGCTCCTGGTCGCGCACGCTCTGCTGGTCGCCGTCCGGAGGAACCCGGACATCAATGCCTGGTGGGATGATCCGGCGCAGGAGATCGTCCGGGCGGACTACGTCAACCTCGGCATCGCCACCGCCACGCCACGAGGACTGCTGGTACCGAACATCAAGGACGCGCAGCGCCTCGGACTCCGGGATCTCGCCGTAGCACTGGACGACCTGATCACCCGCGCCAGGGCCGGCCGCGCGAGCATCGACGCGCTCTCGCGAGGGACGATCACGATCACGAACATCGGCGCCCTGGGTGTCGATGCCGGCACGCCCATCCTCAATCCGGGTGAGGCGGCGATCCTGGCGTTCGGCGCGATCCGGGAGATGCCATGGGTGCACGAGGGCCGGATCGTCGTCCGCCGGGTCAGCCAGCTCGCGCTCTCCTTCGACCATCGGCTCGTGGACGGCGAGCTGGGATCGGCGGTGCTGTGCGACGTCGCCCGCGTGCTCGGCGATCCGACGGAGGCACTGCTGGGCTAGTGTCCTGACGGGACACTGCAGCCGTGTTGCCGACGGTCAGCGCAGTCGCAGCCGGAGCTGCTCGGGTCCGCTGAGCATCAGGTTGGGCCGCATCGGCACCTCGCCGACGACCGCGTAGTCCGGGAACCGGCGGACGATCGTCTCGACGGCCACCTGGATCTCCATCCGCGCCAGCCACGATCCCAGGCAGACGTGGATGCCGTAGCCGAAGCCGATGTGCTTCGGGTCCCGCGGGCGGAGCAGGTCCAGCTCGTCAGCGCGGTCGAAGACCCGCGCGTCACGGTTGCCGGAGGCGATCATGCACCGCACCGTCTGTCCGGCCTGGACGGGTGTGCCCGCGATGACGGTGTCGGCCACGGCTGTGCGGTGGATGAAATGGACGGAGTTGCAGTAGCGGAGGAACTCCTCGACCGCCCGTGTCGTGTCCTCCGGGCGCTCCAGCATGACCAGCCGCTGCTGCGGGTGGACTGCCAGCGCCTTGAGCGCGTTGCCGATGAGGTTCGTCGTCGTCTCATGGCCGGCGAAGAGCAGGAGGACGAACATCGCGTCCAGCTCTTCCTTGGTCAGCCGCACGCCCTCGGTCTCCGCGCTCACCAGGGCGCCGAGCAGGTCGTCGTGCGGCGTGACCTCGCGCTCCTCGATGAGCTCCTGCAGGTAGGCGCGGAACGCCGTGAGCGCCTCATGGGCCTCGGCGATGTTCGAGTATCCCGTGCCGATGGCCCGACCGATCTCCGCACTCCACAGCCGGACGTCCTCGGCGCGCTCGGGCGAACAGCCGAGCATCCGTGTGATCACCTGGTAGGGGAGGGGGTAGGAGAGAGCGGGGACGATGTCGACGACCTCGTCGCCGCGGGCGAGCGCCTCGTCGAGCAGCTCGTCGACCAGGGCCTGCACCAGCTCCTGCATCACCGCGATGCGCCGCGGAGTGAACGCGTAGTTGGCCAGCGCTCGCAGCCGGGTGTGGTCGGGCTGGTCGACCTGGTTCATCATCCGCGACTCGTTCTGGACCAGGTCCATGAGCAGCGGCACCTGGTCGGCGGGTGTGCGCTCGCGGAGGTTGCGGACCCGGGTTCCCGACATGCGGGTCGAGCTGAAGGTCGCCGGATCACGCAGAACTGCGACCACGTCGTCGTACCGGAAGACCGCGAGCACATCCTGCGCGAAGGCGGCCGGCACGTGCTCGCGCATCGCCTGGTAGAGCGGGTACGGGTCGGACAGCTCCTCACCTCGCCCCTGGAAGAGCGTGTCGAGCCGCGCAACGAGGTCGTCGGCTGTCTCGGGTCGGGTCGCGGTCATGGCTGCGTCCTCTCGGTTGCGGCGGCTCTGACGGCCTCACTAGAGTGTGACTCTAATCATTCAAGTAACAGTTGAAAAGAGTGACCGAGGCTCTGGCTGAAGGAGTGCGCATGGACCTGAGGAGCCTGACGCCGTATGTCGTGGAGGTGCCCGACGGGGTGCTCGACGACCTGCGGGGTCGCCTGGAGAGAGCCCGGCTCGACCAGACGTTCCCTGCAGGAGACTGGACCTACGGCACTGACCACCGCTACCTCGCCGACCTGCTGGAGTACTGGCGGGAAGGCTACGACTGGCGCGTGCACGAGCGAGCGATCAACGCGTTCGATCACTTCCGGGAGTCGATCGACGGCGTGCTCGTGCACTTCGTCGCGCAGCCCGGTGTGGGGCCGGAGCCGTTGCCCCTGGTCATGTCTCACGGCTGGCCGTGGACCTTCTGGGACCTCCGCAGGGTGATCGGGCCCCTCTCCGATCCCGCTGCGTACGGTGGTGATCCGGCGGACGCCTTCGACGTGGTCGTGCCCTCGCTGCCCGGCTACGGGTTCTCCACACCGCTGACGGCGGACGGCGTCAACTTCTGGCGTACGGCGGACCTGTGGCACCAGCTGATGACGGAGCGGCTGGGCGTGGGCAGGTACGCGGCCCAGGGCGGCGACTGGGGAGCCTTCGTGTCGGCCCAGCTCGGTCACAAGTACCCCGACCACGTCGTCGGCCTGCACCTTCACCTGTTGCCATGGCTCGAGCCGGGGCCGATGCCGGGCACCGACTACCCGCCGGAGGAGCAGCGGTGGGCCGAGCGCCTGCTGCGGCATCAGCTCTGGGGCTCGGGCTACTCCATGCAGCAGTTCACCCGGCCTGCCACGATCGGGCACGCCCTCGTCGACTCGCCCGTCGCGCTCGCGTCGTGGCTGGTCGAGAAGCGGCAGGCCTGGGCGGACAACGACGGCGACATCGAAGCGGTGTTCTCCAAGGACGACCTGTGCACGATGCTCACGATCTACTGGGTGACGGCGAGTGGCGGAAGCGCTGCGCGCTACTACACCGAGACGCGCCGCAACCCGTGGAGACCGACCAGCGAGGTCTCTCCCCGCGTCCCCGTTCCCACCGGAGTGGCTGTCTTCCCGGAGGAGCTGTTCAAGCCGTCGCGGTCGTGGGCGGAGGGCTACTTCGACCTCCGTCGCTACGCCGAGATGCCGCGCGGAGGTCACTTCGCGCCGGCCGAGGAGCCGGAGCTTCTCGTCGCCGAGATCAGGGAGTTCTTCCGTCCGCTCCGGGACGGGGGCCGGTGAGTGGGGCCGAGGCCTCGTGAGAGCGTGTCCGGGTGACCGATGTCGAGTCCTCCGCGCTCAGCCGCCGTTCCCGCCGTGAGGAGTACGCCGACGCCACCAAGGCGGCGGTCGTCGAGGCCGCGCGCGAGCTGTTCGCGGCGCAGGGATACTTCGCCACGAAGGTCGAGGAGATCGCTGAGCGCAGCAGGGTCTCGCCGGCGACGGTCTACGCGCAGTGCGGCGGCAAGCAGGGCCTGCTTCGCACCCTCATGGACCGGTGGACGGCCGGTCCCGGCATTCGAGCGGTCATCGCCGCGGTCGAAGACGCGGAGTCGCCGAGGGAGGTTCTACAGATCCTCGCTGCTGCCTACGCCGGGATTCATGCGGAGTTCGGCGACGTCACCCGCGTGGTTTCGCAGACTGCGCCCCATGACGAGGAGGCGGCCAAGGTGCTCGCGATCGCGACGGAACGGCAACGGCAGGCGCTGACCCAGATTGCCGTGCGGCTGCGTGCTCTCGACGCGGTGGCCGATGGTCTCAGTGACGATGATGTGGTCGACATCGTCTTCTACTACTTCGCCCGCGACCGGATCGGATTCATGGTGTCCGAGCTGGGCTGGTCGGCTGACCGCGCCGGGTCCTGGATCAGGGATCAGGTGGCGCGCACGATCCTCAAGCCCCGCTGGCGTCCTCGCTCGCACTGACGAGCCGGCTCCCTGGGTGTGGGCCGGCGGCGCCGAGCACGGAGGGGCCCTCACCCCTCCGTCGTACGACGCGCGCCGGGTGCACCCGGCCCCGGCACCGACCCCGGCGGAGGCGGGCCGAGCCGGCCCGTGCGGATCCAGTCGACGGCGAAGTCCGCCGGATTCGCCGGGTCGAGCATCACCGCCAGCTCCGCCTCGGGCCGCAGTCGCGCGAGATGGAGGCCGGCGACCACCTGGTCGCTGACGGTGACGTACGGCTCGGTGCCGTCGTCCGGCTCGATCCGGGCCCGCACCCGCAGCACGGGCGTGCTGCCGGCGTACGTCCCGACCTGCTGGACGGACAGCACGATGGCGCGCGCGGGCAGCCCGATGCCGTTGGTGAGCTCGAGGTGCCGGGCCATCCGCAGGCCGAGCCCGCTGACGTCGGCCGCCTGCCGCATCTGGTTCGGGATGTCCGCCACCTGCCCGAGGTACGACGTCGGCCGTCCCTGCGAGCGGAGGTACTCCTTGTTGGCGCGGTTGAGCCGCTGCCAGTCGCCGAACAGGCCCATGGCGGGCGGCCTCAGTAGCCGAGGAAGCGACGGAACTGCTGGCCCACGGCCTGGGACTGACCCATCCGCGCGACCCAGCCGTCGAGCGCGGCCTTCGCGTCCGCGGGGTCGATCCCGCGCTCCTCGGCCAGGGTGATCATCCCGGCCTCGTCGTTGATGCCGCGGGCCTGGGCGTCGCGGGCCATGTCGGCGTAGTCCTGCAGGGAGACGCCGTTGATGGGCTCC